>CAYNNL010000038.1:0-17195 GCA_964398765.1 uncultured bacterium | reverse complement strand
CGAGGGGCACGAGCATGAACTCCTGCATGTCGACGGCGTTGTCGGCGTGCTTGCCTCCGTTGATGACGTTCATGAGCGGCACCGGCAGCACGCGTCCGTTGGGGCCGCCGAGATAGCGGTAGAGGGGCAGGTCGAGGGCACCGGCCGCCGCGCGCGCGGTGGCCAGCGACACTGCCAGGATGGCGTTGGCGCCGAGCTCGCCCTTGTTGGGGGTGCCGTCGAGCTCGCACATGGTGCGGTCGATGGTGGCCTGCTCGAGCGCGTCCATGCCGATCAGCTCGGGCGCGATTCGTTCGTTGACGTTCTGGACGGCCTTCAGCACGCCCTTGCCTAGGTAACGGCCGCCGCCGTCCCTCAGTTCGACGGCCTCGTGAGCGCCGGTGCTTGCGCCGGACGGCACGGCGGCCATCCCGGTGGCGCCGCTGGCGAGCGTGACCACGGCGCCCACGGTCGGGTTGCCGCGCGAGTCGAGTAGTTCCAACGCGCGCACGTCTTCAATGCTTGTCATCGGTCCTCCTGTACCCCAGGTTCACGAAGTCTTGAGGGGTACCACCATGGCTAGGTAGCTCGGGTCGCTCAGGTCCGTCACCACGCTGGGCGCCGCCTCGGTTCCGGAGAAGGAGAGGCTGAGCCGAACGTCGCCGCCGACGTGTGACAGGGCGTCCACGAGGTACTTACTGTTGTACGAGACGGCGATCTCCGAATCGGTGCCCTCCTGCATGACGGAGATCGTCTCCTGGCTCCTACCGAAGCTGCCCTCGGCCGTGATGCGCACCTCACCGCCCTTGATGAACAGGTCGACGCGGTTGTTGGCCGTCTTGTCGGCCATCAGAGCGGCGCGGGTCACGGCTTCGGCCAGGGTCCCGGCGGGCAGCGTGATGCTCACCGGGAAGCGCTTGGGGATCACTCGCTCGTAATCGGGGAAGGTTCCATCCATCAGTTTCAGGTTCATCGCGTAGTTGCCGTGCTGGACGCTGAGCTGGCCGGGCTCGAGGCCGAGCCTAACCTCACCGTCGCCCAGCACCCTCAGCAGCTCCTCGATGCTCTTCGCGGGCACGATGATCTCCGCCGCCAGACCGGAGCTGGCCGGCAGGTCGTAGTACGCCAGGCGGAAGCCGTCGGTGGCGACGCTCCGGGTGCGGCCGTCCTCGAGCTCGAGCTTGACGCCTCGGAACACGGCCTGGAAGTCGGCGACGGACGCGGCGTACTTGACGGCCGACAGCGCCCGCTCGAGCTTGCCGGCGTCGAGCGAACCAGCCAGTTCGGTCGGGAAGGTGAGGACGGGTGCCGCGCTCGGCGCCATGAGCTGCAGCCTGGTCGCGAAGGCTCCCGAACTGATCTCCATCTCGTCGTCACCGAGCTCGATGGCCACGTCGTCAGATGGCAACGCGCGCACGACCTGGCTGAATACGTGACCAATGACGGCGAAGCTCCCGCTCCCGGGTGAATCGACGGCGAAGCGCGCACGGATGTCCACGTCCATGTTCGAACCGCTGAGTTCCATGCCGGTCTCGTCGACGTCGATGCGCAGCAGGCTGAGCCCTGGGTTGCTGGAGCGACTGGGGACGATACGTTCGACGCGGGCGAGCGTTTCGACGAGGCTCTTCTTCGGGACGAGCACCTTCATGCGACTCTCCTGGGCATCTCTCCTGGGCTTCTCCGTCTGTCACCGCGCCGACGAGCTGCACGGCGTTGCAGCGTCAGGGGCTTGCGGGTTCGCGTGGCGGTCGACACGCTACCGCCCTCGAGCCCGGCTAGAGCATACATCGTCCAGCTCGAACACTCACCGTGGCTATCGGCCGGGGCGCCATCCTTGGCATACCGAGTTGCCTGTTCGCGGTCCCTGAGCGGCCAGGGATGGAGACCATCCGAGGGGTGCCACCCCGAACACCAGACGAGGTGTCTGGTCATCTGCTCTTCGGGATCCTCTTCACAGGTTGATGGGAGAACCTCTAATAGTAGGGGCTGTGGAAGATGTGGAGAACGCCAGTACTGTCGTCTGGGACGCTGGACCGGGTGTTGAACGCGGTGTGGATAACCCGGACTCCGTTGTGGATAACCAGCCGCTCGTTCCACCGTCATCCCCAGGTGGTGATAGAGGGACGACCCTCCACAGGGTCGTCCACAGCTCATACACAGCTTCTCCATAGGCTTGTCAACAGGGGTGCGTGGGTGATCAGACGAGAGAGTCGCGGATGGTGCGGACCGCGCGCGGCACGTCGCCGTCTTCGTCCAGCAGCGCCTGGATCTTCTGTACGGCGTACATGACCGTCGAGTGGTCGCGGCCGGAGAAGTAATCGCCTATCTCCGGGTAGGAGTGCGTCGTTAGCTCGCGTATCAGGAACATGGCCACCTGGCGCGGAACGACCAGTTCCTGCCGCCGGCCCTTGCCGCGGACGTCGTCGGGCTTGACGCCGAAGTGCTCGGAGGTCCGCCGGAGGATGTCGGGCATCGTCAGGTTGATCTCGCCGGGGGCGAAGACGTCTGACAGGGCCTTGGCCACGGTCTGCCGGTTGAGCGGGGACTGGTTCAGCGAGGCGTAGACGATGGCGCGGACGAGGGCACCTTCGAGTTCTCGGATGTTGGAGGTCACGTGGCGGGCGATGTAGTCGATGACCTCCTGTGGCACCTTCACGCCGCGGTACTCGGCGTTCATTGCCAGGATCGCGATGCGCGTCTCCAGTTCAGGGGGTTGGATGTCCGTGATCAGGCCCCACTCGAACCGGCTCCTGAGACGCTTCTCGAGCGTCGGGATGTCTTTCGGCGGCCGGTCGGACGACACGATGAGTTGCTTGCCGGACTCGTAGAGGGCGTTGAAGGTGTGGAAGAACTCCTCCTGCGTCCGCTCCTTGCCGGCGATGAACTGGATGTCGTCGATCAGTAGTACGTCGATGGTGCGGTAGCGGTCCCGGAACTGCGTCATCCGGTCCTCGCGGATGGCCGTGATGAGGTCGTTCGTGAACGCCTCGGTGGTGACGTACTCCACCTGGAGGTGCGGCTTGGTCTCGAACACCGCGTGCCCAACGGCGTGCATGAGGTGGGTCTTGCCGAGGCCCGCCTCACCGTAGAGGAAGAGCGGGTTGTACGCCCGGCCCGGCGCCTCGACGACGGCGCGCGCGGCGGCGTTGGCCAGGTTGTTGTTCGGCCCCACGACGAAGTTGGCGAACACGTACTTGGGGTTGAGCGTCGGTTTGCGTACGGCCAGCTGATCCGCGTGTCGGGTCTCCACGGCCGGCGCGCTGAACATGTCCTGTTGCTCGGTGACCTGGGTGGGTACGACCTGGAACGTGACGCGCGGCGAATCCATCCCCAGCGCTCGGAGAGCGCCCTCGATCACGTCCGTGTAGTTGCTCTTCAGCCAGTCTCGCGCGAACGTGTGGGGGACGCCCAACACGAACGAGCCGTCGACGATGCCGTGGGGGGTGACGTGCGCGAACCAGGTGCGGAACTCCACCTCGGGGATCTCCTCGCGCACCCGCGCGATGACGTCGTCCCACATGCCCTGCATCTTCTCCGCCATCGCGTAACCCCTCCCTCCCGGCTCGTCCGCACCTCAGCGACAGGTCGCACCGCTCCGTGGCCGCAGGGGCCGCGGACCGGACCACCGGCTGCCTCTGGCGGCGGGCGGCGCGGCGGCAGCGGGTCCACGGAGGACAGCGTGCGCCGTCGGGTCGTGCGCGGCCGTGGACCCGCGGCGGTGGCGCCGTGCACGTCTGTCACGGGTTGGATCGCGGTGCGCCGCAGGCCCCGGCAGTCTATCAGATGGTGCCACCGCCTCGTCCGGCCCCCGGGGGCCGGACGAGGCGGTGTTCCGGTCTGGGCGACGGGCCACCGTGGCGGGCTGCCGCTATACTCTGTGGCGCTCGGCCGATCGGTCGTCGACTCCGGAGGCTCCGGCCCCGGGGGAACGTGTCGCCGCGGCGTGGGACGGAGGGAAGCATGAGGCGCGAGTTCGACGTGGTCGTGATAGGCGGCGGGCATGCCGGCATCGAGGCGGCGTTGGCCGCCGCGCGCCTCGGCGCGAAGACCGCGATGATGCTTCCCAACCCCGACAAGATCGGCGTCATGCCGTGTAACCCGGCCGTGGGCGGGCCCGGCAAGTCGCAACTGGTCTTCGAACTCCACGCGCTCGGCGGGGAGATGGGGCGGCTGGCGGACCTGACGGCCATCCACACGCGGACCCTGAACGCCTCAAAGGGGGCCGCCGTCCAGTCCCTCAGGGTTCAGAACGAGCGCGACGGGTACGCCGCGGCCGCGCGTGCCGTCATCGAGAGCGAGGGTGGCATCGAGGTCGTGCGCGCCGAGGCGGCCGAGGTGCTGACGGAGGCCGGGGCGGTGGCCGGCGTGTCGACCACTGACGGCCGGGTGCTGCGCTCGCCCACGGTGGTGCTTTGCACGGGCACGTTCCTCGCCGGCGTCGTCTGGTACGGCAAGCGCCAGCGGCCTGCCGGTAGGCAGGGCGAGGCGCCGGCGCGCCACCTGTCTGCGTCGCTGCGCGCCACGGGCCACGAGCTGATCAGGCTCAAGACGGGCACACCGCCGCGTATCCGGGCAGACTCAGTGGACCTCGGGGTGCTGCAGGAGGTGCCGTCGGACGACCCGCCGCGCGCCTTCAGCGGCGTCCCGGGGCCCAGGATGACTAGCACGCCCACCTGGCTCACCCGCACCACGCCGGCCACGCATGCGCTCATCCAAGAACACCTACACGAGTCCGCCATGTACGGCGGGGAGATCGAGGGGGCCGGGCCACGCTACTGCCCGTCCATCGAGGACAAGGTGGTGCGGTTCTCCGACAAGGACCATCACCTGCTGTTCGTCGAGCCCGACGGTCTCGACACGAGCGAGCTCTACCTTCAGGGGCTGTCGAGTTCGATGCCGCCCGAGGTGCAGGACGAGATGATCCGGACCCTCCCCGGCTTCGAGGCCGCGAGGATCCACCGTTACGCGTACGCGGTGGAGTACGACGCGCTCGACCCCGCCCAGCTCGACGTCACCCTCATGTCGCGCAAGCTGCCGGGCCTGTTCTCGGCGGGGCAGATCAACGGCACGAGCGGGTACGAGGAGGCCGCCGCGCAGGGTCTGGTCGCCGGCGTGAACGCGGCACGGCACGCTGCCGGTATGGAGCGGGTGACCGTGAGGCGCGACCAGGGCTACCTGGGCGTGATGCTCGACGACCTGGTGCGCTGGGGCATCGAGGAGCCGTACCGCATGCTGACCTCCCGCAACGAGTACCGCCTCCTCCACCGACAAGACAACGCCAACGAGCGGCTGATGGGCCTGGGCAACGAGTGGGGGCTGGTGAGCGACGCCGACCTGGCCCGCCACCGCGCGTCGGACGGGAGGGTGCAGCGGGAGGTCGGGCGGCTCGGGCGCGTGAGACACGACGGGACGCTCGCCGCTACCCTGCTGTGTCGACCCGGGGTCGAGTACGACGACGTCGTCGCTCTGACGGGCGGGGCCGACGAGCCACTGACGGCCGCGGAGGTGGAGCGGGTCGTCACGCTCGTGCGCTACGCCGCGTACATCGAGCGGGCCAACAAGCAGCTGGGCGGCCGGGCCGCCTACGAACGCATGAGCCTGGACGGCGTGGAGCTCGAGCGCGTCGCTAGCCTGTCCAACGAGGGGCTGGCCGCCTTGCGTCGCGCCGCGCCGGCCACGCTGGGTGCCGCGCAGCGGGTGCGCGGGGTGCGGGACAGCGACGTGGCCGCGCTGCTCGTCCACCTGAAGGGACACCACCCGGGCGCGGTCGAGCGGTCGGGCGGCTGAGCGACCCAGGGGATGTTTCACGTGAAACAACGAGAGAGCATGGCGTCGGGCACGCGATCGCGGAGCGTTCCCACCGGCCTACCGGGCCGCAGGAGGCCCGCGGTCCGGTCACCTCGGCGGGTGTCGCCGGGGCCCTGGCCCACGGAGCGCCGTGGCTGATCACCCCGGCGCCACGTCGCCCGAGCCGGGCGACCTGCTCGCCGGCTACCGTGCGCTCGTAGAGAGGTACCACCCCGCTCTCGACCTGGTATCCGGCCGGGCACTGGAGGGGTTCGACGCGCTCATGGAGGAGGCGGGGCGTTACGCGGCGCTGATCGAGCGCCTCGTCGGCCCCACCGCGTGCGTCGTGGACGTGGGCTCGGGCGTGGGTCTGCCGGGAGTGGTGATCGCGGCGACGCTGCCACGGGCGACGGTCCACCTCGTCGAGCGGCGTCGTCGGCGCGCAGCGTTCCTGGAGCTCGTCGTCGGCGGGTTGGGCCTTGGTAACGCGAAGGTGTTCGGGGGCGACGTGCGCGAGCTGGCGGGCGTGGCCGCCGACGCCGTGACCGCGCAGGCGGTCGCCTCCGTGCCCGACCTGGTCGCCCTGACGGGCGGGGTGAGGGGCGATCCGTGCTGGCTGATATCGCGCCGCGGCCGCGATTGGCGCGCGGAGGCCGGGGACGCCTCGGCCCTAGCCCAGGTCGTGGAGGAGGAACTCGGGTCGCGTGGTAGCCTCGTTGCCATCAGGCTCCCCGGAGGTTCTGCGTGCCGATCATCGGCGTGATCAACCAGAAGGGCGGCGTCGGCAAGACCACCACAGCGGTCAACCTGTCTGCGGCTCTAGCGGGGAGGCGCCGCATCCTCCTGGTCGACCTCGACCCGCAGGCCAACGCGAGCAGCGGCGTGGGCGTCACGGCGCCGGAGCGTACGCTCTACGACGTGATCGCCGGGCGCTCATCCGCGCGCCAGGCGGTGTGCACCACGGCGACGCCTAACCTGGACCTGCTGGCGGCCTCGGCCGACCTCGCGGGCGTCCAGGTGGAGGTGGACGCCGGCAGGGAGAACATGCGGCTGCTTGCCCGCGGCCTCATGGGCGTGCGTCCGAACTACGACTTCGTCATCGTCGACGCGCCGCCGTCCATGGGTATCCTCACCCTCAACGCGCTCGCGGCGGCCGACCTCCTGGTGGTCCCGCTCCAGACGGAGTACTACGCGTTGGAGGGCATCGCGTCCATGATGGACACGGTCGAGCGGATCCGGGGGTCGGTCAACCCCGAGCTGCGGATACTCGGGATCCTGTTGACCATGTACGACGGCCGCACGCGGCTCTCCCAGGAGGTCGAGGAGAACGTCCGCAAGCACTTCGGAGGGTTGGTGTTCGAGACGATAATCCCACGCACTGTGCGCCTGGCCGAGGCGCCCTCGTACGGTCAGTCGGTGCTGGAGTACGCGCCCACGTCGCAGGGAGCCGTCGCGTATGAGGCGCTGGCCGAGGAGGTGATCCGGCGTGTCAGCGAAGCCTAGGGGTCTCGGTAGGGGGCTCGACGCGCTGCTTCCCAAGGCCGACAAGGGGGGCGTGCAGCAGCTGCAGGTCGGCCAGCTGACACCCTCGCCGTTCCAACCGCGCAGGCGGCTCGAAGACGAGGGCATCGCCGAACTCGCGGCCTCGATCGCCGCCAAGGGCGTCCTGCAGCCTATCGTCGTGCGCCCCACGGCCGACGGCTACGAGATCGTCGCTGGCGAGCGGCGCTTCAGGGCCGCTCAGCGCGCGGGCCTGACCAGCCTCCCGGCCATCGTGAGGGAACTCAGCGACCAGGAGACCCTCGAGATCGCGATCGTCGAGAACCTCCAACGCGAGGACCTGAACGCCATGGAGGAGGCGCGGGCCTTCAAGCTGCTCCTCGACTTCGGGATGAACCAGGAGCGCGTCGCGGAGGCCGTCGGTAAGAGCCGCAGCGCCATCGCGAACACGCTGCGCCTCCTCGCGTTGCCCGACCGTGCGCAGGCGGCGGTGGAGGACGGGGTGATCGCCGCCGGTCACGCCCGCGCCATCCTCGGCCAGCCGGAGGCCGATCGGGAGTGGGCGCTGGACGAGATCGTCAGGCATGGCCTCAGCGTCCGCGAGGCGGAGGCACTCAAGCGCCCCGTGTCGGCCGCCGGCAGCGCGAAGCGGACCCCTCGGTACGCCAGGCTCGAAGAGGACCTGAGTCGCTTCGCCGGCACGCGGGTGACCATCGCCGGCAGCGGCAAGAAGGGACGCATCGAGCTTCACTTCAAGGGTGAGGACGAGCTGCAGCGCCTGCTGGAACTCCTCGGCTACCAGGGCTGAGGCGAACTCCCTCCGACCCCGTGCCGGGTGGTGCGCGGGCCCGCGCGGCGCCCACGGCGGGGGCGCCTGGACCGTCACGGTGGTACGATGCCGGCGAAGCGCCGACTGGCACGGCGTCCAGGCGAAGTAGGGCGCGGTAGGACGCGCGAGGCGCCTCCGGCCAGGACCATGCTCGACGCTCGAATCGAACAGAGGTGACGTCATGAAGCAACCCGTTCGCGTCGCTGTCACGGGCGCCGCTGGGCAGATCGGTTACGCGCTGCTGTTCCGCATCGCATCCGGCGCCATGCTCGGCCCCGACCAGCCGGTCATCCTTCAGCTCCTGGAGATAACACCTGCCCTCAAGGCGCTCGAGGGCGTCGTGATGGAACTCGACGACTGCGCCTTCCCGCTGCTGCAGGGCGTGGTGGCCACCGACGATCCCGCCGTGGCGTTCAAGGACGCCGATTTCGCCCTCCTCGTGGGCTCGCGCCCGCGCGGGCCTGGGATGGAGCGCAAGGACCTGCTGCAGGCGAACGGTGCCATCTTCACCGTGCAGGGTCGGGCCCTCAACGACAACGCGGCCCGCGGCGTGAAGGTCCTCGTGGTCGGCAACCCCGCGAACACGAACTGCCTCATCGCCATGCGCAACGCCCCGGACCTCTCGCCCGAGCAGTTCAGCGCCATGACGCGCCTCGATCACAACCGTGCCAAGAGCCAGCTGGCGACCAAGGCCGGCGCGAAGGTGGCCGACGTCACCCGCATGATCATCTGGGGCAACCACTCGAGCACGCAGGTTCCCGACCTGAGCCACGCCGCTGTCGGCGGCCGGCCAGCCGCCGGACTGGTCGACGCCGCCTGGGTCGAGAGCGGCTTCATCCCGACGGTCCAGAAGCGCGGCGCCGCCATCATCGACGCTCGCGGTGCGTCCAGCGCCGCGTCGGCCGCGAACGCCGCCATCGACCACATGCGCGACTGGGCGCTCGGCACCCCCGAGGGCGATTGGGTAAGCATGGGCATCCCCAGCGGTGCCTACGGGATCGCGGAGGGCATCATCTACTCCTACCCGGTGACCGTCAGGGACGGACGCCCTCAGGTAGTCGAAGGGCTCGAGCTCGGGGCGCGCGTCCGGGAGCGGATGAAGGCGTCCGAGGCCGAGTTGCTCGAAGAGCGCGAGGCCGTCCAAGACCTGCTGTAGGCCGGCTCCGTCCAGCAACTGTCGCCCCGGGTCCTGCCGCACACGGCGGGGCTCGGGGCGGAACGTTCAACGCCGTGGAGACCGTCCGCCCTGGGCACGGTCCGTGCGGTGCACAAGGCGCGCTCCTCGCTGCGCGCGGCTAGTCGTTCCTATTCGCGCCCCGACCTGCTATTCTTGGACATGCGGGGCGGAGTTACAGCCGCGATGAAGTCGGAGTGATTCCGACATGCTAGGCTGGAACACAGGGACGCACGCCGGCCTCGTTGGAGATGACGATGGAAGAGTTCACCCACACCCATGGCGGCGCCGTCGGAGCGGACGACGGGCGAGTCGAGGAGACGCAGGGCGGTAGTCATGTCGACCACCATGAGGTCAGCGCTCGCGAGGTGCTGCGCGAGCACGGTCTGCGTTACAGCCGGCCGCGCGAGGTCATCCTCTCCTTCCTTCTGGAGGAGGACCGGCACGTCAGCGCCGAGAGCCTCTACCTCGACCTGAAGCACCGCGGCGAGGACCTCAGCCTGTCGACCGTGTACCTGAACCTCTCGGCCCTCGCCGGCGCCGGCCTGGTGCGCGAGTTCAGGGGCGCGGCGGGCCAGGCGCTTTACGACAGCAACGTCAGCACCCACTACCACGTGGTCTGCCCGGCGACGGGCGAGGTTCAGGACGTGCCGGCGCCCATGATCGACGGCGTCCCGCTCGGGCGCTTCCTCAAGGAGTACGTGGAGCGGCACACGGGCTGGCTCGTCGACGAGCCACGTTTCAGCCTCACGGGTCAGCCGCCGCACCCCGGCGACGCCTGATCGGGCCCCGCCGGGGGGACCGCCGCTGACCCGCCGCTCCTCACGCGCGTGACCGACCACCACCCCGGCTCCAGGTAGTAGCCTTTCCCGAGGCGGCTTCCCGCCGCCGGGAGGGTGATCGGTGACACCGAACGAGCCAGGCGACCACAGTAGCCACGACCGCGCGGCGGTCGACCACGGGAGCGTCGAGGTCAGCCCGCTGTCGAGCCATGCGGAGCTGATGGAGGTCGAGCGGCTGCAGCGCGACGTCTGGGGCCTGGACGACGTGGAGATCGTCCCCATCTCGCAGATCCGCGCCGTCATCCACGCCGGCGGGCAGCTCGCCGGCGCGTTCGTCGGTGACCGGCTGGTCGGCTTCTCCTACGGCTTCCTCGCGCAACCGCACGGACGGGGCATGCAGGGTCCGGGGCTCCACTCCCACATGGTGGCCGTGAGCCCGGAGGCTCGAGGGCACGGCGTGGGTAGGGCGCTCAAGTGGGATCAGCGGGCCTGGTGCCTCGCGCGCGGGCTCCGCTGGATCACCTGGACGTTCGACCCGCTCCAGGCGCGGAACGCCAACCTGAACCTGGAACACCTCGGCGCGGTTGGGGCGGAGTACCTCCCGGACTTCTACGGGCCGATGAGCGGACCGCTCGGCGGTGGGCAGGCGACCGACAGGTTCCTGGCCCTGTGGCGGCTGGACAGCGACGAGGTGGACCGCTTGGCGCGCGGCGAGGTCCGGCGGCCGGCGCCGCGGCCGCCCGAGGCCACGTGGGCCCTCCGAGCCGCCGGGCCGGACCGTCTGGCCGGGCCGGCGGTCGTGTCGGTCGACGCCGCCGCCATCGCGCGCGGCGCGCCTCTGATGGTGGCGGCGCCGGCCGACGCCACGTACCTCCTGGGCGCCGCCCCCGAGCTCGCGCGTTCCTGGCGCGAGGCCATCGGCAGCGTGATGAGCTCGACGTTCGAGCGCGGGTACGCCGCCACGCGGATGGTCGACGGCGCCTACGTGCTCACCCCGTTCGATGAAGATGCAAGACCGGAGTTAACAAGATAGAAAGTCCGACTTGACAATCTGGTAAGCACACCTTATCATCTCTTCGAGGAGGCGAGGAGATGAACGCGTACTTGGATCTACGCCGCGTGCAGGACCGCCCGGGAGAGTTGCGAGCGGAAGCGGCGAACTACCGGCTCGGGCGCGCCGGCGTCTTCAGCTTCCGTCACCGCCTGGCACGCTTGCTGCAAGCCTGGGCCGAACGGATCGACGACATGCAGCGCCCTTCCAACGGCGGCCGCGGCCTTGACGAGCCGCCCCGCCCCGCCCCGAACTTCAGCTGACCGCGTGGTGACGGCGCCGGAAGCGGCCGCCGTCGCCGCCCGTCAGGGCCCAACCGGAGAGAGCATGAGCGAGATCGAGCGCGTAGCCAACATGGTGGCCGACGGCCGCATAACCCCCGAGGAGGGCGACCGGCTGATCGCGGTGTTGAGGTCGGTCGGCCCCTCGGACACGCCGGGGACCTCCATGCCGCCGCTAGCCCCCGCTGCCCCAGCGGCCCCCACCGCTCCGGTCGCCCCGGTCGCTCCGGTCCCCCCGGCGACTCCCGCCGGCCCGGCCGCCCAGGCGACCCCGACCTCCCAGGCGGCCCCGGCCGCCTCGGTCGCCCCGGCGACCCCCGCCGCAGCGACGAGCCAGACCCCGCCCGGGGCCGCGGCGGCTCGAGCCGTCCCTCCGACCGTCAGATGGGTGCGCGTGGAGATGGTCGCCGGCGACCTTGACGTGACCGTCGACCCGCAGCTCATCGCCCCGACGGGCACCTCAGACACGCACGAGCTAAGGTTCGAACCGACCGACGAGGGCTACCGGCTCACCGGTGCGCCGCGCCGCGGTGCCGGTCCGGTCCGGTTGGGCCTCGGCAACGTCATGAAGGGCGACTTCTCGCTGCGGCTCCCGCCCGGCTTCGGCGTCGACCTCGCCAAGACGGCCGGCGACATCGACCTCGGCGGCGTCGAGTTCCTGCGCGGCACGCTCACGGGTGGCGACCTCGGTGCCCACGGCCTCAAGGGCGTGGACCTGGACACCGTGGCGGGGAACGTGGACATCAGCATCGCGCCCACGAGCGGCCGCCACCGCATCGCCGCGAAGGCGGGCGTGGTCAACGTGGTGCTCCTGCCCGGGTCGGACGTGACCGTCGATGGCGGCGTCTCCGTCGGCGACATCAAGACGGAGCCGCCCTTCAGGACCGAGCGCAGGCTGGTCGGTTGCCGCGTCGAGGGGACCGTCGGAGCCGGGACCGCCACCCTCGAACTGAAGGTGATCGCCGGCGACATCTTCTTGCGGAGCGGCGACGACCATGAATGACCAAGAGGCCCGCAAGCGCATCCTCGACATGCTCGCGGCCGGGCGCATCACGGTCGACGCGGCCACGGACCTACTCAAGGCCATCGGCGCTCCCGGTCAGGTGGCCGAAGCCTCCGCCCCGACCGCCAAGCCGCGGGGATCGGCAAGGGTCCTACGCATCGCCGTGGACGCGCCCCCCAACGGCGACGATTCCGGCGCCAAGGTGCGCGTGAACATCCCACTGGCGCTCGCCAAGTACGCCGGTCGCTTCCTCCCCGCGGAGGCCACGACCGAACTGTCGCAGAAGGGGATCGACCTGGCGCAGCTCCTCAAGGACCTGAGCGACGACATGCCGGACGGGCGCCTGATCGACATCGAGGCTGACGACCCGGCGAACGGGGGCAAGACCACGGTAGTGGTCGAGGTGGTGTGAGCGTGATGACGCTCAAGCACCTCGACGCGACCGGGCTGCGCGACTACCTCGCGTCCCTGAGGCCGCGCATCGTGGTGGTGCGGGTCAGGGTGCGCGACGTCAGGATCGTGTGGGCCGTACCGCTCTGGGCCATCGAGGAGACCGTCGCCTTCGCCCTAGGTGCGCTCGACCTGCTTGCGGTCGCGTGGCCGCGCCTCCCCGAGGGGCTCCGGACACGGCTCTCGCGGCTCGAGGGCGTGGTGCGCCCCGCAGGCAGCGCCGGGGGGCTGCGCGAGTTGCTCGGCGTGGTGGACGAACTGGCGGGGGGCCGCGCCCGCGACATATTGAGGTTGCCGTCCGGCGTGCCGTTCGTGAGCGTCACGACCGGCGAAGCCCACGTGGAGATAACCCAACTGTGAACCGGCCCGCCGAGGCCGCTCGTGAAACGGAGCACGACCTGTGAAGAGACTTCCCATGCCCACCGCCTGCCCCGTGACGGGCGGGCCGCTCATGGTCACCAGGCTCGAGTGCGAGGAGAGCGGGGTGGTGATCGAGGGGCGTTTCACGCCGAACGAGTTCGCGCTCCTCCCCGCGGAGCAGCTCGAGCTCCTCCGCATCTTCGTGAAGGTGAGGGGCAACCTCAAGGAGGTCGAGCGGGTGCTGGGCCTTAGCTACCCCACCGTCCGGTTGCGCTTCGAGAAGCTCCTCCTGGCGCTGGGTTACGAGGTCGGGCCGGACGTGGGCGAGGAGCGCGCCGCCATCCTCGACCAGCTCGAGTCCGGCGACATCGGCGCCGAGGAGGCGTCGAAGCGGCTCCAGGCGCTCGCCAAGAAGGGCTGAACGCAGAGCGTGGAGGCGGCCCGGTGCAAGGTGCCGCTCAGGAAGCCTGAGCGTCCTCGGGTATACTGGCTCCCGCATGTCCGACTACTACGCCGTCCTAGAGGTTGAGAGAAGCGCCGATGGCAAGGCGATAAAGGCGGCCTACAGGCGGTTGGCGCTGGCCTACCACCCGGACCGTAACCCCGGCGACAAGACCGCCGAGGACAAGTTCAAGGAGATCAACGAGGCCTACGCCGTCCTCTCCGACGAGGCGAAGCGGGCCCGCTACGACCGCTACGGGAGCGTTGACAACGGCATCCCCGCCGGCGGCGACATTTTCGACATCTTCGCCTCCGTGTTCGGGACCAACTTCGCCACCGGCCGCTCGCGCGCCCAGGGCCAACAGGGCGAGGACCTCGAGGCCGAGCTGGTCATCACGCTCGAGCAGGCCCGCGACGGCGCCACGGTCGACGTGGAGATCGAGCGCCTCAAGGCGTGCCATCACTGCCACGGCGACCGCGCCGAGCCCGGTTCCGGCGGCAAGACTACCTGTCCGCGCTGCGGTGGCGCCGGCCAGGTGAGGGTACAGGCGCAGTCGCTCTTCGGCGCCGTCATCACGGCGCGCACCTGCCCCGACTGCCACGGCGAGGGCCAGATCATCACCACCCCGTGCAAGATCTGTAACGGTCGCGGACGCGAACGCAGCCGCGACCACGTGGCCGTCAACCTCCCGCGCGGCATAGACGGCGGTTACCGGCTGCGCGTGCCCCGCGAGGGCAACGTGGGGGTGGACGGCGGCCAATCCGGCGACCTGTACCTCTACATCCAGATGGCCGCCCACCCGTTCCTCGAGCGTGCCGGCGACGACCTGCACTACACGCTCGAGGTGGGCGTGGCCCAGGCCGCGCTCGGCGGCCAGTTCGCCGTGCCCACGCTGGACGGCGAGGAGCCCGTGACGGTGCCGGCCGGCACGCAGCCCGGCAGCGAGTTCAGGCTGCGCGGCAAGGGCATGCCCCGCCTGAGGCAGGGCGGCACCGGCGACGAGGTGGTGACCGTCAAGGTCCTCGTTCCCAGCAAGCTGTCGCCCGCCGCCAGGGAGCACCTGGAGGCGTACGCCGCCGAGATGGGCGAGGCCGTGGCCCCCGAAGAGGAGACTGTCGTGGAGAAGGTGCGCGACTTCTTCACCGGCAAGAAGCGCGGCAAGGCCAGAGGCAAGGCGGACAGGCCCGACGACAAGCGCGCCGGCGAGGCCGGCGACGAGAGGGACAGCTCGGTCCCGGCCTGAACCCCCGCCCGGGTCCCGGGCGCCCCACGGATGGTGCTATCAGGCGAGGCGCGCGGCCAACCAGGCCGCCAGCGGGTCGTGCGCCTCCTCCCCCGTGACGCCGAGCCTCAGTTCCGGCGTCTCGGCGCCGAACCAGGTGCGCTGGCGCTTGGCGTAACGAACGGTCGCAGCGGTCACGGCCGCGCGGGCCTCCGCCTCGCTCACCTCGCCCCGCACCAGGGCCACCACCTCCTTGTAGCCGATCGCCTGTAGGGCCGTCGGCTGGTGCGGGTAGCGCGCCAGCAGTCCCTCAACCTCGGGCACCAGCCCGCCGTCGAACATCGTCGCGGTGCGCGCGGCCACCCGGGGGCGCAAGACCGCCAGCGGTGGGCCCAAGTGCGCCGCTCGGTAGGCGAAGCGCGGTGCGCGCGGCGGGAAGGCACTCGGTGGTCTGCCGGTGGCGCGCAGCACCTCGAGGCTCCTCACCACGCGGCGCGGGTTGAGGGCGGCCCGGTCCGCGTCGGTCGGGGCGGCCGCGCGCAGCTCGGCGTCCAGCTCGAGCAGATGGCCCGCCGCCACCGCCTCCCAGAGGGGCGCCTGCGCCTCCCGGTCGGCCGGCGGCACGGTCGGCAGGCCCTCGCGGAGCGCCCGCAGGTAGAAGCCCGTGCCGCCCACCACCAGCGGGACCTTGCCACGGGCCAGGACGTCGGCTATGGCGGCCTCGGCCAGCGCCACGTAAGCCGCCACGGAGAAGGGCTCCGACGGTTCCACCACGTCGAGCAGGTGATGCGTGACCTCGGCGCGCTCCGCGGCGGTGGGCTTGGCGGTGCCCACGTCCATGCCCCTGTACACCTGCATGGCGTCGGCCGACACGATCTCGAGCCCGAACTCCCGCGCCAGGCGCATGGCGGCCCCGCTCTTGCCCGACGCCGTCGGTCCGGCCAGCACGGGCACGGCGCGCCGCGGCGCGCCGGCCCGAGCCGCGACCGGGTGGCCCTGCGCGGTGTCGTGGCCGGCGTGGAGGGGCATGCGGCAACGCTAACAGAGGCTTCAGGAGCGGGTGCTAGACTCGCGCCATGAGCATCGAGAAGCGCGGCACGGCCGGTGACATCGAGGAGCTACTCGCCGTTCGCGACGACATCGAGGCGCTCGTGCAGCAGGCCAACCCCGGCGGCGGCAGCCAACCGCGGGCCGACTTTGTCGACACGGGCACCTCCTACCAGCTGCACCTCGAGGTGCCGGGCGTGGACCAGGCGGACCTCGAGATCGCGGTCGAGGAGGGCGAGATCCTGGTGGCCGGCCTGCGCGAGCCGCCCCTCGCCGAGAGTCGCATCATCTTCTCCGAGCGCAGCGTCGGGCCGTTCCAACGCACGTTCTCGCTGCCGGGCCCGGTCGACCGTGAGCGCGTGACCGCCCACCTGGCTGCCGGCGTGCTGGTGGTCACCCTCCCCAAGCTCGCCCAGTAAGCCCGCCCGCGCCGCGAGGCGCCTACTCGAGGTCCACCTCCAAGGTGCCGCTGACGTTGCCGAGGACGACCACGTCGTCGCTGTCGAGGTAGTAGAGCAGTCGGTTGCCGGAGAGCTCATCGGAGCCCTTCACGCTCCGCGCCGGGTTGCCGGTCAGCACGGCGGTGCCGGCGGCCTCGTCCAGCTCCAGCCGCTCGCCCGTGGTGGTGCGGTCGTCCGACGTCACCTTGACGGCGCCCGTGAGCGTGGCCCGCTGCTCGCCGACCGCGAACTCCATGGCGTCGGCGGTGGCCCGCAGGGGTGCGCCGCCCGCCTCGGCCACGCGCTCGAGCGAGATGGGGCCCGACATCTCCCCCAGGTCGGTCTCGCGGTCCAGGTAGAAGCGGGTGCCGACCACGGTGGTCTTGCCCTGCGCCAACCGCACCGACGGTCCGGCGGGCGCCGTGCGCTCCTCGAGGCAGCCGGGGCGGGAGAAGGTGACCGTCTCGCCCGTCAGCTCGAGCGTCTCCTCGCCCGAGCCCTCCTGCGCGCCGGTTGGGGTGGTGATGACGGCCAACCGCGAGGTGAGGACGGCGTCCTCCACCCGCGTCTCCACGGAGTCGGCGGTGGGACCGTAGACGATGGTGGTGCGTTGCCCCTCGGCGCAGTTGGCGTTGTTGCCGATGGTGCGCGCGCCGTCGGCCGCGAGGCCCAGGTTGGTGACGACCAGCTGGGTGTCGTCGCGCGTGATCGTGAAGGTGGTGCTCGTCTGCGCGACCGCCAGGCCGAGAACAGCCGCGGCCGCGAGGGCGCCCAGCGTGACCGCGGCCAGCCGCAGGCGCGCTGGCGCCGCCGGCGCCGAGCGCGCCCGCAGCCCGGACGGCGCGGAG
>CAYNNL010000037.1:0-18179 GCA_964398765.1 uncultured bacterium | reverse complement strand
GACCAGCACTGGAAGGAGCACCTCCACAACATGGACGTGCTGCGCCAAGGCATCGGCCTGCGCGGCTACGGCCAGCGCAACCCGCTGCAGGAGTACGCCTTCGAGGGCTTCAACCTGTTCGAGGAGATGAACGCCAACATCCGCCTCAACGTCGCGAAGCTGCTGTTCCGCGTGCAGGTCAACGTGGACCAGAGGCTCGAGCGGAGGCAGCAGCGCCAGGCCCCCGTGCAGTACAGCGCGGCCGGCGGCGGTGCGGCGGCCGCGGCGGCCGCCGCGGCCGGCACGGGCGCCGGCCCCGCCAGGGGCACCGGCCCCACCTCCCCCATCCGGACCGGCGAGAAGGTCGGCCGCAACGACCCCTGCCCGTGCGGCAGCGGCAAGAAGTACAAGCACTGCCACGGCCGCGACCAGGCCGCGCAGGCCTGAGCGCTCACCGACCGGCCTGGTGGCGCCGGTGAGCGGTGGCGGCGAGCCGTTCGCGGCCCGTCTCGCGGCTCACGCGGCCGCGACGGGGTCCGTCGTGTGCGTAGGACTCGACCCGAGGCCCGGGGCGCACCCGCTCACGGCGCGCCACGCCGCGGACCCGTCAAGAGCGGCGGCCGCGGTCGGCGACTACCTGATCGCGGTCCTCGACGCGACGCACGACGTCGTGGCCTGCTGCAAGCCGCAGGCGGCGTTCTTCGAGGCGCTGGGTCTGCCGGGGCTCGAGGCCCTCGCCCGGGTCCTCGACCACGCCCGCGCCCTGGGGTTGCCCGCCATACTGGACGCCAAGCGCGGCGACATCGGCAGCACGGCCGAGGCGTACGCGCGCGCGTACCTGCGCCATGGTGCGTCCGCCGGCGCGCCCGGCCGGGCGTTTGGCGCCGACGCCCTGACCGTCAACCCGTACCTCGGGCTCGCCACGCTCGAGCCGTTCGTGGCCGCGGCCGAGGAGAGCGGGGCCGGGCTCTTCGTGCTGGTGCGCACCTCGAACCCGGGCAGCGGCGACCTGCAGGAGTTGCGGTTGGCTGAGGGCGGCCCGCTGTACGCGCGCCTGGCCGACGACCTAGCGGCGCGGGCGGCCGGGCTCCACGGCGACCGGTGGGGCTACACGAGCCTGGGGGTGGTGGCGGGCGCCACCAACCCGGCGGCCACCCGCGACCTGCGGGCCCGCCTGCCGCGCTCACTCTTCCTCGTGCCCGGTTACGGCACCCAGGGCGGCAGTGCGGCGGACGCCGCCGCCGCCTTCGACGAGCGCGGCTGGGGCGCCGTGGTGAACGCCAGCCGCAGCCTCACCTACCCGGGCCCCGGCGCCGGAGCGCGCACGTTCGCCGAGGTGGGCGCGGCCGCACGTGCGGCCGCGCTCGCCATGCGCGCCGACCTGAACGCGGCCCGCGGCGCGGCGTAGCCGCGCTCGCCGGCTCAGTCCGGAGTGCTCAGGTAACCCATCAGCGCCGTGGGCGCCACGTTGGTGCGCACGCGCCAGAACAGACCGAGCAGCGTTCCGAAGCCGACCTCGGGACCGTCGAACACGGCCGAGTAGAGCTTCACGCTGCTGAGGTCGGGGAGCTCGAAGCCGAAGGCGTCCAGCTCCTCGCCCGCGGGCACCTCGTACGGCCAGAAGCCGTTCTTGCTCGGCAAGCTCGCCACCACGTACATGCGCGAACTGTTGTGAGACAGGAAGAGGCGTTTGGCGGTCTCCTCTGGAGCGGAGATGTAGGCCGTGACGTGCCTGGCGCAGTTGGACAGCGCCGCCAGCACGTCGGCCGGACGCGAGGAGGCTCCCTCGTCCGGCCTGACGACCAGCAGGCGCGGGTAGACGGTCCAGTTCCAGATGATCGCCCAGAACGTGGTGCGGCTGCTGTCGGCGGGGTCGGTGGCCAGGAGCGCCGCCGGCCTGATGGCACGCGACACGCGGTCGAGGACCCCACCGAGGTCGGTGACCATGTCGGCCAGGTCGGTGGGCGCGTCCACCCCGGACGCGGGCAAGCGGTACCAACCGAGGAACGAGTCGAGCATGGCGGCCCAGGTCCGGCCGTCGAGCTCCCCCGGCTGCCACGAGGCAGGCAGCAGCTTGCGCTCCACCAGGTACTTCACTGCGTTGTGGGCCGGGTCGGCGGCGTCGAGCGGGACCGGCTTGTCGTACTGCAGCACGGGCAGCGCCGGCTCGACGAGCTCCACGGCCTCCTTGACCAGGAAGGCGGCGGCGACGCCCGAGGGCGTGGTGAGCTCCAGGGCGTCCGGGAGGGCCGCCGTGAGCTCGGCCCTGCACGTCTGAGCCAGGGCGGACGGCACCAGCAGCAGGACGAGGGTGACCGCCTGGACCGCCATGCCACGATGCCGCCCGTTAGAACGACGCATGGGCCGAGTTTACCGGCCCATGCGTTGGAGACGTGAGAGCCAGCCGAGGCCGGCTCAGGCGTGCGCGGGAGTCAGCCCCCGCGCGGTCGGCTCAGGGTTGGCCGAGCAGGGTGTACTGGCTGGCGGCCGGCGCACCGGCGCGGAAGCTGGCCGAGTAGACCTTCAGGTAGTCGCCGGGGATCACGACGACGCTACCGGCCTGGACGGCCTGGCCGATCTCGGCACCGTTCGCCGCGATGACCTGGAGCCTAAGGCCGACCGGGTTGAGGGGCGCGGTGCTGAAGGTCACCTGGCCCGCCGTATCGACGCGGAAGAAGTCGACGTCGTAGAGGCGCTCGATCGTGCCCTGGTCGCCGCTCGCGGAGTACATGTCGAAGAAGGTGGCCATAGAGCGCGTGTCGTTGTCCTCGTTGGTGTCCTGCTCGACGTCGCGGAAGAAGTAGACGGAGGGTGCCACGGTGACATTGCGGTCGTTGGTCACCCGCGCGTAGTACGTGGCCGACCCGCCCGGCAGGATCACGCAGCTACCGCGGCAAGCCGTGGCGACGCTGATGGCCTGTTCGTCCAGCTCGCTAGTGGCCGCGGGCACCAACCCGCCCTCGCCGGCGGCGAAGAAGCTGGGACCCGAGCTGCTGGCGAAGACGCTGAAGTCGCTGGGCCTACGCAGGGTGAGAGGCAGGTCCTGGTCGAGCTCGAAGAAGACGACGCCCGAGGCGGTGGTGGGCACGGTGAACTTGAAGACCACGTTGGCGCCCGGCGCGATGGGCTCGGACCACACCGGCGTGGCGTCTCCGCCGAGTTGCAGGGTGGCGTCGGCCGGGGGCGGTCCCGGCTGTTGGATCGTGATGTTGCAGGCCGAGAGTAGTAGGGCGGCAGCGGCGGCCGCGAGCAGGTAAGTTAATCGGTTCATGCATGGCCTCCTTCCGAGGTTCCCACAGAGCACCATAAGCCACGGCCGGGTGCCGGCTCATCAGGGTCGAGGGCGGCCGTCTTAATGAACCGCCCATGAAGGCCGCGGCCGGTCGTCACTCGAGCACCATGAGGTAGGCGTAGAGGTCGGGACCTCCCGGATGGACCTCGACCTCCAGGTCGGGGTGCGCGGACCCGACCGCGTCGGCCAACGACCGGGCGCGCTCCGGGCTGACCTCCGTGGAGTGGAACAGCGTCGCCACCTCGAAGTCGAAGACGCGCCCGTCCAGGAGGGCGAGCAGGCAGGCCTCGGCGTCGGGCTTGGCGACCGTGAGCTTGCCGTCGACCAGGCCGATGGCCTCCCCCTGGTGCACGGCGACGCCGTCGATCTCGGCGTCACGGCTGGCGCGCGTGACCTCGAGGGTCAGCGACTCCTCCGCCGCGGCCCCCATCTCGGCGTAGAGGGCCTCCGGGTCCTCCCCCTCCTGGAACAGCACGGCCGCGGCCAGACCCTGTCCGAGGGTGCGGGTCGGCAGCACGCGGACCTCTTTGTCGGGGACCAGCTCCCCCACGCGGTCGGCGGCCATGATGATGTTCTTGTTGTTCGGCATGACGATCACCGTGGGAGCCCCGACGCTGCGGACGGCGTCGGCGATGTCCTCCACGGACGGGTTGTCGGTCTGCCCGCCCCCCACAACCCTCACGCCGAGGGACCTGAACGCGCGCGTGACGCCGTAGCCGTTGGCCACCGCCACCGCTGCGCTGCGGGGGGGCTCCGCGTGGGCGGCGTCGACGTCCGCGAGGATCTCGGAGTGCTGCTCGCTCATGTCCTCGACCTTGGAGCGAACCATGCGCCCGTAGCGGGCCACGGTCGCCAGCAGCTTCTCCGGCTCCTCGGTGTGGATGTGGCCCTTGACGAACCCCTCAGCGCCGACGACCAGGAGCGAGTCGCCGAAAGGCGCCACCAGCTCCCTGATGACGCTCGTCGGCTCCTTCACGTCCGCGAGGAGGAACTCGGTGCAGAAACCGTAGGCGTCCTCCTCGAACTGCTCCTGGGCCCGGCGCGTCACCTTCGGCGGCGGAGGGAGGTCGCGCTGCTCGAAGAACGCCAGGATTCCGTCGAGCAGGTGCAGGTAACCGAGCGCGCCGGCGTCGACCACCCCGGCCTGCTTGAGGATGGGCAGCAGGTCGGGCGTGCGCTCGACCGAAGCGCGGCCAGCCGCCAGCACGACCCGCAGCAGGTCGACGGCGCTCGGCGCGCTCCCACCCTCGGCGAGAGAGGCCAGGTACTCCCCGCCCGCCTCCGCGGACTCGCGGACGACCGTGAGGATGGTTCCCTCCACCGGCTTCATGACGGCCGCGTAGGCGGACTCGGAGCCCGCCAGCAGCGCCTTCGAGAGCGCCGCGGCGTCCACCGCCCGCAAGCTCCTGATCGAGTCGGCGAAACCTTTGAGCACCTGCGACAGGATCACACCGGAGTTGCCTCGGGCGCCGAGCAGCGAACCGTACGAGAGGGCCCGCGCGACCTGCTCCATGCGCTCGGGCTGGTCGGCCACGAGCTGCCGCCTGACCGCCTGCAACGTCAGGTGCATGTTCGTGCCCGTGTCGCCGTCGGGCACCGGGTAGACGTTGAGGGCGTTCACCTCGTCGACGTGGACGCCGAGCCACTCGGTGGCGAACATGAGGGCCTTGGCCATCTCGTCGGGGGTCCACGCCCCGACCCCGTGTCCGTCAGCCACGGCTTACCCCGACGACACGCACCCGGACGAGGTCCAGCGTTATGCCGGCGAAGTGCTCGGACGCGTACCGGACACGCTCCCTGACCGAATCGGCGACGACCGGGATGCTCACCCCGTAGGCCACCACCACGTGCAGGTCGACGTCCGCCCGGTCCTCGCCTCGTGGATGCTCGATGACCACGCCCTCGTCGACCTGGCGCGCGCCGAGCAGGCGCCGGATGCCCTCGGTCATGCTCGCGGGGGCCATGCCCACCACGCCGGGCACCTCGTGCGCCGAGAGCCCGATGATGCTGGCCAGGGCCGCGTCAGACACCCGCACCTGGTCGACGGGCCGCTCCTTGGCCTCGGGCTTGGTCTTGCCGAACGTCTGGAGGAGCCCCGGCACGATCTTGCTCGCCGGTCGCTTGGCGGCCTCGCCCTGGGCGGGCGCGCTCTCGGCCTCCCCTGCCGGGTCGGTTGGGGACGTGTTCTCGTCGAGCATGCCTGAGTCCTCCTGCGCGGCGGGGCCCGCCTCACCTTCGCGCCGGCCGCCGTCCGCGTTCTCCTGACCAGGCATTCTACCCGGCGCCGATGGCGCCGGTCACCGCTACTCCATGCCGGCCAGGAAGCCTATGCGCCGCAAGGCGCGGATGAGGTCCATGGCCGTCACCTCGGTGGCGTCGTACTCGACCGCCACGCGGGCCGCGTCGCCAGGCTCGACGTGGGTGACGCCCACCACGCCCCTCAGCGTCGTCATGACGAGCTCGCGGGCCTGATCCGTGTCCATCCCACGGACGCCCATGAGGATGCGCGCCGTCTGCTCAGCCACCGCGCGCCGCCGCCCATCCCTCACCGCGCGAACCCAACACGAGTTGGAGAGTCTCGTGATCGTCCGGCAGGTACCCCTCGGCGCGCAGCGCGGAGCGGAGCGCCTCGTCCGGCGCAGGCGTGCGGAAGAGGAGATCGTAGACGCCGGCGTCGAAGGCGCTCTTCACCAGGGCCTTGAGTAGCGCCGCGCGGGATCGCTCGGCGGCGGCAGGCAACACGGCCAGCCGCGCGGCGTGCACGGTCGGGCGCTCACCCGACCACACTGCCTGGGCGAGGAGGAAGCCGGTGACCGCGTCGCCGGTCCCCTCGCCCGCCCCCTCGGTGACGAACGAGTGTCCGCTCCGCCCGAAGAACCTGAGCGCGCCGAGGCTCGCCATGGTCTCCACGCCCTGAGCGGCCGCGTAGCCGCGGTCGATGGCCACCAGCGCGTCCAGGTCGGCGGCGTCGAGCGGACGGATCCTGATGTTCATGCCAGCAAGTATACGGTGGGGCCGCGGCCGGCCGGCCGCGGCCCCGAGTCGGCTCGGGGCGGGGCCTCTCACACGACCAGGTCGGCGGCGGCGCGCTCCGAGAGCTCCGCGTCCCAGCGGGAGTAGCCGGCCTCCACGAAGTAGAGCCCCTGTGGGCCCACGTTGTGCCCCGCCAGGCGGCGGTCCCGAGCGGCGAGCAGGCGCGGGATGTCGGCCGGGGCCAGCTTGCCGCGGCCCACCCATAGCAGTGTGCCCACGATGGTCCTCACCATGTTCCTGAGGAAGCCGTCCGCGGCGACGTGGAGCCTGAGTTCTCCCCTCTCCTCGCGGAGCTCGCACAGGTGGACGGTTCGCACGGTGGTGCGCGTCTCCTGGGTGGCGAAGGTGGCGAAGTCGTGCGTGCCGACGAGGAGCGAGGCCGCTTCCTGCATGGCGGCGACGTCAGGGTGCCAGTGGACCGCGAGGAGCCGACGCCGAAGGGTGACCATGCCGCGCGGGTCGCCCCGCATGACGCGCAGCCTGTATAGGTAGCGGCGGTAGAGGCAATCGAACTGCGCCTCGAAGTCGGGCGCCGCGGGAGCCAGAGCCAGCACCTTAACGTCCTCCGGCAAGTGCGCGTTGAGCGCCAGCCGCAGCTTCTCGGGCGGGATACGGGAGGTGGTGTCGGCGTGAGCCACCATCGCGAGCGCGTGAACCCCCGCGTCGGTGCGTCCGGCGGCCAACACCGGCGAGTGCTCGCCGGGCAGCGCCCGGAACGCCTCCTCCACCGTGGCCTGCACGGTCCGCTCGCCGCTGGCTTGCCGCTGCCAACCGTAGAAGTCGGTGCCGTCGAACTCGAGCGTGAGGCGGACGCGGTGCCGCGGCGCCGCCGGCGACCCCTCGCCCGTCACGACCGTCGGCCGCTGCCCGCCGCTACCACCGGGCCCCCGCTGAGCCGCATGGCGCGGCACGCGAGCGGAGCGATGACCGTACCTGTAAGCGCGATGCCCAGGTAGCGCAGGTACGAGCTGACGACCCCGCGTTTGAGCTCCTCCGGCATGAGCGCGGAACTACCGAACATGACGGCCGCGACGAGGACGACGCCCACAGCCCCCATCATCAGCCGCGTCACGGCGCCGCCGCGCGCGCGGTGCACGACGAGCTCGGGCCCGATAAGGAACGCGGAGGCAGCGCTCAGGACCACGTGGGACTCGGGGGTTGTCACGAGGACGTGCAGGAGGAAGGGCGCGAACAGGCCCATCACCACGACCAAGGTCTTCCCCGGCGTCACGGCCAAGCGGCCCACGAACGAGGCGGCCAGCACCACCGCGAGACCGAGGCCCACGCCGGCCAGGACGTCCCGCGGGAAGTGCAGCCCGAGGTAGACGCGCGAAACCGACACGAGGACGATCAGCGTCACGGCGATGACCCAACCCCATGCGCGCGCGAAGTGCCGCGCGACGAGGACCCAGAAGGTGGTCACCGCCTGAGCGTGTCCCGACGGGAAGGAACTCCCCGGCGCAGTGCCGACCGCCGCCGCGCCCCGGGCAACCGCCGGATCCAGCTCGAACGGCCTTGGAGCAGCCACGTTCACCTTGACGAGGTCGTTGAGGTAGGCGCCGAGCAGGAAGACGACACCGAGGCGCCGTCCGAAGGCGGCGTCGACCGCCAGGTACGCGAGGACGAGGAACACCGTGTACGCCTCCTGCGATCCGAGCTCCGTGACCAACAACATCAAGCGGTCGAGAGCGGGCGAGGCGAGGCGCTGCAAGGCGACTATCGTGTCCACGGTGCCTCCGGTGGCGGGCGCTATGTGCGCCGTGGGCGCGATTCTACCAGCGCGTCGCGTCTCGGGCCGCCGGCCTTACCCCGGCGGACGCCCGCAAGTGCGACCATTGGGCGTGGCAACGCTTCCTCCCATGGGCGACACCATCGTGGCCATCGCCAGCGCACCAGGCACCGGCGCCGTCGGCGTCGTGAGGCTGTCGGGCCCCGGCGCCTTCGAGGTGGCCGACGCCGTGTTCAGGCCCAAGCGGGGTGGGGCCCCCAGCACGCGCCCGGCCGGCCGCGTCGTCTACGGCTCCGTGTTCGCGGCGGGCGCCTACGTCGACGAGGCGCTCCTCCTCACGTTCCGCCGCCCCCACTCCTACACGGGGGAGGACGTGGTGGAACTCCAGACCCACGGTGGGCCGGCAGTCTTGCGCGCGACCGTGGACGCGTGCCTCGCCGCCGGGGCGCGCCCCGCGGGTCCGGGAGAGTTCACCCTCCGCGCCTACCTCTCCGGACGGCTGGACCTCGTGCAAGCCGAGAGCGTCATGGACGTGGTGACCGCTCAGACCGACGCGGCGAGGCGCAACGCGGGCTACGGTCTGAGCGGCGGCCTGACCGAGCGCCTCGGCTCGGTGCGGACCGAGCTGCTGGAGGCCTACGCCGCCGTGCAGGCCGCCTTCGACTACCCGGACGAGGGGGTCCCCGACCACGAGCTGGGCGCTCCCCTCGCTGCCGCCGCGGGCGAGCTCAGGGCTCTCCTGGCGACGGCGAACGCCGGTCGGCTGAGCCGCGCGGGCGCGCGGCTGGCTCTCCTCGGGCGCCCGAACGTCGGCAAGTCCAGCCTGCTCAACGCCTTGGTCGGCTACGAGCGCTCCCTCGTGAGCGCCGACGCCGGCACGACCCGTGACTACCTCGAGGCGCCCTTGACCTTGGCCGGCGTCCCGCTCACGGCCATCGACACGGCAGGGATCCGCGCCGCAGGCGACCGCGTGGAGGCCGCCGGCGTCGCGGCCGCGCGCCGCATCGGCGACCAGGCGGACCTGAGGCTCGTCCTGATCGACGGCTCCGTGGCACTGGCCCCAGCCGACCTCCTGCTCCTCGAGGAACTCGGGCTAGCCACCGCCGATCCCCGGACCGTCATGGTGGTGACCAAGTCCGACCTGGGGGCCGTCTGGTCGCTAGACGAACTCCCGGCGGCGGCCACCGGTATTGCGGTCATACGCGTGTCCGCCAAGTCTGGGGCGGGGCTGCCGGAGCTCGAACGGGCGGTCGTCCGGGCGCTCCTGGGCTCGGCGGCGGGCGCGGAGTTCTGGGTGGGCAACGAGAGGCACGTGACGGCGTTGAACTCGGCCCTCGCCGCGGTGGAGCGCGCAGAGGCCGAGGCCGGCGGGGGGCGTCACGACATGGCGGCCCTCGACCTGCAGGAGGCCCTCCAGGCGTTGGGAGCCATCACCGGCCGCACCGAGCTCGCTGACGAGACGTTGGCTGAGATCTTCGGTAGCTTCTGCGTCGGGAAGTAGGGGCCGGAGGCGGCGTCAGGCGTCCGCGCCCGCGGGTGTAGTGTCCGAAGCGTCCTCGGTCGCGGCGCGCGCCGCGACCTCCGCGCCGGCCGCCGCCTCGACGGCGCGCGGGAGGTTCGCCACCACGCGGCGCAGCACGTTGGCCCCGGCGATCTCTATCATCTTCAGCAGGGCGCGGCCACCCCAGCGCTCCGCGGCGGGCGTCAGCAGGGTGACGGTGACCGCGAACTCGTACTCGAGCCTGCTCGGCGCCGCGCCGCTCCCGAACACCCTCGCCTCGCCGCCCACGTCGGCCCATCCCACCGCGCCCGCCGCGGCGGGGGCCGGCACCAGCCGAGCGCCGAGGTCGGTCTCCACCACCTCGCTGACGAACGGCAGGCTCCCGCCGAACGACGCCGCCTGCACCGGAAGCTCGGCGCTGATCACCACTGGCGGGCCGCTCTCGACCCTGACGGACTTCAGGAAATCGGCTCGGCCGAGCACCTTTCCGACGTCGCGGACGAACGCCAGCGCAGTGGCCCGGTCCAGCCCGACGCTGAGCTCGAAGCCGAGGTCGTGGCTGAACCGCAGCGTGTCTCCGGCTGGCGCGGCCCGCGGCTCGGTCACTGCCTCCGCGCCTCTACTCAACGCTCGCCTCTCGGACGAGGACCCACCCACTCCACCCTGACGGTGCCGTCTCTGACCGCGTCCTCGATCTCCGCGTCGGCGGCGCCCCGCAGACGCTGCAGGCTCTGGAACAGCTCGGCGCTGGAGGCCAGACCGACCCGGACGGTCACGGGTCCGTCGTCGTTGGCCTTGCCGATGCGCCAGAGGAGGTTCGACGCCAGTTCCTCGAGCGTCTCGGCAGCGACGCCCAGTTCCGCCAACGTCTGTTCCAACTGCGCGTGTAAGGTCGAGTCGCTCATTCGGGGCCCACCGCTTCAAAGGCTACCCCATGGGGCGCCGGCGGGGGCACATGCTAGCATCCGCCAGTGCCAGGATCACGCGAGCCCAGTACCCCGGGCCCGGCCCAGTTGCCCCCGGTCGTGCCCGCGCGGCGGCGCGGTCTCGACGTCCTCCTCACCTACCTGAAGGGCATGGCGATGGGCAGCGCCGACATCGTCCCGGGCGTCAGCGGCGGCACCATCGCCATGGTCCTCGGTGTCTACGAGGGCCTGGTCGGCTCGATCGGCGCGCTCACCGGCGGCGAGTTCCTCGGCGCAGTGAGGCGGGGCCGGTTCGGTGAGGCGTTCCGCGCGATCGACGGTGCGCTGCTCTTCCCGCTGGTGGCCGGCATCGGCACCGCGCTGGTGAGCCTGTCGCGGTTGATCGGCCATCTACTCGCGACCTACCCGAACCAGGTGATGGCGGTCTTCTTCGGTCTGGTGGCCGCTTCCGCACTGGTGGTGGCACGGCGCGTGAAGCGGTGGAACCTGCCGCTCGCTGCGGCGCTGGCCGCGGGAGCGGCGCTGGGGTTCACGGTCGTCACCCTCACACCCGTCGCGACGCCCTCCGGCGCCTGGTTCCTGTTCGTCTCGGGCTTCCTCGCCATCTGCGCCATGGTGCTGCCGGGCATCTCGGGCGCCTTCGTCCTGGTGCTCCTGGGCAAGTACGACCTTGCGCTCGACGCCCTGGCCCGCTTCGACCTCGGCGTGATAGTGCCGATAGCCCTCGGCGCCCTCGTGGGCATCCTGTCGTTCGCAAGGCTGCTCGCCTTCCTGTTGAGGCGTCACCACGACCCCATGCTGGCCGTCCTCACGGGCTTCATGATCGGTAGCCTATACAAGGTCTGGCCGTATGTGGACGCCTCGGGCGGCGCGACGTGGCCGTGGGCGGCCGGCGCGGCAGGGCCGGCGCTCCTCTCGGCAGGGCTAGCCGTGCTTGGCGCGCTGACGGTCCTGGTCCTGGAGCGCCTAGTGACTCGGCCCCGTATGTCGGATAGTTCACGAACCTCATTCTCATCTACGACCGGTTTCACGCCGCGGCGCTAAGTTGATGCCCGGCGCGGGCGCCCTCGGCGCTCCGCGTCAGGCCCCGACCACGGGGCTCTTGGAGGAGTACCGTGCGCAACCGCCGCATCATCACGCTCACCGCAGCCGGGCTTCTGTTGGCCTTCGGAGCCGCCCTCTGGCTCCCCGGTCGCCCAGTCTCAGCACAGGCGACGACCACCCCGCCAACGACCTCCGCCCTCCTGCCGGACGAGCAGAACACCGTCGACATCGTCAGGCAGTGGGGCCCCAGCGTCGTCGCCGTCAACGTGGAGGTCCGCGGCTCCCGGATCAGCCAGATCCCGCTGCCGTTCCAGTTCCCACCCTTCAACGACCTGATGCCGCAACAGCAGGTGCAGCAGAGCACCGGCTCCGGCTTCGTGGTGGGCACCAACGAGATCGTCACGAACTACCACGTGGTGAAGGACGCGCTGGTCGACGGGGGCGTCGACACGGCCGCCGGAGCCAGCATCAAGGTGGTGTTCGCCGACGTGGACGAGGAGTACGACGCCACCGTCGTGGGCGCAGACCCCGACTACGACCTCGCGCTCCTGCACCTGGTGGACGACAGCAAGATGCCACAGGGGGCCCTGCCGCTCGAGCTCGCCGACAGTAGCGCGGTGATGGTCGGGCAGAAGGTCATCGCGATAGGCAACCCGTTCGGGCTCCAATCGAGCGTGTCGCAGGGGATCGTCTCCGCCATCGGGCGCGAGCTCCCGTCGATCGGCCAGATCGAGATCCCGATGGTGCAGACGGACGCGGCGATCAACCCCGGCAACTCGGGCGGGCCGCTCCTCGACTCCGCCGGCAGGCTCGTGGGGGTCAACACCATGATCGTGCCGGGCATGACGAGCGATGGGAGCGCCGGCAACATCGGCATCGGCTTCGCCGTACCGAGCCAACTGCTCACCGAGGCCCTGCCGCTGATGCGCGAGGGCGGCCTCGTGGGCGAGTACGCGCAGAACCTCGCCGTCGCCAACGGCCCTCGGATCGGCATCTCGATCGTCGCCTTGGCGTCGTTCCCCTCCGAAGCTCGCAGGGCCCTCAACCTGCCGGACCACGGCCTGATGGTGGTGCAGGTCGAGCCGAACGGCCCAGCCGCCGCGGCGGGGCTGCAGGGCCCCACCTACCAGGCGAACATCGGTGGCCAGTCGTACCCGGCCGGCGGTGACGTGATCCTGGAGGCGAACGGCACCAAGCTCGACGCAGGCTCAGACATCCAGAAGCTGCTGGTCGGCGCCAAGGCGGGCGACGTCATGACGCTGACGGTGTGGAACCAGGGCACGACCCGCGAGGTCAAGGTCACGCTCGCTGTGGTGCCGCCCCAAGGCGCCTGAGGTCGGCCCGATCCAGGCCCGCGGCTAGGGGCGTAGCACGCGCCGGGAGAGATGCTCCCGGCGCGTGCTACGATCGGCCAATGGAGCGTGCTGGACGTCACATCTGCGTCGGGTTGGTCCTCTCGGGCGGGGGAGCACGAGGCTTCGCTCATATAGGCGTCATCCGGGCTTTGGAGCGGGCGGGCGCCAAGTTCGACGTCATCGCGGGCACGTCCATGGGCGCCATCCTGGGCGCCGTCTACGCTGCCGGCGCCGGCGCCGAGGAGCTGTACGACCTCGTCGTCCGCACCAACTGGCGCGACGTCGTCGACCTGTCGCTCAAGGCGGGCCTGCTCAAGGGCGACCGCCTGGAGGGGTTCCTGGGTAAGATCCTCCCCGCCACGTTCGAGGAGTTGCGGCTGCCACTGGCCGTGGTGGCCACCGACATCGAATCGGGCGAGGAGGTCGTGCTGAGCGAGGGCGACCTGCTCGCCGCCGTCAGGGCCTCAGCGTCGTTCCCGGGAGCGTTCGAGCCCGTCCACATCCAGGGCCGCACGCTGGCCGACGGGGGGATCGTCAACAACCTACCCATCAGCGCGGCCAACTGGCTGGGCGCCAACCGCATCATCGCCTCCGACGTGACGCCCCCGCGCCAATCCGTCTACGTGTCCTCTTCCGACGAAGAGGGCAGCTGGTGGGACCGCATGGTGGCCACGGTCAAGCTCGAGCGGCGCGACCCGATGGCGCAGATGCTCTTCAGGGCGTCAGACATCCAACAGTCGATCCTGGTGGACATCCACGCCAGCATCCACCCGTGCGACCTGCGCATCCGCATGGCCATGCCCCACTTCAGGATCGAGTCGTTCACGAGCTTCGAGGAGATCGTCGCGGAGGGCGAGCGCGCGACCGAGCAGGCGCTGGCGGCCGCCGGCGGCTGGTCCGGCGTCCTCGCCCTCGATACCTCGGCCGGGCCGCGCCTAGAGCCCGGCGCCGATGCCGGTGAGGTGCCCAAGGCCACCGGCGTGAAGAGCACGCCCGGCACGAACGCGAAGGCGGTGCGGAGCACCCGGTCGCGCGCGGCGGGCAGGGGCGGCAAGAAGACCTGACGGGCCGGCTCCGACCCACCCCGTTGGTGCGCGGCGTGCTGGCGGTGCTGGCAGGGATGGCGCTCGGCTTCGCCTTCACGGAGGCCGGCGTGACCGTGATGCGCGTGACCGGCGAGAGCATGGCGCCGACCCTCCGTTCCGGTCAGGTCGTCGTCCTGATCAGACCGCCGCTGCAGCGCGCGCTGGAACGGCTGGGCTTGCGAGGGCCGCTCGCGGCCGATGGGGAGGTCGTGGCGGTCCGTGACCCGTCGTCGACGCCGTCCTGGGTTCCCGGGGCCGCCCTCCTGCTCAAGCGGGTCGTGGCCACGGCCGGACAGACCGTGGCGTACGTCGGTGGCACCCGCCTCATCGGCGGCGTGCCGGCACGGGAACCGTGGCCGGCGCCGGGGCACGCCGGACTCGCCGACGTGGCCCCGGTGACGCTCGCCGACGCGGAGATCTACGTGGTCGGCGACGACCGGCTGCCGCTGGCCTCGTTCGATTCACGGGCGTTCGGGCCGCTCCCGCTGACCGCGGTGCGCGGCTCGGCCATCCTGGTGCTGCGCTCGCCCGTCGGTCCCGACGGTTGGCGCTGGCCGCTCGCCGCGCTGAACGTCGGCGGGCCGTCAGGCGGCCAGTGACCCGTCCAGGCCCAGTTCCGCCGCCCTAGCCTGCATGGCGGCCAGGACGAACTGCATGTGCTCGTCCAACTCGACACCCAACTCGGCGGCGCCCTGCCTGACGTCATCGCGGTTCACGCCCCGAGCGAACGCCTTGTCCTTCATCTTCTTCTTCAAGCTGGACAGGGTCAGGTTCCGCACGTCCTTGTCGGGCCGCACGAGCACCGCCGCCGTGATCAGCCCCGTCAGCTCGTCGCAGGCGAAGACCGCCCTGGCGAGCAGCGAGTCGCGCGGCACGCCCGTGTAGTCAGCGTGGCCCAGTATGGCGTCCAGCACGAGCCTCGGGTAACCTCGCGCCTCCAGCTCTCGCACTCCCACCCAAGGATGGCCCTCCTGGCCCCTGGTCGGGTTGGGGTAGCGCTCGTAATCGAAGTCGTGCAGGAGGGCGGCAACCGCCCACGTCTCCTCGTCCTCGCCGTACTTCGCGGCGTAGGCGACGACCGCCGCCTCGACGGACAACATGTGCTTACGAAGGCTCTCGGACGGTGTCCACTCCTCCATGAGGCGCAGGGCCTCCTCGCGCGTGTGGGTCATGAGGGAGTCTACCGGAGCGCGACAGGGCCACGTGACGCGGCCGGTCTGGCGGCCGCCCGTATACTCCGGCATGACGGCGCCCGAGATCATCCGCGTGCCCGACGTGGCGGCGGCTGCGTTGCCGCTCGTGGCCGACGCCCTACGAGAGGCGGTCGCGACCCGGGGCCGCGGCTCACTGGTCCTGGCCGGCGGGTCCACCCCCACGCCCCTCTACCGCGACCTGGCGGGGGCCGACCTACCGTGGGACCGGCTCCACTTCCTCTGGGGCGACGAGCGGTTCGTCACCTACGACAGGCCGGAGAGCAACGCGGGCACGGCCATCACCGCGCTCCTAAGCCGCGTGCCGGTACCGCAGTCCAACGTCCACCCTTGGCCCATCCTCGCCACCCCCGCGGCGTCGGCGGCGGCCTACCGGGGCGCGGTCGAGGCCCTACTGGGCCCCGCCCCCGTCTTCGACGTCACGCTGCTCGGCCTCGGACCCGACGGCCACACGGCCAGCCTCTTCCCCGGCACTCGCGACGCCCTGCGTCCGGAGCTGGCGTTCGCCACGACCGCGCCGGCCGGGATGAGCGTGAGCGACAGGCTGACGTTCGGGGCGGCGGCGCTTGGCCGCAGCCGGTTGGTGCTCTTCCTCGTCGCCGGGCCCGACAAGCTGCCCGCCCTGCGCGCGACCTTCGGCGCGGAAGCCGGCCCGCTCGACCTGTCACCGCCCCTGTCGGCGGCGGCGCGCCACGAACTAGACCGCCATCCGGGGCGCGCCGTTGGAGCGCTCGAGCGGCTGGTGGTACTCACCGACCAGCCGCTGACGTGATCAGGCGGGCGACGCCGCCCAGGTGATGGCGTGGGAGTCGAACGGCGAGCTCAGGAGCTCGTTCGAGGCGTACGCCCTCACCCCGTACACGAGCCTGCCGCTCAGCGCGGGCCGCACCAGCGCGCGGTACAGCCTGGCGCTGCCGGCGGCCGCACCGGCCTTCGCATCAGCGGCGGCGAGGGGCTCCATCACCGCCCGGTGCAGCGCGGTCTCTAGCCCACGCTCCTCGGGACCGTAGACGACCTCGACCACCACGTCGGCCGGGTCCAGACCGGCCAGGTCGACCGTGGCGGTGACCTCGAGGGCGTCGCCCATGGACGACCGCGACTCGACGAGCGGGCTGGCGGCCACCTTCACCTTGGGCCATTCCCGCGCCACGTGGTCGCGCCAGACGGCCAGGGCGCGGGCCTGCGCGTAGTCATCCGACGCCAGGACCGCCCCGCGCGCACTGGCGGGTGCGTAGTAGCGCTCGACGTACTCCTTGACCATGCGCAGGGCGTTGAAGCGCGGCGTAACGCTCGCGATCGCGTCGGCCGAGCGGGCCATCCAGGAGGTGGGGACGCCCTGCTCGTCGCGCCGGTAGTAGAGGGGCACGACCTCGCGCTCGAGCAGGTCGTAGAGCGCGTCGGCGTCGGCCACATCGGAGCGTGCGTCGTCGGCGAAGGTGCGGCCGGCGCCGATGGCCCAACCGTTGACGCCGTCGTACCCCTCCGGCCACCAGCCGTCGAGGATGGAGAGGTTGAGGACGCCGTTCATGGCCGCCTTCATGCCGCTCGTGCCGGACGCCTCGAGCGGCCGGCGCGGGTTGTTGAGCCACACGTCCACGCCGCGCGTGAGGGCGCGGCCGATCGCCATGTCGTAGTCCTCGACGAACAGCACCCGGCCGTGGAACCGCTGATCGCGCGACAGGTTATGGATCTGCGCGATGAGTTGTTGCCCCTCCTGGTCGGCGGGGTGGGCCTTGCCCGCGAAGACCAGCTGCACGGGCCGCTCCGGGTCGGTCATGATCGCGGCGAGCCTGTCCAGGTCGGAGAAGATGAGCGTCGCCCGCTTATAGCTCGCGAAGCGCCGCGCGAAGCCGATCGTCAGGGCCTCGGGGTCGAACAGCGAGCTCGACTCGTGCAACTGCGTCGGGCTCGCCTCGTGCCTGTCCAGCTGGCTGAGGAGGCGCCGGCGAAGGAAGCGCACGCTGCGCGCCTTCATGGCGCGGCGGGCCTGCCATAGGTCGGCCGGGGGCACCTCGCGCACGGCGTCCCAGGTAGAGGGCTCGTCCAGGTGGTCCCGCCACCCGGGACCGAGCGCGCGTTCCATCAGGGCCGTCACGTCGGGTGCCGCCCAGGTGGCGACGTGGACTCCGTTCGTCACGTGGCCGATGGGCACCTCGTCGACCGGGACGTCCGGGAAGAGGCGCGACCAGATGTGTCTGCTGGTGTCGCCGTGCAGCGCCGCGACGCCGTTACGCCCGCTCGAGAACCGGATGGCGAGGGCCGGCATACTGAACACTTGCCCCCAGCCCAGGTCGGCGCCGCCAAGGTCGTGGAACGCGCCCTGCTCGAGGCCTAGGTCGGTCCAGAAGGAGCCGAACGCCTCGTCGATCAGGTCGAACCCGAACGCGTCGTTGCCCGCCGCTACAGGCGTGTGGACCGTGAACAGGGTGTTGGCGATCACCGCTTCTCGCGCCGCGCCGAACTCGAGGCCGCCCTTCACGAGCTCCCGGCACCGTTCCAGCACCGAGAACGCGCTGTGGCCCTCGTTCATGTGCCACGCGGTCGGGGTCACCCCGAGGGCGCGCAGCATGCGCACGCCGCCGAGGCCGAGGATCATCTCCTGCGCCACGCGCGTCCGCTGGTCGCCGCCGTAGAGCCGGGCGAGGAGCTGACGGTCCTCCGGCCCGTTACCGTCGACGTCGACGTCCAGGAGGACGACCCGGACGCGTCCGACGCGGGCCTCCCAGGCCACGACCTTCACGTCGCGACCGAACAGTCGGACCGTCACGGCGGCGCGGGCGCCGCCCTGCTCGAGCGCCGGCTCGAACGGCAGGGCGGCCGGGTTGGACCTGAGGTAGACGGCCTCCTGCCGGCCGTCGGGGCCCACTCGCTGGTGGAAGTACCCCTCGCGGTAATAGAGCCCGACGGCGACGAGGGGGACGCCCAGGTCGGAGGCCGCCTTGGTGTGATCGCCGGCGAGGACGCCGAGCCCGCCGGAGTAGAGCGCGATGGCTTCGCTCCAGCCGTACTCGGCGCAGAGGTAGG
>CAYNNL010000036.1:0-18251 GCA_964398765.1 uncultured bacterium | reverse complement strand
CGGCGATGACGGCCGGGTTGCCGCCGTCGTACGGGACGTGGCGGTAGGTGACGCCGGTGGCCGCCGCGATGCTCTCCATGACCGTGTGACCGGCGGAGGAGAGGCCGGCCGTGGCCACCGTGATCTGCCCCGGCTTGGCGCGCATGGCGTCGAGCAACTCGCCGAACGTCTGGTAAGGGGTGCCGGAGTTGACCGCGACGACCCCCGTGTTGGAGACGCCCAGGTAGATGTACCAGTCATCGATGCGGGTGTCGAGCATGTCGAGCACGGCGTACGTGCCGAGGTCGCGGATGGCGCCCGCGGCCCAGGTGTAACCGTCGTGGTCGCCGTTCAGCACGTTGGTGGTGCCCACCGAGCCGGAGGCGCCCGGCTGGTTGACGACGACCACGGACGCACCGAGCGCGCGCTCGATCTCGCCGGCCATCACGCGGGTGACCTGGTCGGTGGAGCCGCCGGCCGCCCACGGGACGACGATGGTGATCGGCTTCGTGGGCTTCCAGGGGTAGTCCTGAGCGGTGGCGAAGGCCAGCAGGCCGAGGATCGCCGTGAGGGTGATGGCGGCGCGACTGAGAGCTCTCACTTCTATCCTCCGGTGCTCCCGTCCGCTCAGGGGATTGGCGGCCCGCCGGGGCGTTGCCGCTATCGAGCGGGGAGCTCTTCGAACCATTGCGCGACCACGCGCGGCCATACGCCGGTAGCGGTCGGTGGGGCCCAGGGGTTGAGCGTGCCGAACGGCATCTGCTTGTGCTTACGAGGGGAGGCTAGCACGGTGGTCATACCGGGTCAACCGCTCGGAGCGGGCAACCGTGAACCGCGCCCGGACCGCGTCTGGAGGGTGCAGGCCGGCGCGCGTCGCGGCCCCTCGGGCCGCCGCTAGGCGATGCTCTCCGGGGTGGCCGGCCGCCCCGTGGCGGCGGCGCGGTAGACGGCCTCGATGACGGCCACGGCCTTCACGCCCTCGCGTCCGCCGAGGCTGGACGGTCGGCCGGCGCTGAGGGAGTCGACGAACTCCTGGTACTGCCGGCGGTGGTTCTCGAAGGAGATCGCCATGGGATCGCTCGAGCCGCCGGTAGCCTGCCCGCCGTACTCGGCGAGCACGCGGTCCCGTTCCCCCGCCGCGTCGTTCCGGTTGTGCCACTCGACCAGCACGTCGTCGCTCACGACGGCCAGCCCGTCCGTGCCGTAGACCTCCAGCGTCTTGGGGCGGCCGGGCCACATGGAGGTAGCGGCGCTCAGCTGGCCCAGGGCGCCGCTCTCGAAACGGAGGGAGGCGACCAGCGTGTCCTCCACCTCTATGCGCTCGTGCGCCAGGGTCCCGGCGTAGGCGCTCACCTCGGCCACCGGACCCATGACCCACAGGAGCAGGTCGAGCTGGTGGATGGCCTGGTTCATGAGCGCGCCGCCGCCGTCGAGCGCCTTGGTGCCGCGCCACGCGCCGCTGTCGTAGTAGGCCTGGTCGCGGTACCAGGGCACGTAGGCGTTTCCCTGCACTAGCCGCCCGAGCCGGCCACCCCGCGCGGAGGCGCGCAGGAAGACGTTGGCGTCGGCGAAGCGGCTCATGAAGATGGTGGCGAGGGCCACGCCCGCGCGCTCGGCGGCGTTCACCAGCTCCAGGGCGCGCGCGGTGCTGATCTCGAGCGGTTTCTCGACGATCACGTGCTTACCCGCCGCGATGGCCGCGAGCGCCGGCTCGAGGTGCGCCCCGGACGGGGTGCAGACGGCCACGATGTCGACGGCCGGGTCGGCCACCAGCTCCGCCACGGTGGCGAACGCCTTCACGCCGTGCTTGGCGCCTAGGGCCGCCGCCCGCGCGGCGCCGCGGCTGGCGACCCCCACCAGCTCGGCGCCCACGGTCTTCGTCACGGCGTCCACGTGCGCGGCGGCGATGTTGCCCGCCCCCACGATCCCCACCCCGAACCCTTCTCCCTTGCTGCTCATGCCTGGCCGGCCTCCGATCGTGACCGAACTTATCACCCGCCATGGCGGTCGCGGCGCCGCGCGTTCGCCGCGGAGCGCCCCTGGGCCGTGGGCCGCGCCCGCCCGCGGGGTTACTATCAGGCAATATGTTGGGGCGAGTTCGTCGTCCGCGCCGCGGGCAACGGGGAGCAGACCGGCCACCATACTCAGGCTCGGCGCGACGGCAACGTCGCGTTCCTGGCGTGTGGTCGCGCGTATCCCGTCGACCCCAGGAGGTGAAGTTCCCGCATGGGTGTGACGCTAACTTCTAGTCGCGAAGAGGCACCGCCGAGCGTAGCCTCGGTGGTCAACGACTTCTCCCTGGTGGTGGCCACCGCCAACGGCACGGGCAGCCAGACGGCCAACCTCACCCTCCTGCGCTCGTTCTTCAAGATGGGCATCCCCGTCCACGGGAAGAACATCTTCCCGTCCAACATCCAGGGCCTGCCGACCTGGTACCACATCCGCGTCAGCAAGCACGGCTACGTGGCGCGGCGGGAGTCGGCCGTCCTGGTGGCGTTCAACGGCGCCACCCTGCACGAGGACGTGGCCGCGCTGCCCGAAGGCGGGGTCGTGATCCACAACTCCGACCTGCGCCTGCGGCCCGACAGGGCCGACCTGACCTACTACCCCGTGCCGGTGAAGGAGCTCCTCGCCGGGGTGGAGGTGAAGGGCAAGATCAAGGAGTACATCGCGAACATGACCTACGTGGGCGTGGTCGCGCACCTCCTGGGGATCCCGCTCGACGTCATCGAGGAGGGGCTGGCCCACCACTTCGGCAACCGCCGCAAGCTGGTCGACAGCAACCTCGAGGTCGTGAAGATCGCGCACGCCTGGGCCAGCAGCAACCTCGAGAAGCGCGACCCCTACCGGGTCGAGCCCATGAACGAGACCGCGGGGCTCATCATGATGACCGGCAACGAGGCCGGCGCGCTCGGCAGCGTCTTCGGTGGCGTCAGCGTGGCGGGGTGGTACCCGATCACGCCCTCCACGAGCTTCATCGACTCCCTCAAGATCTACCTGGAGCGCCTCAGGCGCGACCCCGAGGGGCGAGCGACCTACAGCGTGGTGCAGGCCGAGGACGAGCTCGCCGCCATCGGCATCGTCATCGGTGCCGGCTGGGCGGGCGCTCGCGCCGTAACCGCTACCAGCGGCCCCGGCATCTCCCTCATGTCCGAGTTCCTCGGGCTCGCCTACTACGCCGAGGTGCCGGCGGTGGTGTGGGACATCCAGCGCGTGGGCCCCAGCACGGGGATGCCCACCCGCACGAGCCAGGGCGACGTCGCCTTCTCCTACTACCTCGGGCACGGCGACACGAAGCAGGTCCTGCTCTTCCCGTCATCCATCGAGGAGTGCTTCGAGTTCGGTTACAAGGCTCACGACCTCGCCGACCGGCTCCAGACCCCGGTCCTGGTGCTCTCCGACCTCGACCTCGGCATGAACAACTGGATGGGCGAACCGTTCCGCTACCCTGAGACGCCGCTCGACCGCGGCAAGCTCCTGAGCGCCGAGGAGGTCGAGGCGCTCCCCAGCTTCGGGCGCTACCGCGACACCGACGGCGACGGCATCGCCGCTCGCACCATCCCCGGGAACGAGAGCCCGCGCGCCGCCTGGTTCGGGCGCGGCACCGGCCACGACGAGAACGCCAAGTACTCGGAGCGCCCCGAGGACTGGGTGAAGAACATGGACCGGCTCGCGCGCAAGTTCGACACGGCCCGCACCCTCGTGCCGGCTGCGGTCGTCGACCGACGTGAGGGAGCCAGGCTGGGGATCATCGCCTACGGCACCACCCGCTACGCCATCGACGAGGCGCGCGACATGCTCGCCGCGGCCGGCGTGGCCACCGACTTCATGCGGCTGCGCGCCCTGCCGATAGGCCCCGAGGTGGGCGAGTACGTGGCGGCGCACGAGGACGTCGTCGTGATCGAGATGAACCGCGACGGCCAGCTGACCGCCATCCTGCGAGACGAGCTGCCGGAGCACGCGGCGCGCCTGCAGAAGATCGCCTACCTGGACGGCATGCCGCTCACGGCCGGCTGGGTGGCCGAGCGCCTGAGCGCGCACTTGAGAGGGGAGTGAGACCCGTGGACAGACCCGCCAGCGCACCGAAGGTGAACAGGGCCGGCCTCAGCAAGCAGGACTACGTCGGCAGCCCGTCGACTCTCTGCAAAGGCTGCGGCCACAACTCCGTCGCCAGCCAGCTCGTCCAGATCGCGTACGACCTGGACCTCAGACCGCAGGACATCATCAAGCTCTCCGGCATCGGTTGCTCCAGCAAGTCGCCCGCCTACTTCCTCGGGCAGTCGCACGGCTTCAACTCGCTGCACGGCCGGATGCCGTCGCTCGGCACCGGCGCCCTGCAGGCCAACAGCACGCTCCGCGCCATCGGCATCAGCGGCGACGGCGACACGGGCTCCATCGGCCTCGGGCAGTTCAAGCACGTGATCAGGCGCAACGTGCGCATGGTCTACATCGTCGAGAACAACGGCGTCTACGGCCTCACCAAGGGGCAGTTCTCCGCCACCTCCCCCGAGGGTCACGAGCTCAAGTACGCGGGCACCAACGTGTTCCCCGCCATCGACATCTGCCTCGAGGCCATCTCGGCAGGTGCCGGGTTCGTGGCCCGCACGTTCGCCGGCGACGCCAAGCAGGTGCGAGAGGTGATCAAGGCCGGCCTCTCCTTCAGGGGCACGGCCGTGATAGACATCATCAGCCCCTGCGTGGCGTTCAACGACGAGCCGGATTCGCGCCACAGCTACGCCTACGGCCGCGAGCACGAGCGGGCCCTCCAGGAGGTCGGCTTCATCCCGGCCCAGGAGGAGATCTACATCGACGACTACGACCCGGGCGCCACCCAGGTCGTCGATCTGCACGACGGTTCGCGCATGACGCTGCGCAAGATCGAGTCGGACTTCGACACGGCCGACCGCGTCGGCGGCATCGCCCGCCTCCTCGAGGCCGACGCAGCCGGGGAGCTGCTCACGGGCATCATCCACTACGACGACTCGCGCCAGTCGCTAGCCGAGGTCAGCGAGATGAGCGAGACGCCACTGTCGATGCTCCCGGACGCGCGGCTGAGGCCAAGCGAGGGGGCTCTCGCGTCGTTCCTGGCCGGGTACGCCTGAGCGCAGAGGAACCGGGCGGCGACGGCGCGGAGGGCGAGGCCGAGCGGAGCGGCGGCGAGCCGAGCGGACGTGACGGTCGGCCGCTGAGGGTCGCCTGGGTCAGCGAGACGTTCCTCCCGAAGGTCGACGGCGTGGTCACGCGCCTCACGGCCACCCTGGCTGCGCTCGAGCGGCAGGGACACGAGGTGCTCGTGCTCGCGCCGCCCGGCGCGCCCGAGCGGTACGGGCGGCACCGCGTGCTCTCTGCGCCGGGCATGCCGTTCCCGTGGTACCCGGAGCACCGCGTCGCCCTACCGTCGGCCCGGTTGGCGCGCGAGGTGCGCGCCTTCGCGCCCGACGTGGTGCACGTGATCAACCCGATCTTCTTCGGCGCGTGGGGGGCGGTGCTGGCGCGTCGCGCCCGCCATCCGCTGGTCGCGAGCTTCCACACGGACCCGAAGGTCGTGAGCGAGCTGGGCCTCGGCCTCGTCAGACGGCCCCTAGAGGTCCTCGACCGCGAGGTGCACAACCTCGCCCATGTGAACCTGTGCACGAGCCCGCAGATGGTGGCGCTGGCCCGCGGTCTCGGCATCAGACGGGTGAGGTTGTGGCAGAAGGCGGTGGACACGGAGCGGTTCCACCCACGCCACCGCAGCGCCGAGATGAGGGACCGCCTGACGGGCGGCTCGCCCGCGTCGCCGCTGGTGGTCTACATCGGACGCGTGTCTAACGAGAAGCGCGTGGACGTCCTGGCCGAAGCGGCCACGGCGCTGGCCGCGGAGGGGGTGCGTCTCGCCGTCGTCGGCGACGGGCCGGCCCTGGCCGGCCTCAAGGCGCGGTTGGCCAGTACGCCGGCGGTGTTCACCGGCTTCCTGCAGGGCGAGGAGCTGGCGGCCGCCTACGCCAGCGGCGACGTGTTCGCCTTCCCGTCCACCTCGGAGACGCTGGGGTTCGCGGCGCTGGAGGCCATGGCCGCCGGCGTGCCGGTGGTGGCCGCCGACGCGGGTGGCATCCCGCACGTCATCAGGCACGAGGTCAACGGCCTGCTCGCGGCGCCGGGCGACGCCGCCGCACTCGCGGCAGGCGTCAGACGCCTCCTCGCCGACCCCGAACTGCACCGCCGGCTGGCGGCCGCCGGCCGGGCGGAGGCGGAACGCTGGTCGTGGGACGCGGCCACCACCGACCTGGTGAGGCGTTACGGGCAGGCGCGCCGACTTGCGCGCCGGCAGGCCCGCCGCCCGACACGCGGCCCGGAGCGGTAACCTCCGCTACGCCATGCTGCTGGCCATCTTCCTCCCCGCCACCCTACTGGCCATCTGCGACGGGCTCCTCATCCCGACGCTGCCCGTCCTGGCTGAGAGTTTCGGCTCGGGTCTGGCCGCGGTGGGCCTGGTGTTGGCGGCGGAGGGGCTCGGCACCCTCCTGGCCGACGTGCCGGCGGGTCACGTCGTCAACCGCTTGCCGCCCCGGACCGCCATGATCGCGGGCGTCTCCGTGGTGGCCGCGGCCGCCCTCGCCAGCGCCGCGGCGCCGAGCCTCGCCTGGCTGTTCGCGGCGCGCTTCGCCTCTGGCGTCGGGCTGTCCGTCTGGAACATCTCCCGCCACGCCTTCCTCGCCGGCGCCACGCTGAGCGGCAACCGCGGCCGCACCATGGGCATGTTCGGCGGCCTGACGCGGCTGGGCTCGTTCATCGGGCCCGCGCTCGGCGGCGGGCTCGCCACCTACTTCGGCCTCCGGGCCCCGTTCCTGCTCTACGCCGCCGTCGGTCTCGGCACGGCCGTCCTGCTCGCCGGCACCACACTCCCGCCCGGTATGCAGGTCGCCAGGGCCCGCTCGGTAGGGGACGGAGCCGACCGCGCCGCCAGCCGCGCGGCGCTCGCGGGCGCCCGTCACCATCTGCTCAACGCCGGGGGAGCCCAGTTGCTCGGTCAGGCGGTGCGTGCCGGCCGGCGCGTGCTCGTGCCGCTCTACGCCACCCAGGTGTTGGGTCTCGACGTGGGCGTGGCCGGCCTCATCGTGAGCTTCTCGAGCCTGGCCGACATGTCGCTCTTCTACTTGGCCGGCGTGATCATGGACCGCCTCGGGCGCAAGTACGCCATCGTGCCGTCGTTCCTGATCCAGGCCGCCGGCATGGCGCTGGTGCCGTTCTCCGGCGGGGCGTACGGCCTGGCCCTCGCCGCGCTGGTCATGGGCGTCGGCAACGGCATCAGCGCGGGCACGATGATGACGCTCGGCGCCGACCTCGCGCCCGGTCAGGCGGTGGCCGCGTTCCTGGGGCGCTGGCGACTCGTCGGGGACGCCGGTTCAGTCACCGGTCCTCTCGTGGTCGGCGTCGTTGCAGACCTGTTGGGACTGGGGCCGTCGGCCGTCGCGGTCAGCGCCGTGGGCGTGGCTGCCGCTTGTTGGTTCGCCTTCGGGGTGCCGGAGACGCTGCGGCGCCCGGCCGCGGCCGTCACTCCCCCCAGGTGAGCTTCAGCACGCGCAGCCAGTTGCCGTGACCGATGGCCCGGAGGCTCTCGTCGTCGTAACCCGCGGCCGCCAGCGCCTCCATCAGGTTCTGGAGCTTGGAAGCGTCTTTGACTCCGTCGGGCATGGTGGCGCCGTCGAAGTCTGAGCCCAGCGCCACGCGAGTGATGCCCAGCTTGTCGACGAGGTGGTCGATGTGCCGCACCATCACCTCGAGGGGCAGGGTCGTGTCGCGCCGACCCTCCGGGTCGAGGAAGCCGGTGTTGAAGTTGAGGCCGACCACGCCGTCCGACTGGCGCACCGCGGCGAGCTGTTCGTCGGTTAGGTTGCGGGGCGACGGGCAGATGACGTGGGCGTTCGAGTGCGTGGCGACCAGCGGGTGGTTCGAGAGCGCGGCCACGTCCCAGAAGCCCCGCTCGGTGATGTGCGAGAGGTCGAGCATGATGCCCAGCTCGTTGCAGCGGCGCACGAGCGCGCGGCCGTGCGGGGTGAGCCCCGGCCCGACATCCGGGCTGCTGGGGAAGGCGAAGGGCACGCCGAACCCGAACAGGTTCGGCCTGCTCCAGACCGGCCCGATGGAGCGGAGACCGGCGGCGTAGTAGACGTCGAGCGCCGCGAGGTCGGGGCCTATCGCCTCGGCGCCCTCGAAGTGCATGATGCCCGCCATGATCCCGGCCCCGATGGCGGCCTCGAGCTCCGCCGCCGTGCGCACCAGGCGGAAGCGGCCCGCCGGGTCAGCGTCCCACGCGAGCAGCTGGGCGACACAGCGGTCTGCATGAGCGCGCGCCACCGCCGGGTCGGCCGCGCCGCCGGGCAGCGACGGCATCCCGGGGCCGTCGCCCAGCTCCGCGTACGCCTTCGGGAGCTCGGGCGACGGCGTCCAGACCGCGAAGAAGCCCCCGGCCAGGCCGCCCTCCGCCGCGCGCACGAGGTCGATGTGCCCGTCCTCGTGGCGCGCGAAGAAGTCGCGCTCAGGGTCCTGGGCGTGCAGCAGGAGCGTGTCGTTGTGGCCGTCGAATACCTTGATCATGCCGAGAAGAGTACCTCCCGGCCGGGTCGTCCGTCAGCGGCCGTTCAGTCGCGGGGGTCCAGCGCGTCGCGTAGGCCGTCGCCCAGCAGGTTGAACGCCAGCACCGTGAGGGAGATGGCGGCGCCGGGGTAAAGCAGCAGCCAGGGAGCCCCCGGCAGGTAACGGCGGCCGCGGGTGAGCATCTCGCCCCAGTCGGCGGTGGGCGGCTGGACGCCGAGGCCCAGGAACGACAGGCCGGCCATGGACAGGATGGCGAAGCCGATGCCGAGCGTGGCCTGCACGCTCAGCGCGCCCATGGCGCTCGGCAGCACATGCCGGAGCAGGAGCCGCGGGTCGCGTGCGCCAAGGGCCTGCGCGGCGGTCACGAACTCCTCCTCGCGCGTCGCGATGACGACGCTGCGCACGATGCGCGCGTACGAGGGGATGCCCACGATGGCCACGGCTATCACGGCGTTCTCGAGCCCCGGTCCGAGGGCGCCGACCACGGCGAGTGCGAGGAGCAGCGACGGGAACGCGAGCAGGATGTCCATGGCCCGCATGAGGAGCGCGTCCAGCGTGCCGCGGTAGAACCCGGCGAGAAGACCGAGCGCTGTGCCGATGGCAGCCCCCACCAGCACCGGAATCAGACCGGTGAGGAGCGACACGCGGGTGCCGTGCAGGACGCGGCTGAACACGTCGCGACCGAACTCGTCCGTCCCGAACGGGTGCGCGGTGGAGGGCGCCTGGAGGCGCGCCCGCAGGTTCTGGAAGTCGGGGGAGTAGGGCGCCAGGATGGGCGCCAGGACGGCGACGAGGACCAGGAGCACGGCCAGGACCAGGCCCACCGTGGCGGCCCGGTTCTTGAGGAAGCGGCGCACCGCGGGTGAGCGCACCCGCCTCGGCCGGAGGACGACCTCACTCATAGCGCACCTTCGGGTTCAGCACCGCGTAGGAGACGTCCACGAGCAGGTTCATGACGATGAAGATGACCGCGATGAACAGGACACTCCCCTGGACGAGCGGTAGGTCGCGGGCGCCGATGGCGTCGACCAGCATGCGGCCGATGCCGGGCCACGCGAACACGGTCTCGGTCAGCACTGCGCCGCCCAGCAGCCCGCCGAACTGCAGCCCCACGACGGTGACGACCGGCAGGAGCGCGTTGCGCAGGGCGTGGCGGATGCGCACGGCGCTCAAGCCCAGGCCCTTGGCGGTGGCGGTCCGGACGTAGTCCTGTCTCAGCGTCTCGATCATGCTGGCGCGCGTTATGCGTGCGATGAACGCGGCGGAGGAGAAACCGACGGCCACCGCCGGCAGTACCAGGTGCTTCCACGACCCGTAACCGGAGGCGGGGAGCCAGCCGAGGTCGAGCGCGAAGAGCAGCATGAGCAGCAGGCCGGACCAGAACACTGGCACCGACACCCCGAGGAGGGCCACCAGCACCGTTAGGTGGTCCACCACGGTCCGCCTGTACACGGCGGCGAGCACTCCGAGGCTGAGGCCGAGGGCTATCGCCACGAGCATCGCGCTGCCGGCCAGCAGGAGGGTTGCCGGGAAGCGGCTCAACACCTCCTGGCTGACGGGTTGACCGCTCCGGACCGAGGTGCCGAGGTCGCCCCGCACCAGGTCGCCGAGGTACGACACGTACTGCACCAGCGGACCCCGGTCCAGCCCGTGGGCTTTGCGCAGCTCCTCGAGCGCGCTCTTGCTCATGCCCTGCGCCGACTCGCCCACGAGCGCCAGCAAGGGGTCGCCGGGCGCCAGCCACAGCATGGCGAAGACCACGAGGGTCACGCCCAGCAGGACGGGAAGCAGCGCCACCAGGCGCCGCAGTACGAAGAGTGCCACCGCGTCAACGTGGGAGGGCGTCGGACGGCGCTAACCGCCCGACGCCCCCACCTGGCTCAGCGCGAGAGGGTCGCTTCGCGCAGGTCGAGGTTGATCCAGCTGAAGCGCACGACCTCGCCCTGCAAGACGGGCGACTTGGCGATGGTCGACAGCGGGTAGTAGAGCGTGACCATCGGCACGTCGGCCAGCACCATCTCCTGCACGTCGCGGTAGGCGGCGGCGCGGACGGCGTCGTCGGGCGTGGCGCGGGCCTCGTCGAGGAGGGCGTCCACCGCTGCCACCTGGTAGCGCGACGTGTTGTTGCCGGGGATCTCGCTCGAGTGGAAGAACGCGTAGAGGGTGTAGTCGGCGTCGAGCGTGACGGTGCCCCAGCTGGAGGCGTAGAGCTCGATGTCGTCCTTCTCGGTCTGCTCGACGTAGGCGGCGTACTCCTGCACGCGGATGGTCAGGTCGATGCCGACCTCCGAGAGCATGAACTGCAGCACCTGCGCCACGGCCTCGAGGTCGGGGTTCTGGTAGATGTCGAGCGTGAGCTTGAGCCCGGTGGCGCCTGCCTCGGCGAGGAGCTCCTTGGCCGTGTCGGGCTCGTAGGGGTACGGCTCGACGAGGTCGGAGGCGGCGAAGCGGACGGTCGGGGGGATCGGCACGACGCCCGGCTCGGCCAAGCCGCGCAGGAACTCGTCGATGATGAGGCTCTTGTCGATCGCGTGGGCGATGGCCTGACGCACGCGCAGGTCGGCCAGCTTGGGGTTGGCCGTGTTCATGCCGAGCATCATGCTGCCCCAGCCGAGGTAGGCGGTCGTCTCGAACTTGCTGTCGGCGGCGAGCGTCTCGAAGGCGTCGGGCGGGATGTTGAAGAGGATGTCGATGCCGCCCGAGCGGAGCTCCACGAGCTGCGTGCTGATCTCGGGGATGATGCGGTAGAGCACCTCACCGATGGCGGGCGCGCCGCCCCAGTAGTCGGTGTTGGCCGTCAGCAGGAGCTGGTTGCTCTGCTCCCACGACACGAGCTTGTACGGCCCGGAGCCGACGGGGTTGCGGGCGAGGTCGTCGCCGTGCGACACGGGCACGATGGCGGCCACGGGGTGCGCCAGGTGGGCCAGGAGGGGCGCGAACGGCTCGCCCGTCTTGATGTCGACCGTCACGTCGTCCACCACGTCGACCTCCTCGATGGCGCTCACGACGAAGCGGCCGGGTGAGGCGGTGGCGGGGTCGAGCAGGCGCTCGAGCGACGCCTTGACGGCGGCGGCGTCGAGCCTCGTGCCGTCGGTGAAGCTCACGCCGTCACGGAGCGTGACGCGCAGCGTGGACGGGTCGAGGTACTCCCAGGAGGCGGCCAGCAGCCCCTCGATCTCGCCCGCGGGGGTGACGCGGAAGAGGGTCTCGTAGACGAGGTTGGTGATGGCGAACGAGAAGCCGTTGAACGTCTTCTGCGGGTCCAGCGTCGGCGGGTTCGAGCCGATGGCCGTGGTGAGGCGCCCCTCGGCGCCGGCGAACGCCGTGACCAGGACGGCCAAGACTAGTAGTGCGGTTCTTCTCATGCACCCTCCCAGGTGATGGCGCCGTCTGCGCGCGGGGCAACGCTGCCCCGTGCTGGGCGCCGCACGGAGAATGGTACGTGAAAGGGCGTTGGGTCGGGACCCGGCGGCGCGCTCATGAAGCGTTGGTTAAGCTGGCGCCCTGGTGCGCAGGTCGGCGCGCCCGAAGGGAGGAGCCGCGTGAGTGGCGAGAGCGGCGGAAGACCCGGTCGTAAGCGCCCCGCTCCGGCCGGACGGAGGCGCGGCGCACGCGACCCGGACGACTCTCAGCACGAGGACGAGCCCGGCTCGGGCACCGCAGTCAGGGCCCGTGACCTCCCCGTGAAGGCCGAGGTGCGCCGAGCCCGTCGCAAGCCCAGGGGCAAGCGCACGGTCGGCGAGCTAGTCGGGACCGCACCCACCGGCGAGCAGGCGTTCAAGGACCGCGACCTGAAGCGGCTCCGCGCCGGCGGCTGGTTCGACGAGCTGCACGGGCTGGTGCGGGGCGGCAAGGAGGCGACCGTCTACCTCGTCACGAAGGGCGAGACGCGGCTGGCCGCCAAGGTGTACGCCGACCTCGAGGCGCGCTCCTTCAGGAACGACGCCCCGTACTGGGAGGGGCTCCGCTTCGAGGACGAGAGGCTGGCGCGCGCCCTGAAGCGCCGGTCGCGCGCCGGGCGGCGAGCGCAGGTGGCCCTCTGGGTGATGCGCGAGTACGCCAACCTGTGGCGGCTACACCAGGCGGGCGTGCGCGTGCCGGTGCCGGCGTTGCCGGACGAAGCCAGCGCCTGGGCCGCGGCCGGCGCCGTGGTGCTCATGGAGTTCATCGGGAGCGGCGACGAGCCCGCGCCGCGGCTGGCCGACCTGCGCCTGGAGCCGGCCGAGGCGCAGTCGGCCTTCGACCAGGCCGCCGACATGGCCGTCAGGCTGGCGCAACTCGGCCTCGTGCACGGCGACCTCTCTACCTACAACCTGCTGTGGCACGAGGGTCAGGTCGTCATGATCGACCTGCCGCAGGTGATGGACGTCCGCGTGGGGCCCGTCGCGGGCGAGCTCCTGGAGCGCGACATCTCCACCCTGACCGGCACCTTCGGCGCGCTCGGCGCCCGTGTCGACCTGGTGGAACTGCGCCGCCGGGTCGAGGCGGCCCTACCGGAGCCGGCGCCAGAGGAACACCCGCTGTGACGCCCTCCGACTGGTAGACTGCTCCTCAGACGAGAGCGCGACCTGCCGCCGTCGGCCCCGACCGGGCCGCCGGGCCCCTGGCGTGGTCGCCCGCGCAGTCCATAGGAGGCCCCATGAGCACCCTCGACCCGAAACGGACCGTCTCTGAACTCAAGGCGTTGCGCGAGCTCACCGGCGACGAGAACGGCGCCTGGCGCGTGGCCTGGACCGACACCTGGTTGAAGGCGCGCGAGTTCATGCGCGAGAAGACCGACGCGTTGGGTCTCGAGACCCACTGGGACGCAGCGGGCAACGTCTGGTCGACCCTGCCCGGCGAGTCGAGCGTCGAGCTCCTCATCGGCGGTCACATAGATAGCGTCCCGGGCGGCGGCTGGTTGGACGGCTGCCTCAACGTCCTCGCCGGGCTCGAGGTCGTGCGCCGCATCAAGGACGAGTACGGCGGTCGTCCGCCCGTGACCGTGCGGCTCGTCGACTGGGCAGACGAGGAGGGAGCGCGCTTCGGACGCAGCCTCCTCGGTTCGAGCGCCGCAGGAGCGACCCTGGTGCCCGACGAGGAGCGGCACCGCAAGGACGCGGACGGCGTGCTGCTCGTCGACGCCCTCAAGCGCTGCGGTGTGGACCTCGACCGCATGAACGACGCTCACGCCGAGCTCGCCAACGCCGGCGCGTACCTGGAGCTGCACATCGAGCAGGGCCCGGTGCTGCTAGATCTCGACCTGCCCCTGGGCGTCGTGCTGGGCACCTTCGGCGTCGAGCGCCACGGCATCCACTTCAAGGGGCAGGCCGCGCACTCGGGCTCCACCCCGATGAACCGGCGCCGGGACGCTTTCCTCGCGGCGGGCAAGATGAGCCAGGAGATCTACCGGATAACCGACGACCTCGGCGGCGTCTGCACGATCGGCTCGTGCGTCACGAGGCCGGGCATCGTCACCTCGGTGGTCGCCGAGTGCGACATCACCCTCGACCAGCGCCACCTCGACAGGGAGGCGCTCACCGCCATGTACAGGCGCGCGGTGGATGCCAGCGAGCGCTTCGCGGCCGAGGGGAACGTGGAGGTGGCGTGGAGCAACATCTGGGGCATCGACCCCATGCCGTTCCACCCCGACCTGTTGCGGATGGCCGACGAGGCCGTGCGCGAGGCGTCAGGGACGTCGCACCATCTGCCGAGCGGGCCGCTGCACGACGCGGCGGAGGTCGCCCGCGCCGGCGTGCCGACGGTGATGCTCTTCGTCCAGAGCCTGCACGGCATCTCCCACAACAAGATCGAGGACACCAAGGAGGAGCACATCGAGATGTCGGTCGACGCGCTCGACCGGCTGGCCAGCAAGGCGATGGCGTGGCTGAGGCGCTGAGGCCGGCGGCCCTCACTCGCGTTTGCCCCTGATCCAGTTCCCCAGCTTGGCGCGCGCGCTCGGCTTGCCCGTGCGCGCCTCCTCGCGGTCGGCGGAGCGGGTCAGCCACAGGCCGGCGTTGACGCCCACGTAGCGGAGCGGCTCCGGTTCCCAGGGCCGCCAGCGGTGCTGCACCCACGGGAGGTCGGTCCGCTCGCTCCGGCGCCCGAGGGCGAGCTCCGCGAGGGTGCGGCCGGCCAGGCTCGAGAGCGCCACCCCGTCGCCCACGTAGCCCCCCGCGTAGCCGGTGCCGGTCGCGGGGTCGAAGGTGACGCTGGGGCGCCAGTCGCGTGGCACTCCGAGGGGGCCGCCCCAGCGGTGGGTGATGGCCACCCCTTCCAACACGGGGAAGAGGTCGACCAGTAGGCGCGAGAGGTGGCCGTGGACGACGTCGTCGACGTCGAAGGCGCCCTTGATGCCCGAGCCGAAGTGGTAGGGCGCTCCGCGGCCGCCCAGCGCGATCCGGCCGTCGGCGGTGCGTTGACCGTAGATCACCATGTGGCCGTAGTCGGCGAACACCTCGCGGCGGCCGAAGCCGACCTCGCGCAGCGTGGTCTCGTCCAGCGGTTCCGTCGCGATCATCAGCGAGTAGAGAGGGATGAGCGTACGCGCCTCGCCCGGCAGCTGCCGGGTGTAGCCCTCGGTGGCGCGCAGGACGATCGGCGCGCTCACGGTGCCGCTACCGCCGGAGCCGTCGAACGTGACGGCGCCCCGGGCCAGCCCCGTGACGGCGGCGCCCTCGAACAGCCTCACGCCCGCGAGCTCCGCCGCGCGCGCGAGGCCGTGCGCCAGCAGGGCGGGCTGCAGCGCGGCCGCGTCGGGGGTGTAGCTGGCGCCGTGTACGCTGGTCATCCCCGTCAGATCGCGCGCCTCGGCGGCGTCGAGGTAGCGCGTCTCGTCCTCGCCCAGCCCGAGCGAGCGCTGCTCGGCCACGTCCGCGCGGGCCCGTTCCGCCTGCAGTTCGGACCGAGCGAGGAGGAGGCGCCCACCACGAGCGTAACGGCAGTCGATGCCCTCAGCCTCGCACACCCGGCCGACCTCGCGCACCGCGCCCACGGCCGCCCGGTGGAAGCGCAGGGCCGCGTCCCGGCCGTGGTGGTGCGCGAGCGTGGCCAGGCCGAGGGGGTACTCCGGGTGGCACCAGCCGCCGTTGCGCCCCGAGGCGCCGAAGCCGACGTGCTCGCGTTCCAGGACCACGACGTCGAGGGTCGGCTCGAGCCGCTTGAGGTGGTAGGCGGTCCAGAGCCCCGTGAAGCCCGCGCCGATGACCACGGCGTCGGCGCGCGTGACGCCGGGCGGCGGTCCCGGGCGCGTGCGGCGCGCGGTCACCTCCTCCCACCACAGGGGGGACGTCTTGGCGAGCTCCAGGGTCATGGCTGCTCCTCGGGGTCCGTTCGGGTCGGTCGTGCGTTGGAACCAGGATACCGGAGCGTGAGGTCGTGGCGGGCCGGCCAGGGTGGTTGGTGGGCGATGAGGGATTCGAACCCCCGACCCTCCGCGTGTAAGGCGGACGCTCTTCCGCTGAGCTAATCGCCCCTGCTCAGGCACCGGATCAGATATGAGGAGGGCGCCCCTGCGGGCGCCCTGCCTGGTGACCCCTACGGGATTCGAACCCGTGCCGCAACCTTGAAAGGGTTGTGACCTAACCGCTAGTCGAAGGGGCCGAACCGCCGGCCGATGAACCTGGTGGGTCGTGCAGGGCTCGAACCTGCGACCCGCTGATTAAAAGTCAGCTGCTCTACCGGCTGAGCTAACGACCCAGCAGCCAGAGCAGTATATAGACGCGCTCGGGCCCGGTGTCAAGGCCGTGTTCTTGTCCAACATGGCCGGGGCGGACGCCGAGGTTCCAGGCTTGGTGGTGTTCGCCCCAGGCCCGGCGGCTCACCGGGGACTCACCTTGTAGGCCCCCACCCCCCCTGCTAGACTGTCCGGCAAGATGGTTGTGAAAACGCGCACGAAGTGCGGACGGGTCACGGCTTCTCGGAACGTGGTGACGAATCTCGAGCGCGGGCTGCGCGACGCCCGTGTGCCCATGAGAGAGGAGAGGGCTCCTTGTACCTAGAGGTCCTGATGATGTACCTGGCGGCCGGCTTCATCGCCGTGGCCGCGCTGGTCGTTGGTGGCCTGCTGGGCCCCAAACGCCCGAGCGAGGCGAAGTTGGACGCCTACGAGTCCGGCATCCCGGCCGTTGGCACGGCCCGCGAACGGTTCCCCGTCCACTTCTACCTGGTGGCCATGCTGTTCATCATCTTCGACTTGGAGACGGCCTTCTTCTACCCGCTGGCCGTGAAGTTCAACTCCGCGCCGACGTTCCTATTCACCAACGCCGTCATATTCGTGGCGATCCTCGCGGTCGGGTTCGTGTACCTGATCCGCAAGGGCGTCCTGAACTGGAAGTGAGCATGGGTTTACTGGACCTCTTCGAGAAGGACGTGCAGGAGCTGGAGGCGGACGGCATCCTGTTCACGAGCCTCGAGAAGCTCGTCGCCTGGGGACGCTCCAACAGCCTGTGGCCGGCCACCTTCGGGCTGGCCTGCTGCGCCATCGAGATGATGGCCGCCACCAACTCGCGCAACGACCTCGCCCGGCTCGGCTCCGAGGTGTTCCGCGCCAGCCCCCGCCAGGCGGACGTGATGATCGTGGCCGGCAGGCTGTCGAAGAAGATGGCCCCGGTCATGAAGCGCGTGTACGACCAGATGCCCGACCCCAAGTGGGTCATCAGCATGGGCGCCTGCGCCTCCTCGGGCGGCATGTTCAACAACTACGCCATCGTGCAGAACGTCGACTCTGTGGTGCCGGTCGACATCTTCGTGCCGGGCTGCCCGCCCAGGCCCGAGGCGCTCATCTACGCCGTTGCGCAGCTGCAGAAGAAGGTCAGGGGCGAGGCGTTCGACGCTCGGGGGGCCAAGCTGCCGCCCGTAGAGGGTTGGAAGCGATGAGCGAACACCCCCCCGTCGGCGCCATCAAGGCGCGTGCGCTAGAGGCCCTCGTGGAACTCGGCGGCGTCGTCAACGAGACCAGCGACATGACCAGCGTGACGGTGCCCAAGCACGCCATAGTCGACGCGCTCAGGGCCTGCCGCGCGGCCGGCCTAGAGATGCTCACCGACATCTTCGGCCTCGATTACCTCACCTACCCCGGTCACCGCGGCAAGCGCTTCGCGGTGGTCTACAACGTCCACTGCCTGTACGGCTCCGACCGTGTCTTCGTGCGTGTCGAGGTCGCCGACGGCGAGAGCGTGCCCACCGCCACCGGCGTGTGGCGCGGCGCCGACTTCCTGGAACGCGAGACCTTCGACATGCTCGGCATCGAGTTCGGGGGGCACCCCAACCTCCGCAAGCTGCTGACCCCCGAGGACCTCGAAGGTCACCCGCACCGCAAGGACTTCCCGCTCGGGGAGACGCCCACGCTGTTCAACGACGGGCGCTTCCTCGACCCGGCCGCCTTCAGGGCCGGCCTGACGGGCAAGAACCCCGGCCTCACCGGCTGGAAGGGCGGGGCGCGTCACGGGGTCACGAGCGAGCAGGGCAGCCTGCCTGACGAAGGGGGGAGGTGAGCATGGGCGCCGCCAAGCCGGTCAACCCACCCGCGGCCGAGACCGAGTTGCCTGGGTCGTTCTCCACGCGCTACATGCGCATCAACGTCGGCCCGCAGCACCCGAGCACCCACGGGGTGCTCAGGCTCGTCGTCGACCTCGACGGCGAACAGATCGTGTCGCTCAAGCCGCAGGTCGGCTACCTCCACACGGGCTTCGAGAAGACCATGGAGAACCGCACCT
>CAYNNL010000035.1:0-19139 GCA_964398765.1 uncultured bacterium | reverse complement strand
ACGAGGCCTCCAAGAACATCCTCAGCGAGGAGCTGGAGGAGGCGCTCAACAAGCTCAACGAGCGCGAGGCCATGGTGCTTAAGCTGAGGAAGGGCCTGGTCGACGGCAGAGAACACACCCTGGAGGAGGTCGGCAGCCACTTCGGGGTCACGCGCGAGCGGATCCGCCAGATCGAGAACAAGGCGCTGCGCAAGCTCAAGTACCACGAGAGCCGCACGCGCAAGCTGCGCGACTTCCTCGACTGACCTCGGCTGACGCTCGGGAGCAGGAGCGACGGCGCCGCCACCCTAGGGTGGCGGCGCCGCTGTCACGGTGTGGCCCGGTCCGCGACGATCGGAAGCGACAGCTCGGCGGTCAGCCCCGTACCCGAGTTCGTGAGGTGCAGTTCGCCCTCCAGGGCCTTGGCGAGGAAGGCGACGAACGATAGACCCAGGCCGTGCCCGCCATCCTCCGAAGAGCCGCGGTAGAAGGGCCGGGTGGCCAGCTCCAGGGCGGGGGGTGCCAAGCCAGGGCCGTCGTCGTCGACGCGCAGCGTCACCGACCGCCCGTCTGCCGTCAGGTTGACCGTCGTGCCGCCGCTGCCGTGACGCAGCGCGTTGTCCACCAGGTTGGTTGCCGCCTGCTGGAAGAGCCGAGGGTGCCGCACGGTCGCCGCGCAAGCCTCCCCGCGCACCGTCACGCGGCCCCTGTCGGTGGCGGGCAGTGTCTCGATGACCTCCGTCAGCACGGCCCCCACCGGGCGGGGGTCGCCGCTCGCCGAGTCGCGCGCCAACGACAGGAGCGCCTCCAGGATCTCCTCCAGCTGAGCCACCCCACGCTCCAGCGCCGGCAGCACCTCCTCCGCAGACGTGTGACCTAGCTGGGCGCGCTCGAGCTGCAGCCGCATGGCGCTCAGTGGCGTCCTGAGCTCGTGCGAGGCGTAGCGGGTGAAGGCGCGCTCGCGTTCGATCGACGCCTCGACCGCGGCGGCCATCTCGTTGAAGCCAGTCACCAGCCGCGCCAGCTCGTCCTTGCCGGCCGTGGTGAGCGTCGGGCTTTCCAGCAGCGTCGCGACGGCGTGCGTGGCCCGCGTCAGCTCGTTGAGCGGCCGCGCGATCCGGCGCGCCAGCAGCCAGGCGCCGACGCCGGCGATGACCAGCGTGAGGGGCACGTCGAGGAGGTCGAGGAACAGCCGGTGGTCCTCGAAACGGTCGATCACGATGTCTAGCGTGGCCTCCATGGCCGTGGTGCAGGCCACGACGAGGAAGACCGCCAGGAAGACGGTTGCGCGCAGGCTCACGAGGCGCCCAGCCGGTAACCGCCCGCCACCGTCCGGATGACGCCCTCGGCGAGCTTGTGGCGCAGCTGGCTGATGTACACCCGCACCACGCCGGCGCCCGACGACGCGGAGGGGAAGAAGCGGTCGAGGAGCTCCTCGGTGCTGAACACGCGGTCCGGGTAGAGGGCGAAGAGCTCGAGCATGGCGAACTCCCGCTCGCTGACGTCCACCGGGGCGCCCTGCCAGGCCACGCGCCGCGCGGCCAGATCGACGCGGAGCCCGGCCCGCTCGAACACGACGGCCTTCGTCTGGGCCCTGCGCCTGAGGAGGGCCCTAACCCGCGCCATGAACTCGCGCAGGCCGAACGGCTTCACGAGGTAGTCGTCACCACCGAGGTCGAGCCCGGTCACCCTGTCGGCCTCCGTGTCGCGGGCCGACACGAACAGCAGCGGCCCGTCGTAGCCCGCCTGACGCAGGTCGGCGGCCAGGGCGAACCCCGCGTCGTCGTCGCCGGGTAGCATCACGTCCAGGACCGCCAGGTCGTAGCCACCGGCCGCCATGGCGCCGTAGGCCTCCTCGCGGCTGCGGACCCAGTCGGCCTCGTAGCGCTCCAGGGTCAGAGCCTCCACCAGGGCCGTGGCGATGTCGCTGTTGTCTTCGAGCAGCAGGATCCGCATCGGGCCTCCTCGAACGGCGAGCGGCGGCTGCACCGGGTTCTGGTAAGGCATCGTATATCATCGCTCCGACTTCGAGAATCCGGTCGAGGCTGAGCGACCGCGACACCCGGACTACGGCCAGACGGCCGGGACAACGAGGGAAGAGCATGCGACCAACCCGGAACCGACTCGGTGCACGCGGCCTGACCGCGCGCCTGTTGCAGATGTCGTTCGCGCTCCTGATCGGCCCGGCGCAGTTCGCGGGCGTGGCCCACGCGCAGGGTGACCTCCCAAGCGAGTTCTCCATCGGCATCGTCATCCCGGGCGAAGACGCTGCGGAGCCGCTGGCCGCGGCCGTGGCACGCGCGGCCCGGCAGGGCGCCGAGATGGCGGCCGACGAGTTCGGCTTCAACGCCGAGATGCTCGACTACACGTTCACGGCTCCAGTGGCGGAGGCCGATGGTGCCGACGCCGTCGTGGCCGCCGCTCAGGCCTTGGTGGACGGCGGGGCGTTCGCGGTGGTGGGCGGCTTCAGCGCCGAGGAGGCGGCCGCCCTGGCCGATTGGTCGGCCCGGGCCGGGGTGCCGTTCGTGAACGTGGGCGCGTCGGCCGACGCGCTGCGCAACGAGCAGTGCCGCCCGCTGGCCTTCCACGTCGAGCCCAGCGCGGCCATGTACCTGGACGCCATGGCCGGGTGGTACGTCCGCTCCGGGCAGAGGAACTGGTTCTTCGTCACGGCGCCCGGCGCCGAGTCCGCCGCGCAGCTCGCGCGCGTGCGCCGCACGCTGGCGGACCGCCACTTCGGCGCGCGCGAGGTGGGCGCCGTCGAGGCCGGCGCCGGCGCCGACTGGGCCGACGTCGCGAGCAGGGTCGTCCGCGCCAAGGCCGACCTCGTCGTCCTGCTCATGCCGGCGGCCGAGCAGCTGGATGCCCTCGCCGGTCTCGAGGCCGGCGGCGTGGAGGCCATGGTCACCGGCTTCCCGTACCCGGAGGCGCAGACGCGGGCGTTCTACGCCGCCTCACGCGATGCGGCTCCGCGGCTCGGCACCGGCCACCGCGTGGCCTCCTGGGAGGCCACGATCGACGCGTACGGCGCGCGTGAGCTCAACGCCCGCTACCGCATGACGTACGGCGACCCGATGGACGACAGCGCCTGGGCCGTGTACCAGGGGGTGAAGGTCCTCTACGAGGCCGCCTTCTTCGGGGGCGGCACCGACCCGGCCACCGTGACCGGCTACCTCGTGGACCCGCAGTCGGTGTTCGACGTCTGGAAGGGGATAGGCACGAGCTTCCGTCCGTGGGACCGTCAACTGCGCGAGCCGCTCTACCTCGTCAAGATAGACCCTGCCGCCGCCGACACCTTCACGCTGGCCACCCTGGTGGGGGAGCTCCCCGCCATCTACATGCCCGGCACGGACGTCGTGGAGCGCCTGGATCAGATAGGCGACCTCGCGAAGGCCAGCCAGTGCCGGTGAGGGGGCCGCGCCCGGGTGGCGCGCCCTGCCACACGGCGGCACTTACGTTCGCCTTACGCCACCGTCTTACGCTCCAGGAGCCACCTAGCTTGGCCGCGCCGGTCGTTGAGTCATGCACGACCGGCGCGGTGCTCGTGATATCCGGCACGAGCGGAAGGAGATCATGACAGAGCATCATCCACGCAGGGCCGCCCCTCCCCGGGCGGCGCGCTGGCTGGCGGCGGCGCTCACGCTCGCGCTGTTGGGCGGCGCCTCCGCGCAGGAGGACTCGTACCGCCTGTACGTGTCGAACGAGTTCAGCGCCGACATCACCGTGATCGACACGGCCACCAACGAGGTCATCGACACCATCACCATCTCCGGGCGCCCGGGAGAGGTCCGGCCGCGCGGCATGGCCGTCAGCCCGGACGGGGCGATCATCTACGTCTCGATCAGCGACTTCAACCCGCAGCTCGAGACCCCCGAGGACAAGATCATCGCCATCGACGTGCGCACCAACGAGGTGGTCGGCGAGTTCCGCGCCGGTGGCAACCCTGAGCGCGTCGCCGTCACCCCCGACGGCAAGCAGGTCTGGGCGGCCCTCGAGGCCATCGCCCAGGCCGCCGGCTACGACGCGGTCACGGGCGAGCAGCTCGGTTCGTTCCGCGTCGGCGTCGAGGCCGAGGGCGTGGCCGTGAGCCCGGACGGCAACTGGGTCTACGTCACCGCCGAGGCCACCCACACCGTCACGGTCATCGACGCCCACGAGCTCAAGGTCGTCACCCACATCCTCGTCGGCAACCGTCCGCGCGTCGTCGAGTTCTCCAACGACGGCTCGCGCGCCTACGCCTCCGCCGAGATCGGCGGCACCATCTCCGTCATCGACACCTCCACCCGCAAGGTCATCCAGACGATCAACTTAGGGCTCGACTCGCGGCCCGTAGAGATCGCCGTCGACCCCACGAGCGACCTCATCTACGTTGCCGGGGGCGGCACCAGCGCCGTGTACGTGATAGACACGACCACGAACGAGATCGTCAACACGATCAAGGAGCAGATGGGGCGGCGGCCGTGGGGCATCGCCATCACCCCCGACGGCAAGCGCGTCTACACCGCCAACGGCCTGTCCGACAGCGTGTCGGTGATCGACACGGCCTGCGGTTGCGTGGTGGCCAACATCGCGGCGGGCCGCGGGGCCCACTCCGCGGAGATCGGAGTGATCCCGGGTGCCAACTAAGCTCGTCCGTACCCTCGCCGCCGTCATGGCTGCCCTGTTCGTCGCCAGCGCCGCGGCGCAGTACGGTTACCGGCCCTTCTTCGAGCAGCCGCTCGTGCAGGGCCGCGCCTACGGCCTCGAGCTCGTCCTCCTCCGCCTGACCGTCGTGGATCAGTTCGCGGCGCCCCTCGACGACGACCTGATGGAGCAGGTCGAGGAGATGCTCGAATCCGACGTCCACCGCTTCATCGGCACCCTCCGCGCCGCCGACCCCGACCTGGCCGCCGACCTGCTCGAGGCCTTAGGGGAGGTCGAGGAGGCCGTCGAGGACGGCGAGGACGCCTCGGGCGCGGTGGCGGAGGCGCGCGAGCTGACCCTTCGCGCCTACGACCTGCTCGTGCCCTACGAGGTGCGGCGGTCGCCCGCCTTCATCGCAGCGGTCATCGCGGACCTGTCGCTCGGTGACGACGGCGTGGCCGAGGGCTACGAGGACGCCGCCGACGGCGAGCTGTTCGAGTTCACCAGCGGGTGGGCGGCGCTGCAGCGCGTCAAGACGCTGTGGGGCGAGATGAGCATGTACGCCAACGCCACTCAGCGCGCCGACGTGGAGGAGATGTTCGCCCTCCTCGACGAGGTCTACCCCCAGCCCGAGCCCCCCGAGGCCATCGTCGGTGACCCCGAGGAGGCCGAGGCCTCCGTCCAGCGCCTGATAGGGCTCCTCGAGCCGATCGCGGACGCCGAGCTCTTCGCGGACCGCGACATGCTCGCCCTCAGCGAGAGCCTGGTCGACACGCTCGTGCCGACATGCAAGGCCTACCAGGCCGGCAACGACGAGGTGGCCGTGGAGGGCGTCTTCGCCGTCGGCGAGATGTACGTGCGCTACCTGGCCACCTTCCTGGGCTTCATGGCGCCCGAGGTGCACGAGGAGGCCGGCGAGGTAATCACCGCCCTGACGGGCCTCGAGGCCGAGGGCGAGGACGAGGACGAAGACGACGACGAAGACGAGGAACTCGTAGAGGTGGAGAACCCCGCCGCCGCCTGCCTTGAGCTCCTCGAGGCGCTCGAGGAGGCCGTCGAGGTCCTCGGCGGCTGATAGCCGCAAGCTTCTCGAGGGGTCGGTCCTGCCGCCGCGCATCGTCGCGGCGGCAGGCGGCTCCGTCGCGGTAACGTCTCGGGGATGGCGGGCGAGGTCAGTGTGACGGTCACGGAAGCAGCTCCGGGCGGCCAGGCCGCCATCAGCGCCCGGGGGCTGGGCCGCCGCTACGGCGATGTGGTCGCCGTCGAATCAGTCACGCTCGACATCGCCCCCGGCGAGTTCTTCGCCCTCCTCGGCCCGAACGGCGCCGGCAAGTCGACCACCCTGCACATGCTGACCACCCTCGTCAGGCCCAGCGCCGGCACGGCCACCGTGATGGGGTTCGACGTGGTGCGCCGCGCGGCCGACGTGCGCCGCGCGCTCGGCATGGTGTTCCAAGACCCCGCGCTGGACGAGCGCCTTACGGCGCGCGAGAACCTCGAGATCCACGCCGTCCTCTACGGCATCAGACGGCGCGACCGGCGTGGCGCGATCGACCACGCCCTCGAGTGGGCCGCGTTGGCCGACGCCGGCGACCGCCGGGTGCGCTCCTTCTCGGGCGGCATGAAGCGGCGCCTAGAGCTGGCGCGCGCCCTCATGCACTCGCCGTCCGTCCTCTTCCTCGACGAGCCCACCATCGGCCTCGACCCGCAGGGACGGCGGCACCTGTGGGAGCGGATCGCCGCGTTGCGAGAGGGCGGGATGACCGTCCTGATGACGACCCACAACCTCCCGGAGGCCGAGGCGTGCGACCGCGTGGGCATCATCGACGCCGGCAGGCTCATCGCCGTGGGCCCTCCGGCGGAGCTCGTGCGCGCCAACGGCGACCACGAGGGGGCCGACCTGGAGGACGTGTTCATAGCCCTCACCGGCAAGCAGCTGCGCGACGAGGCCGCCACGGCGCGCGACCGGATGGTCAGCTTCGCCAAGCGCGGCGGGGAGCACACGCGGTGAGGGGCGAACCTGCACGGACCGGGGGCGGCCCCGCCGTGACCGTCGGCCTCCGCTCGTGGGCCGGTGTGGCGCCGGGCGTCGTCTACATCATGTGGCTCCGCGAACTGAAGCGCTACGGCCGCGACCGCTCGCAGATCTTCGGCGGGTTCTCGCGCACGGTCCTATGGTTGCTCATCCTGGGCTTCGGGCTCGGAGCCGCGCTGCGCGAGATCGAGGGTTACTCGTACGCGCAGTACATCCTGCCCGGGGTCATCGTGCTCAACGTGCTGTTCGCCTCGCTGCAGTGCGCCATAGCCCTCGTGTGGGACCGCGAGGTCGGGCTCCTGCGCGAGGTCGTCGTGTCGCCCGCGCCCATGTTCAGCGTCACCCTTGGCAAGCTCCTGGGGGGCGCCACCGTGTCGCTGGCGCAGGGCAGCATCCCCCTGCTGTTCGCGCCGTTCATCGGCGTGCGCCTCACGGTCGTCGGGGTGCTGGGCGCCTGGGCCGTCATGTTCGCGCTCGGCGTCCTCATGACCGCCATCGGCGTGATCATCGCCTCCCAGCTCAAGACCTTCGAGGGGTTCGGGAGCATCTCCAACGGCGTCATCCAACCGCTCTACTTCCTGTCGGGCTCCATCTTCCCCCTCAAGGGGGTGATCGGCGGGGTGGGCTTCCTGGACATCCCCGATCACCTGCGCGAGGAGCTCAGGCGCATAGGGGTGTTCGCGATCGGCGGCGGCTGGGTGGTGCAGCTGCCCGAGTGGATCAAGGTCCTCGTCTACGTGAACCCGGTGAGCTACCAGCTGGACCTGCTGCGCTACATGCTCCTGCGCTTCAACCAACTGCCCATGCCGCTCGACCTGGCGGTCACGTTCGCGCTGCCGTTGGTGGCGGCGATCGTGGCGGCCTCCCTGATGGGGCGGATGCTCAAGCAGCGCTGACGCGGCCGCGCCGAGGCTCAGTGCCTCAGCGCGCGCACCGCTCGGCGCGAGACCTTCCAGACCTCCACGTCGTCGCTCGCGCGCGGCCGCGGCAAGACGGCACCCACGTCGATGCGCTCGACCACGCGGCCGGGCCCAGGGCTCATCACCACGATCGTGTCGGCCAGGAACGCGGCCTCCAGTGGGTTGTGGGTGACGAAGAGGACCGTGCACCCGAGCTCTGCCCAGAGCGACAGGAGCTCCTCGCGCATCCTGGTGGCCGTGAGCTCGTCCAGCGCCGAGAACGGCTCGTCCAGGTAGAGGACGTCGGGGCCGATGATGAGCGCGCGGGCCACGGCGACGCGCTGCCGCTGCCCTATCGAGAGCTGACGGGGGTAGTCGGCGCCCCTGCCGGCGAGGCCCACGCGCTCCAGCCAGAACTCGATCAGCGCGTCCGCGCCGGCGCGCTCGTCCAGGACGAAGCGGAGGTTGTCCCTCACGTTCAACCACGGGAGGAGCCGCGGCTCCTGGAACATGTAGCCGGCCACGGGCAGTCCCGCCCCGCGGCCCGTCACGCGGACCGTGCCCGAGTCGGGCCGGTCGAGGCCGGCGAACAGGTTGAGCAGGGTCGTCTTGCCGCAGCCCGATGGGCCGAGGAGGCACACGAACTCGCCGTCGGCCACGGTGAGGTCCACGCCGGCAAGTGCCGGCCGCTCGCGGCCGCCCGCCAGCGGGTACGCCTTGGTGACCCCGGCGGCCTCGAGGCGCGCCATCAGCCGGTCGACCCCACCGTCACCGGCTCGCGCCACCGGAAGGCCAGCCGCTGCAGCGTGCCCATGAGCCCTAGGTCGATGGCCGCCAGCAGGACCATCATCGTGATGCCGTAGGCGAGGATGCCGGTCATGTTGAAGAACTGGAAGTAGAACGAGATCTGGTAGCCGACGCCCGACGTGCGCCCGAGGAGCTCTCCCAGGACCACCATCTTCCAAGACAGGGCCAGCGAGCCCCGCGCCGTGCCCACCACGTAGGGCAGGAGCTGCGGGAAGACGACGTGCCGCCACACGGCCGGGCGCGGGCGCCTGAACGCCGTGGCCATCTGGACGAGGCCGCGGTCCATGGCGAGGGCGCCCTCGCGGACGGAGACGGCGACGGTCGGGAAGATGGAGATCACGAGGGCCGCGATCAGGGCCCTGTCGGAGAGCCCCAGCGTCAGGTAGGCGACCACGAAGAGCAGGATGCGCGGGATGGTGAGGCTGACGACCAGCCAGCCCTGCAGCAGGTCGTCGGCCCGCCGCGAGAGGCCCATGGCCGCGCCCATCGCCACCCCGATCGCCATGGCGATCAGGAACGCCACGACCACCCGCTGGGTCGTTACCCAGAGGTGGCCTAGCAGCGCGCCGCGTTCCAGCTCGTGCCAGATGAACCGCAGCGTGGCCCCCGGGCCCGGCAGTATGGCGGGGCCCAGCAGGCGGGCGAGCAGGAGCCAGAGGAGGAGGAGCGAGAGGTAGGAGGCGAGCCGTAGGCCCGCTCCCAGACGGCGCTCCTCGCGTTCCCGCCGAACCATCGCACGGGCGCGCGGTCCCGGGACCGCGCTCGCCGTGCCCGGCGACGACGCGCCTACGGCTTGCGGGGCGTCGTCGCCGTCGGGCGGCTCAAGCGGGCCGGTCGTCACCTAGGCCGGTCCCGGGCCTCAGCGGGGAACGAATCTCGTGGTGTAGGCCGCCGGATCGACGCGGTCCACGCCGACCACGTCGGCGCCCGCCAGGGCCACGAGCCGATCGACCATCTCCACGAGCCCGTCGATCGATTCCTGCGTCCAGTCGTTCGTGGTGCCCGCCTTCCAGCGGTCGACCACCTGAGGGAACTGGCTCGCGTCCGGCAGCGAGTAGAGCTCGAGGTCGAGGATGGACTGCCAGAACGGGTCGTCGGAGGGGGTGGCCAGCATGAGAGCGAAGGTGTCCTGGAGCGCGGCGATGAAGCTCGTCTTCAGCTCGTCGGGCATGTCGTCGCGCGCCACCACGATGAGGTTGGGGAGGTCGGAGGGGAGACCGAGCTCGCCGAGCATGTCGGCCACGCTCATGACCTCGCGGGCCACGCCGGCGGCCTCCATGCGCGCCACCCAGTGCCAGAGGGGCAGGGCCGCGTCGACCTCGCCGCTGGCGGTGAGCTGCTGCATGAGGGGCGGCGCGGCGGCCACGACCTCGCTGTCGTCCTGCACGTCGAAGCCGTACTGGGAGATGGTGAGGGCCCGCAGGATGAGCAGGCTCTTGTCGCGCAGGCTGCCCGCTGCGATGGTCTTGCCCTTGAGGTCGGCCGGGCTGGTGATGGTCGAGTCGACCGGCACCATGAGGGCGCCCACCGCGGTGGCGTACGGGTAGATGCCGCTGGCGGCTATGCCGGCGTCGCGTAGCAGCACGGGCGCCAGGAAATCGTCCACCTTCACGTCGGCCTCGCCCGACCTGAGGGCTATCTCGCTGGCCTGCTTCGAGGCGTAGGGCGTGGCCACGACCTGGAAGCCGTGGTCGGCCGCGGTGCCGAAGTAATCCATGCCGTGGACCAGCCACGAGAACGTACCCGTGGCCTCCATGGCGGCGTTGACGACCGGTAGGGCGCTTTGCGCGAAGGCGGGCAGCGCCAGAGACGCGATGGTGAACAGGAGAACGGTTCGGAGCGTGCGCATCCGCGTTCCTTTCCGGGGTTCGTCGACCGACTTCGTGCTCGGCCGAGCCGACTACGTCACGGACTGACCCCTTGGCCGTTCGGCGAGCTCGCGACCGCGGCCATGATATATGCTCCCCGGCCGTCGGCGTGGCTCAGATGAGTCAGTCATGAGCCGGGGCCGCGGACGCCCCGCCGGGCCGTCCGGGTAGACTCGGATGGCGGCGGCGGGTACCTGGTCGGCCGCCGGGCTGGAGGGTCACGGATGCGCCCGAAGCGGGTCTTACAAGTGATCGTCGTCGCGCTCGTGGCTGCCTACGCCGTGCTGGCGGTGCTGAACCGGCCGGGGCCACAGCACCCCTACCTCGCCGGCCCTCGCGGCGGCACGCTCGTCCTGGCGCACGGCGGCGGGCAGGGGCTCTGGCCCGACAACACCCTCACCGCCTTCGACGGCGCCGCGGCACTGGGGGTCGACGTGCTCGAACTCGACGTCCAGCGCGACGCGGACGGCGAGTTCCGGGTCATACACGACTCCACGCTCGACCGGACCACCTCCGGCACGGGGCCCGTCGCCGCCATCACGGCGGAGGGTCTCGCGGCGGTTGACGCCGGTTACCACTGGACGCCCGCGGGTCAGCGAGCCGACGCCCCGGCGAACGAGTACGGCTACCGCGGTGCGAGCATAGGCGTGCCGACCCTGCGCGACGTGCTGGCGAGGTTCCCCGGCTCCGCCGTCAACGTCGAGATCAAGGAGGAGACCGCCGAGGCGGGCACGAGGCTCTGCACGCTGCTGCGTGCCGCGGGCGCCGGCCGGCGAGTGATGGTCGCCTCGTTCGCCGCCGAGCCCATGGTGGCGTTCCGCGAGGCGTGCCCGGAGGTGGCCACCTCGGCCACCCGCGGCGAGGTAACTCTGTTCTTCGCGCTGGCCACCCTCCGCCTCAGCGCGGCGTACACGCCGCCCTTCGACGCCCTGCAGGTGCCGGTCAAGCAGGGCAACATCACGGTCGTGACGCCGCACTTCGTGCGTGCCGCGCACGCCAGGGGCGTGGTCGTGGACGTCTGGACGGTCAACGATGCCGCAGAGATGCACCGCCTGGTCGACATGGGCGTGGACGGGCTCATCACGGACAGGCCCGACCGCGCGCTGGCGGTCCTCGGGCGCCCGTTCGACGCGGGGCTCGTGCCCGGCTTCGTGGCGCCTTGAGCGGGGACGGGGCCCGGTGCGGTGCGGCGCGCAACGGTGCGGCGCGTGGCCGGGGGGTCGCTCGTGCTCTCTGACCTCTTCGTCCTGGACCTCACCCGCGTGCTGGCCGGACCCTACTGCACTCAGCTGTTCGCCGACTTAGGCGCCACGGTGATCAAGGTGGAGTCCCTTCAGGGTGACGACACCCGCCGTTGGGGTCCGCCGTACGCCGGCGGTGAGAGCGGCTACTACCTGTCGGTCAACCGCGGTAAGGAGAGCTTGGCGCTCGACCTGAAGGACCCGCGGGGCTGCAACATCGTGCGCCGGCTGGCGGCCAAGGCCGACGTTGTGGTCGAGAACTTCAAGGTGGGCGACCTCGCTCGCTACGGCCTCGATTACGCCAGCGTGGCTGCCGCGAACCCGGGCGTGGTGTACGTGTCCGTCACGGGCTTCGGCCAGGACGGGCCGCGCAGCGGCGAGGCCGGCTACGACGCGGCCATGCAGGCCCAGTCGGGCCTCCTGGCCATGACGGGCGAACCGGACGGCCCGCCCGTCAAGCTCGGTGTGGCCTGGATAGACGTGCTCACGGGGCTCCACGCGGCCACGGCCGCGCTCGCGGCGCTGAGGTGGCGGGAGGCGACGGGCGAGGGGGCCCACGTCGACATGGCGCTGTTCGACGTCGCGCTCGCGTCGCTCGTCAACCAGGCGCAGAACGCCCTCCTGACGGGCGAGGCCCCCGCGCGCCTGGGAAGCGGGCACCCGAACATCGTCCCGTACCAGGCGTTCGACGTCGCCGACGGCGCGGTGGTGGTGGCGGTCGGCAACGACGGCCAGTTCGCCAGGTTCTGCGGTGTGATCGGCCGGCCGGAGCTGGCGGCCGACCCGCGCTACATCACGAACGAGGCCAGGGTGGCCAACCGCGAGAGCCTCGTTCCGCTCGTGGCCGCCGAGCTGCGCGGGCGAGGCCGCGACGAGCTGCTGGCGGCCTGCCGGGCCGCCACGGTGCCGGCCACCCCGGTGGCGACGCTGCCCGAGGCCCTCGCCGACCCGCAGGTCGCAGCGCGCGGGATGGTCGTGGAGGGGCGCCACCCGACCATCGGCGCCTTGCGCATGGTGGGGAGCCCGTTGTGGCACGTCAGCGGACCCGGCGGTCGGGCGGTGACGGCCGGTCCCTCCGAGGGGTCGGCGCCGGTCCCACCCCGGTTGGGGGCCGACTCGCGCGAGGTGCTCAGACGTGAACTTGGCCTTAGCGACGGCGAGGTGGACGAGTTGATCGGCGCCGGGGTGGTCTCAGAGGGCTAAGGGGTGTGCCCGGGGGTGTGTCGGCAGTGGCCCTCAGGTGGGCTGCAGCAGCGCCTCCGCCACGCTGCCCCTGAGCAGGCCGCGGTAGACGCCGTCCACCACGATGCGCTGGCCGGTGACCTCCAGCGTGGGGTACGCGGGGTTGTGGGGCCTGAGCGCGAAGCGGCCGTGGCCCAGGTCGTCGAGGTACTTGAGGGTGACCTCGTCGTCATCGACGCGGACCGCGCAGATCTCGCCGCTGCGCTGAGGCCTGCCCTGCGCCAGCAACACGACGTCACCGTCTTGGATCAGGTCCGACATGGAGTCGCCGGCCACCCGCAGGGCGAAGGTGGTGGTCCGTCCGCCCGCTATGGCCGCCGGCAGGTAGCCCTCCGTGTGCGCCGTGGCGGTGGAGAGCGGACCCGCCGGGATGGCGCCGAGGACGGGGACGCCGGTGGCGCCGGTGGGCAGCTCCAGCACGGGCGAACGCCCGCGGCCGCGGCTCTCGAAGCGGATGTACCCCTTCACCGCCAGCGCCTCCAGGTGTTGGCGCAAGGACACGTAGTGCACGCCGAGGCCGCGCGCGAACTCGGCGAGGTCGGGCGTGGAGCCCGTGCGGCGCCCGTGCTCCACCAGCCGCTCGAAGACCCGCCGTTGGGCCGGGGTGAGGGACGCGCGTTGGGCAGGCTCGACTATCATTGCCTTAAATGCTAAGGTGGCGGCACGCCAAAGTCAACGTGCCCTGGGGCGATGGCGCGGTGTGCGTCCAGCACGCTTTCCTCGCGGGCCACCGCCCGGGCAGGGGCTCTGGACTTTCTCATGATCGGCTGCTATAGTTTCTGTAGTTGCGCGTGGTCGCGTCACCCCCCGGATAGGTCCGCGTGAGGCGCCAGTGCGGCACCGCGCACACTCGAAAGGATCCCGAATGCTCGACACGTTCGAACAACTCGATACGCCGAGCTCCTGCCAGGCCTCCCAGGTGGTGCCGTCCGGTCTCGCGCTGCCCATCCGCACCCTCGAGCCCGGTCAGGTGCTCTACGAAGCCGATCGCGAGGCGAGCAGCCTCTACGTCGTGAACCAAGGCGTCCTCAAGGCGGTGGTGCCCACCAGCCTCGGGCGCGACCGCATCGCCGACCTGTACGGCCCCGGCGACGTGCTGGGCCTCTCCGCGCTGGACGGTGGCAACCACGCCGAGTCGGTCGTGGCGGTGCACGAGGCGTGCCTCACGCCCATCGACCCGCAGCAGGCCATGAACGACCGCGGCCTGCGCGATTACGTGCTGCGCAGCCTCGCCCGTCAGCTGCGCCGCAGCCGCGAGATGCTCGACGAGGCCGAGATGCCTGTCGGCGCTCGCGTCACCCGCGCCTTCCTGCGGCTCGCCAAGCAGTTCGGCCTGCCGGCCGACGACCAGCAGGGCATCAAGCTGCCCCTCGCGCTCACGCACGAGGACCTGGCCGATCTCACCGGCTCTAGCCGCGTGACCATCACCCGCATCCTCGGCGAGCTCCGCAACGAGGGCGCCCTCTCGGGCACGCGCGGCGTGTACGTCGCCGATCTCGCCGGCCTCGAGCGCGCCACCGACCAGTACGTCATGCAGGTTCTTTGAACACGGGTGCTCTGACCCGGCCGGCCTGAGGCGCCCGCAAGCGCTCGCCGCCCCTCGTCTGCCCCCACCGTCTCGTGGGGTGCGGCGGGGGGCGGGTTCGCGAGTTAACCTGAAGGCCTCATGCTGACGTTCACGGACACCGCCAAGGAACGCGTCCTCCAGTTCATGGAGGCCCAACGGAGTCAGGGCGTCACCGCCCTGCGCATCGCGGGGAACCGCACCGAGCAGCGGCTGTGGCTAGTGAAGGACGAGGACCGGCGCTCCGACGACCGCGTGCAGAACGAGGCGGGGTTCGACGTCTTCCTCGACCCGCTGTCGGCCGGCAACCTCAAGGGCGCCACCGTCGACTTCATCGAGGGCGTCATGCAGTCGGGCTTCCGCGTCTTCTACCCCAGTCCCGCCTGGGACGACCCCCTCGCCCAACGCGTGCAGGACGTCATCGACCGGCACGTCAACCCGGGCGTCGCGGGCCACGGCGGCAACGTCACGCTGGAGGGGGTGGAGGACGGCATCGCCATCATCCGCTTCGGTGGCGGCTGCCACGGCTGCGGCGCGGCCGACCTGACCCTCAAGCAGGGCATCGACCGCATCCTCAAGGAGCAGGTCCCCGAGATCCGCGGCGTGCAAGACGCCACCGACCACAGCACTGGCGAGAACCCCTACTACGCGTCGGGCGCCCGGCGCGCTCAGTCGCCCCTGAGCTGACCCGCTTCCCCAGGAACCGACCGCTCGGGAGGTGTGATAGCTTACCCGGGTGAGGCTGCCCGACGACATGCCGGGCGCGTCCGTCCCCCTGCTCAGCGCTCGCGACCTGACCAAGCGTTTCCCCGGCGTGGTCGCGAACGATTCCGTGAGCCTCGACCTCCTGCCAGGCGAGGTGCACGCCCTGTTGGGGGAGAACGGCGCCGGCAAGACCACCCTCATCAGCATGCTCTACGGGCTACTGCAGCCCGACGGCGGCACCGTAGCCGTAGACGCCAGGCCCACCATCATCCGTGACCCGAGGCACGCCATGGAGCTCGGCATCGGGCTCGTGGCGCAGCACTTCCACCTCGCGCGCCGCCATACCGTCGCCGAGAACCTCGCGCTCGGGCTGCGCGGCACGCCGTTCTGGCGCCCGCTTCGCGCGCTGCGCGGACGCGCGTCGGAGTACGGTGAGCGCTACGGGTTGAACGTCGAGATGGACGCCGTGATCGGGCGGTTGTCGCCCGGCGAACAGCAGCGCGTGGAGATCCTCAAGGCCCTCCTCCAGGGCGCTCGTCTCCTGATCCTCGACGAGCCCACCAGCGTCCTCACACCCCAGGAGGCCGACGCCCTATTCCAGGTCGTGGAACGCATGCGCGCCGGCGGGCGCGGCATCCTGCTCATCAGTCACAAGCTCGCAGAGGTGCTGCGCGTGGCCGACCGCGTCACCGTCCTGCGCGGCGGCAAGGTCGTGGGGCGCCGGGAGCGAGGCGACGCCGACGCAGCCGAGCTGGCGCGGCTCATGGTGGGCACCGGCGTCGCCACCCCACAACGGCTGGGCATGGAGCCGGTCGGTGAACCACTCCTCACGGTGGCCGACGTCTGGTTGCGCGAGCGCGGCGCCGACGCCCTCCGCGGCGTGAGCCTCGAGGTCAGGCCAGGCGAGATCCTAGGCGTGGCCGGGGTGGCCGGCAACGGTCAGAGCGCGCTGGCGCAAGTCCTGACCGGGCTGGCGCGCCCCGATCGGGGGCGGGTGACGCTGGGCGGCGACGACCTTGGCCGCGCCACGCCGCGCGGCGCCAGGGCGCTCGGTGTGGCCTACATCCCCGAGGACCGCCGTACCGAGGGCGTGGCGGGGCCCCTCAGCGTCACGGAGAACCTCGTGCTCCGCCAGGTGCAGGGCGAGGAGTTCGTGCGCGGACCGTTCATCGACTGGCGCCAGGCGGAGGCGTTCGCCCGCGAGGCCGTGCAGCGCTTCGACGTGCGCACGCCGTCGCTCAAGACTCCCGCGCGCTCCCTGTCCGGCGGCAACGTCCAGAAGATCGTCCTCGCCCGCGAGCTGTCGGGAGCCCCCCGCCTGGTGGTGGCGTCGCACCCCACCTACGGCCTCGACGTCGGCAGCGCGGCCCAGACCCACGGGCGGCTCCTCGCCCAACGCGAGCGGGGAGCCGCCCTCGTCCTCATCAGCGAGGACCTGGACGAGCTGGTCCTCCTGTCCGACCGGGTGGCGGTCATGTTCGCCGGGCGCATCGTCGGCGTCCTGTCGGCCGCCGAGGTGCGCGCCGACGACGGTCGCACGCGCCTGGGCATGTGGATGGCCGGCGAGGTCGCGGCGTGAGCAGGCTCAAGTGGGTGCCGCGGACCTCCACGCCTCCGCTGCTCCCCTTCCTCATCAGCGCCGGGTCCTTCCTCGTCGCCATCCTCGTGGCGCTCGTGGCCTTCGCGGCCTATGGCCTCGACCCGCTGCAGGCCGGCGCGACGGTCCTGGAACGCACCCTCGTCGGGACGCGCAACCTGGGCGAGGTGGTGCGGCGCACCATCCCGCTCCTGCTCGCCGGCGCCGGGCTGGTGCTTGCGTTGCGCGCCAAGTTCTGGAACATCGGCGCCGAGGGCCAGATCTTGGCCGGTGCGGTTGCCGCGAGCGCCGTGGCGCTGTTCGCGCCGCCCCTGGGCGCCGCGACGATCCCCGTCATCTACCTGGCCGGCTTCGCCGGTGGCGCGCTCTACGGCCTCGTGCCCGCCTTCCTGAAGGCCCGCCTTGGCGTGAACGAGATCATCACGACACTCATGTTCAACTACGTCGCGCTCTACGCCGTCAGGTGGCTCATCAACGGGCCGTGGCGCGGCAAGTCGGTCACGGGCTTCAGCTACTCGGACCGGTTCGGCCCCGACACCTACCTGCCCGTCTGGGAGGGCACGCGCGTGCACGTCCCCACCCTCGTGATCGGCGTGCTCCTCGCCGTGGGCATCTCGCTCCTGCTGCGCCACACCCGCCTGGGCTTCTCCGTGCGGCTCATGGGCGAGGCGCCCGCCGCGGCCCGCTACGCGGGCGTGAGGCTGCTCCCGACCACCCTCGCCCTCGCCGCGCTGGCTGCCGGCGCCGCCGGCATCGCCGGCGCCGGCGAGGTTGCCGGCATCCACCACCGCCTGATCGAGCCGACCAGCGTCTCCATGGGTTACGGCTACACGGCCATCCTCGTCGCGCTGCTCGCCCGCGGGCACGCCTGGGCCACGCTCCTGACTGCACCGCTCCTCGGTTGGGTGCTCGCGGCGGGCGACGTGATGAAGGTGAGCCTCGGGCTGCCCTTCCAGCTGACCGACGTCATCACCGGCGTGACCCTGCTGCTGCTGGTGGCGGCCGAGCCGCTACTGACCCACCGCCTCGTCCTGGCCAGGGGTCGCCGGCGCGCGCCCTCCCGCGACCTCGGGCTCGAGCCCACGGAGCGCGGCTGAATGGAACTCGAGCTGCTCACCACCACGTTGGCCAGGGCCCTCGCCTTCGGCACCCCGCTGCTGCTGGCGGCGCTGGGCGAGGTCATAGCCGAGCGCGCAGGCGTGGTCAACCTGGGCGTCGAGGGGATGATGATGCTCGGAGCGGTGGCGGGCTTCATCGTCGCCTCGCTCACCGGGTCGCTTCCGCTCGCCGTGCTGGCCGCCATGTTGGCCGGCGCCCTCGCGGCCGCCCTTCACGGGGTGTTGGCCGTGGTGCTCCTCGCCAACCAGTTCGTGAGCGGGCTTGCCCTCACGATCGGCGGGGTCGGGCTGGCCAACCTCCTCGGCAAGGCATGGGTCGGCAAGCCGCTGGCGGCCCCCATGCGGGAGTTCGAGGTGCCGCTGCTCGCCGACGTTCCCGTGCTGGGGAAGGCCTTCTTCCAGGGACAGTACGGCCTCACGTACCTGTCTCTGCTGCTGGCAGTGGCCCTCTGGCTGGCCCTCTTCCGCACGCGGCCGGGTCTCACCCTCCGCACGGTGGGGGAGGCGCCCGCCGCCGCCGACACCGCCGGGCTGAGCGTGCGCCTGGTCCGCTTCGTGGCCGTGGTGATCGGCGGCGCCTTCGCAGGGCTTGCCGGCTCGTACCTGTCGCTCGCCTACCGGCCAGCCTGGGGGGAGAACATCACCAACGGCATGGGTTGGATCGCGCTCGGCCTCACCATCCTTGCGCTGTGGCACCCCTTGCGCGCCGTGCCGGCCGCGCTCCTCTTCGGGGCCTTCTTCACGTTGTCGTTCCGCCTGCAGAACGTCCTGCCGCCGGAACTGCTCACGCTGCTCCCTTACCTGGTGACGGTCCTCGCGCTCACGCTCATCGCGTGGCGCGGCGGGCGCGGGGCGGTCGGGGCGCCGGAGGCGCTCGGGAACCCCTACCGCCGTGGGGAGCGAGAATGATGGCAACGCCCGCGGGCGGAGGGTCCGCGGTTGGCGAGGTGGGCGACCGGCCCGCCTCGCGCCGTAACGCGCGTCGTCGCCCGGTGCCTCTGGGCCGGGCCGGCGCGACCTGGGAGGTATGAGAATGCGGTTCAAGCGTCACGTCGCCGTCCTGGCACTACTAACCTTCTACGCGCTCGCCCAGGCCCAGATGGCCGAGGCAGACATCAAGGCCTGCTGGATCTACGTGGGCCCGGTCGGCGACTACGGCTTCTCCTACGCTCAGGATCTGGGGCGCCAGGCCACCGCGGCGGACCTGCCCGGCATCACGACCGCCTACGTCGAGGCCGTGGCCGAGGCCGACGTGGAGGCGACGGTCGACCAGCTCGTGGCCGACGGCTGCAACGTCGTCTTCGGGACCTCCTTCGGCTTCGGTGACGGGCTGCTCGCGGCGGCCGAGCGCTACCCGGACGTCATCTTCGGGCACGCCACCGGCGTGGAGCGCGCCCCGAACCTGCTCACGTACATGGCCGACTTCTACCAGGTCTACTACGTCAACGGCCTGATCGCGGG
>CAYNNL010000034.1:0-19616 GCA_964398765.1 uncultured bacterium | reverse complement strand
GGCATCTCGCCGCACTGTCACACGCACGGGCGCCCGGGCGCAACGACGGACGGCGCCCCGGCGCCGCGACGCTCAGGACCCGAGAGCGAGTTCGGGGCGGCGCTGAGGTGCGGCGGGCCCAGCGCCCCCGAGCAGCCGGAGCAGTCTCGCGCGCGCCTCGGTGCTCAGCGCGAAGTCGAGCTCGAGCCGCTGCGGTTCCGGCACGCCCAGCTCGTCCAGGTACGGTGTGGCCCCGGACGTGTGGAGGTAGGCGTCGGAGCCGGCGGCGCGCGCCTCACCCTTCGGCGTCAACTCCGTGATGACGCGCAGGCTCTCGACGTCGACCGGGCTGTGCTGCGCCAGGAAGTCGAGCACCACGTTCACCGTGCGTGCCTCGGCCACCAGCGAGAGCCTGGCGGCGGGGTCGAGGGCGCGGAAGCGGGCGGTGGTGGTGGGGGCGAACTGGGCCGTGATGCCGACCACTTCCACGTCGAGGCCGAGCGAGAGGAGGCCCAGCGTCACGGCCGGCGCGTGAGGCGGGGACGTGAAGGTGAAGAAGGCCGTCCGGTACGCATCCAGGACCTTGGGGGCCCCGGCCTCCACGTCCTCGAGGGTCAGTGCCTGCGCCTCGACCCGCAGGCCGGGCGGCAGCTCGGCCGTGATGAGGCGCGCGCACTTCTCGGCCGCGCGCAGGTGGGGCATGACCACCACGATCGGCAGGGTGCGCGGCTGCTGAGCGCGTCCGTACATGCATTGGTCGACGGCGCCCACGTCGAAGCCCAACGCGGTGGCCCGGTCGAGCAGCGTGTCAACGGCGTCCTCGAGTGCGCGCTGGCGGTGAGCGAAGCGCCCGGAGGAGTCGCCGGCGGCCGCCACGAAGGTGCCGCGCCCGCGGCGGCTCTCGATCAAGCCCTCCAGCTGGAGGGTCCGGTAGGCGAGCGCTACCGTGCCCGCGTTGACGGTGAGCTGCTGCGCCAGCTCCCGGACCGACGGGAGCCGGTCGTCCGGAGCGACGCCGCCGCTGGTGATGAGGTGCCTGATCTGGTGGACGAGCTGCAGGTAGAGCGGCACGTAGCCGTCCTCCGTGAGGAGGAGGGGAAGATGGGCGGAGGGTGGGGCGTCTTCCGCCATCACGCCCTCGCCCTGCGAAGCGGTTGAGATGTGGTACTCATCTCGCCCCCTGAGAAGCTGTATCACTCGGCCGGTACGCTCATCAATGTATGCCGAGGAGTTCGAGCCGGTCAACGGTGGCGGTGACGCGGCCGGCGCGGACCGAACCGAGAGCCGGGGCGGTCGGTCGGGGTCCACCGGGCGAGCCCGCCGACCGGGCTCCCAGGGCGGGCGGCCAGTGGGATCCGCTACTGCGCCGCCGTGAACGCCGAACGTATCGTCCGCGCACGATGCGCCTGGTCAAGCCGGCCCGAGGGGCCACCCTGCTACTCGTCATCTGCGTGTCCTGCCTCGTGCTGAGCGGCTGCGTGCCCCGGCGGGCACCGGCCGCCTACGCGGCGCCGGCCGGCTCGTACGGCGCCACCGCTCTCCGCTTGCTCGAGCTGGTCAACCAGGAGAGGGCTCGCGGAGCCGTCTGCGGCGCGGAGCGGATGAGGCCCGCCGCGCCGCTGACCCTGGAGCCTCATCTGGTCGCCGCCGCCCGCGCCCACAGCGCCGACCAGGCGGCTCACAACTTCATGGGGCACGTCGGCAGCGACGGTTCGCGCGTGGGGGAGCGGGTGACGCGGACGGGCTACCGTTGGTCGCTGGTGGCCGAGAACGTGGCCTGGAACCAGCCGACGCCCGAGGTCGTGGTGACCGCCTGGATGGGCAGCCCCGCTCACTGCAGCGCGATCATGCTCCCCGAGGTCAAGCACCTGGGCGCGGCAGAGGAGGACCTGTTCTGGACGCTGGTCTTCGGCGACCCGCAGTGAGGGGTACCGGCCGCTTCGCTCCCGGCTCGAGCCCTCAGGCGCTCTCGCGCTGCCGCCCGTAGACGGCCAGCAGCGCCACCAGGATCAGGCCGAACACGATCATCTGGTAAGCCTCGCCGATGCGCATGGCGCGCAGGAGGCTCTCGGCCATCGTGAGCACCAGGGCGCCCGTCATGGTGCCGACGTACGAGCCGCGCCCGCCCGCCAGGACGGTTCCGCCGACCACCACTGCCGCGATCGACGGGAAGAGGTAGGAGTCGCCAAGGCTGAGGAACACGCGCTGGGTGAAACCGAGCAGCAGGACGCCGCCGAGGGCGGCGAGCAGGCCGCTCAACGTGTAGGTGATCACGACCGTGAGGGGCACGTTCACGCCGGAGAGCCGCGCGGTGCGCCGGTTGACCCCCACCGCGAAGAGGCGCTTGCCGTACCCCGTCCGCTCCAGCAGGAGCCACATGCCCAGCGCCAGGAGGAGCCATAGGTAGAGCACCCCCGGCAGCCCGAGCAGCCGCCCCGTCACGATCCTGGCGAGGAGGGGCGGCACGCCGCCCGGGATGTCGCCCTGAGTCACGGCGAGGATCGTGCCCTTCACTACACCGGCCATGCCCAGCGTCATCACGAGCGGAGGGATCGACAGGGCGACGATGCCGAGCCCGTTCACGAGGCCGATGACGGCGCCGACGGCGAGCGCCACCCCGATCGCCGGGAGGAGTCGTTCGCTCGTACCGCCCGAGACCATGAACGTGAGGATGGCGCCGAGGGTCACGACGTTGGCGACAGACAGGTCTATCCCCTCGCCGCCGGAGATGATCACGAGGGTCTGGCCGGCGGCGATGATGCCCAGGAACGCGGCCAGCCTGACGATGTTCACGGCCTGGTCGAGGTTGAAGAACCCCGGCTGCAGCGCGCCGGCCACGAAGAAGAGGAGCACCGACAGCAGTAGCGCCACCACGGGTGGTGGCACCCTGCTCAGGCGCGCCTTCACGCGCGCCCCCGCAGGCGCCTGACCAAGCCCGGCCCCGCAAGCGCGAGCAGGATGATGACGGCGTCGACCAGCGTCTGGTACCAGGTGGGGACGTTGGCGAAGGTGATGAGGTTGCGGATGATGGTGAGGAGCGCCACCCCGATCACGGCGCCCGTGACGCCGCCCGCCCCGCCGGCGAGGCGGACGCCGCCGAGCACGACCGCCACGATGGAGGGTAGGGTCATGGCGTCGCCCAGGCGAGCGTTGCCCGAGCCCGTCGACAGGGTGAGGGTGGCTGCCGCGAAAGCGGCGAAGACCCCCATGACCACGTAACTCGAGAAGCGGATCCACCCCACCGCCACCCCGCTGGCCCTGGCGGCCGCGGCGCCGCCGCCCACAGCGTAGACATGCTGCATGAAGCGGGTGCGCCGCAGCAGCCACCAGACGAGCAGCAGGATGACGATCCCGTAGGCGGTGGCCGGGATCCCCAGCGGCGCGGACCGGTAGAAGGTGGTCAGGGCACGCGGCAGCGCCCCGCCGGGACGCGGGAGCACCGCCAGCGCGATGCCGGAGAACAGGAACGAGGTGGCGTAGGTGGTGACGATCGGCTGGAGGCGCAGGTAGGCGACGCAGACGCCGTTGACCACCCCCGTGAGGGCGCCGACGGCGACGCCGACGGCCAGGCCGAGCAGCACCTCGCCCGGGCCCGATCCCGGGGTCACGAGGGTGACGAGGATGACGTTGACCAGCGACACGACCGCGCCGACCGACAGGTCTATGCCGCCGGCGATGATCACGATCGCCTGGCCCGCCGTGAGCACCATGAGCGGCAGCATGACTCGCAGGTTGCCGTTCAGGACGCGCGGCTGGAACAGGTTCGGTTGCAACAGGTAGTTGAGGAGCACCGCCACTCCGAGCACCACGAGTGGCACGAGGAACGTGAGGTTGCGGAAGCGGTCCGTGGTGGCGCCGGTCGGCGCCAGGCGCGTCACCGCGCCCCCAGCGAGGCGGCCACGAGGTCGCTCTTGGCGAGGGTGGGCCCGGTGAGCTCCGCGGTGACGTGTCCGTCGTGCAGAACGAGGACGCGCTCGCAGAGCCCGAGCAGTTCGGCGTCGTCCGAGGAGGTGAACAGCACCGTGGTGCCGTCCGCCTGCAGCCGCCCGAGGAGGCGGTAGAACTCCTCCTTCGCCTCCACGTCGATGCCCTTCGTCGGGTCGTCCAGGAGGAGTAGGCGCGGCCGCCTCAACAGCCACTTCCCGAGGACGATCTTCTGGGCGTTGCCGCCCGAGAGCGTGGAGACGTTGGCGTCGAGGCCTGCCAGCCTGACGTTCAGGTCGGTCACCGCCTCCTGCGCGTCGCGGCGCGCGGCCCGGACCCGCAGCGGGGTACCGTAGCGCTCCCAGTTGGGGAGCTGAAGGTTCTCGAGGATGGGCCTGACGTTCAGGAGCCCATCGCGGTTCCTGTCGCCCGGTACGTAGGCGATCCCCGCCCGCATGGCCTGGCTGGGTCCGCTCACTCGGATCGGCTGCCCGTCCAGCTCGACGACGCCGCGGTGAGGAACGGCGCCGAACAGGGCGAGTAGCAGCCTGCTCTGGCCCTGTCCCTGCAGCCCGCCGAGCCCGAGCAGCTCGCCCTTGGCGACCTCGAGGTCCAGGGGCGCCAGGATGCCGCTCGCGAAGCCGCGGAGCCTCAAGGCCGGCTTCCTGGCCGAGGTCACCGCCGCGGATCGTGGCCGCGCCTCGTCCAGCAGCAGCGCGCCCACCTCGCCGCCGCCGGTCATGAGCTCGACCAGCTTGCGCTCCGCCGTGTGGCGGTCGTCGGCGCCCGTCAGCTCGAGTTGCCCGGCCGTGGCCCCGTCGCGTAGAACCACGGCCCGGTCGGCCACCCGGAAGATCTCGTCCATGCGGTGAGAGACGAAGACCAGGCCCAGGCCCTGATCACGCCACGCGGTCATGAGCTCGAAGAGCCGGTCGACCTGGCGGCCGTCTAGCGAGGCGGTGGCCTCGTCGAGGATGAGCGCGCGTGGTTGGCGGGAGAGGGCCTTGAGCACCTCGACGAGCTGACGCTCGCTGGGCGGCAGGCCCCCCACGACCGACGCCGGGGTGACCGGAACCGTGAACACGCCCTCGAAGTTCGCGAGCAGCTCGGCGGTGTGGTCGCGCATGGTGCGCCGGTCCAGGCCGCCGAGGCGCGTCGGCTCGTTGCCGAGGAACACGTTCTCGGCGACGCTGAGGTCGGGGACCAGCGACAGCTCCTGGTACACGGCCGTCACGCCCAGTCGCCTCGCGTGTTCCGGCGAGCTCACGTTGACGGGACTGCCGTCGAACAGGAGCCGGCCGCCGTCGGGTCGGGTCATGCCCGTGATGACCTTGCCGAGCGTGCTCTTGCCGCTGCCGTTGGCCCCGAGCAGCGCCACCACCTCGCCCGGATGGATGTCAAGGTTGCCGTCCACCAAGGCCCGCACGGCGCCGTAACGCTTGGCGACGTTGCGGGCGCTGATGAGCGGGGCGCTCTTCAGCGGCATCGACGGCCTTCGACTGTCGTGACGGGCGGGTGGCTCGGGCATGTGACGGAAGGGGAGGGGGCGGCCTCTGAGGCCGCCCCCGGAGCGCGCTGCGCCCTTACTGCATGAACGCCGCGGCGTCCTCCTGCGTGATGATGCCGTCCATGGCGTAGCTGTCGGGTTTGTCCGAGTACTCGGCGAGCGCCGCAGCCAGGCCGTCCTGGGTGATCACGAACGGGATGGGCACGTAGAGGGTGTTGCCGAACGTGCCGCTCAGCTGCGACTCGTCGACCTTGCGGCCCTGGAGCAGCTCGAGCGCCACGCGCAGACCGCTGGAGGCGATGCCCGGCGGGTTCACGACGGCAACGGAGCTGAAGCCGGGGTGGGCCTTGACGGTGTCGTCCCAGAGACGAAGGTAGCCCGCGTAGGCCTCACCCGTCATGATCGGGAAGGGCGTCGGGTTGGCGGCGCGCACGGCCGTGAGGATGCCCTGCGCCATGCCGTCCTGGGTGAGGATGCCGTTGATGCCTGGCAGCGACGCCAACATGTCGGAAGCCACGCGCTGGCCCGTTGCCTGATCCCAGCCGCCCGACTCGCGCCCGACGATCTTGATGTCGGGGTAGCCGGCCAAGACGTCCATCACGCCGGCCATGCGGTCCTCGTTGGCGGGGTGACCCACGAAGCCCTCGATTATGACGATGTTGCCCTTACCGCCGAGCGCCTCGGCCAGCCAGCGGGCGTTCGTGGCGCCCCACTCGCGCTGGTCGATGACCACGTTGTAGGCGCCCTGGGCGCTGACCTCCTGGTCGATCGCGATGACCACGACGCCCTCGTCGACCGCCTCTTCGAGCGCCAGGTTGAGGGCCTGCTGGTCGTTGGGGTTGACGATGATGGCGTCGACACCCTTGTTGAGCAGGTTCTGGATCTGTTGGATCTGGCCCTGCACGTCGACGTCGGCGTTCTCGAAGACCAGGGTGATGTCGATACCGAGCTCGGACTTGATGGCCGCGGCGGTGCGCTCCAGGTCCTGGACCATGAGCGTGCGCCACTCCGAGCCGACGAAGCCGTTGGAGATCCCCACCGTGTACGACTGGGCGACGGCCGCCGCCAGAAGCAGGGTGCCAGTGAGGGCGATCACGATGCGTCTCAACATCTGGTTCCTCCTCCTATGAACCTTCCTCATCTACGATTCTAGGCCTTGCATGGCCCCGGTTCCATGCCGCTTTCCCCGCAGTGGGGCCGTCACCGACCCCACTCAGGCGCCGTAACCCATGACGGTGCGCAGGTAGGCCCCCGACGCTCGCAGCGCCTCCTTGCGCCCCTCCAGGCTGTCCTCGAACGCCCTATCTTCCACCTCGACGATGGCCGGCCCGTCCCAGCCGACCTCCGCGAGGGTGGCGAAGAACCGCGGCCAGTCGATGTCGCCCAGGCCGGGGATCTTCGGGACGTGCCAGCCGAGACCCAGGTTGCCGCGGCGGGAGAGCAGCTCGGCGTCCACCCGCTCGTCCTTGAGGTGCACGTGCACCAGCTTGTGCGCGTAGTCACGAAGCGCGCGGTAGACGTCGATCCCCTGCCACACGAGGTGCGACGGGTCGAAGTTGAGCCCCAGCCTGGCGCTGGGCAGGCGCCGGAAGAGCTCGTCCCACACCTCGGGCGAGACGGCGAGGTTCTTGCCGCCGGGCCACTCGTCCAGGGTGAAGAGCATCGGGCAGTTCTCGATGCCGATGCTCACGCCGGCGGCCTCCGCCCGCGCCACCAGCGGTCGCCAGACCGCTTCGACCTGCTCCCACTGCCTGGAGATCGGGAGGCTCGGGTCGCGGCCGATGAAGGTGTTCACCACGCCCACCCCGAGGAGCGCGGCGGCGTCGATCACGCGCTCCAGGTGGCTCACGTAGGTGTGGCGCTCCGCCTCGTCCGGCGCCAGCGGGTTCGGGTAGTACCCGAGCCCGCTGATGCCGACGCCGTGCCGGGCACACACCTCCTTCACCCGGCGCGCGCCCTCTGGCCCGAAGGCGCCGACGTCGATGTGGGTCACCCCTGCGTAACGGCGCTGGTCACCGGCGCCCACGGGCCAACACATGACCTCCAGCCAGCGGTAGCCCTCCTTGGCGGCGAACTCCGCCACCTCCTCCAACGTGAGGTCGGGGAGTATGGCGGTGGCGAACCCGAGCTGCATGGTTAGGCTCCTTCCTCGCGCCGGCCGGCGCCCATACCTCAAGCTTGCCACGTACCGCCCCGCCGCGGCCGGGACGAGGGACCCTCCAGGACGCCGGCGCCGGCTAGCCCGGACCGGCCCCGCTCTCGCCACGGTCGGCGGGGGCGGCGCTCCGGCCAGGCAGCGTGGCGGCGGCGAGCAGCGCCGCCAGCAGGGCTGCCGCTGCCATGCCGGATAGGACCCTGTTGAAGCCGGCGGTGAACGAGCTCCCCACCGCGCTGCGCGCCGCCGCGACCTCCCGGGGCGTGAGGTCGGGCGGCAACGTCATACCGGCTAGGTCGCTCCGGTCGGCCAGTAACGCCTCCTGCGCGAGGAGCGGCAGACCGGAGCCGGGCAGCGCCCCTTCCAGGTGGGCACCGAACGTCGCCAGCATCACCAGGCCGAGCACCCCCACGGCCAGGAGACCCGCCACGCGCGACACGGCGTTGTTGATCCCGGAGGCCGTCCCTGCCAGGTGGTCGGGCGCGGCCGCCATGACGGTCGTGGTTAGGGGCGCCACCAGCAGCGCCATCCCGGCACCCATGACCGTCATGGGCAGGGTCACCGCCACGAGGAAGCTCGGGGCCTTACCCAAGGCCACGAAGAGCGCGAACGCCGCCGCTGTGAGGAGCGCCCCGCCACCCACGGGCACCCGCGGCCCGATGCGGTCGTAGAGCTGGCCCGACCACCCCGAGGCCACCAGGAGCAGTAACACCAGCGGGAGACCTGCGGCGCCCGCCGCCGTGGCCGAGAAGCCGCGTACCTGGATGAGGAACATGGGCAGGAAGAACATGAGGCCCGCGAGGTTGGCGTATAGGAGCAGCGTCACCACGTTGATGCCGCTGAACACCCGCGACCGGAACAGCCGCAGCGGCACCATGGGTTCCTCGGTGCGCCCCTCGAAGACCAGGAAGGCGGCGAGGAGCGCCAGGCCCCCGAGCCCGGCCGCGGCGACCACCGGGTCGCCCCACGAGCGGGCCGGCGCCTCGAGGAGCGAGTAGACCACTCCCCCTAGACCGAGCGTGACGAGCGCGGCACCCAGGTAGTCGAGGCGCCGCGTGGCCTCGGCGTCGCGGCTCTCCGGCACGTGCCAGAGGGTGATGGCGATCGCCGCGGCGGCGAGCGGAACGTTGATGAAGAAGATCCAGCGCCAGGTGAACGTGTCTATCAGCCAGCCGCCCAGGATGGGTCCCGCCGCCGAGGCGATGGCTGAGAACGCCGACCAGCGCCCGATGGCGCCGCCGCGCCGGCCCTTGGGGAAGTTGGCGTTGATCAGTGCGAGGCTGCCTGGCGTGAGCAGCGCGCCGCCGACGCCCTGCAGCGCCCGCCCGGCGATCAGCTGCGGCACGTTCGCCGCCAACCCGCACCAGACCGAGGCGAGCGTGAACCACACCATGCCGATCACGAACACGCGCTTGCGGCCGAGGTGATCGCCCAGGGAGCCGCCCAGCATGAGCAACGCCGCCAGGAAGAGCGCGTAGCCGTTGATGACCCACTGGACGTCCGTGACGCTGGCGCCGAGCGAGACCTGCAGGGCCGGGAGCGCCACGTTGACGGTCGAGCCGTCCAGGAACACCATGCTCGAGCCGAGCACCGCCGCCAGGACCACCCACCTTCCCTGGTGGGCGTCGCTGGTGGAGGAATGCGCCATGCCTCAGCATGCGCCCTCGTCGCTCAGGCGGCCGTGACGCCTCGCTCCCTGAAGGCCAGCAGCCGCAGCGCGTTGGCCACGACCACGAGCGTGCTCGACTCGTGGATGGCGACCGCGACGCCGATACCGGTAAGGCCGAGGAGGGCGCTCGGGACGAGGAGCGCTATGACGCCCAGGCTGACGACGAGGTTGATGACGATGGTGCGGCGGCTGGCGCGCGACAGCGAGATGGCGTACGGCAGCCTGGTCAGGTCGTCGGCCATGAGGGCGATGTCGGCGGTCTCGAGGGCCACGTCGCTGCCGGCGCCGCCCATGGCGATGCCGACGTCGGCGGCCACCATGGCGGGGGCGTCGTTGACGCCGTCGCCGACCATGATCACGCGCCGGTAGCGTGCCCGGAGCTCGTGGACGGCGCGCGCCTTGTCCTCAGGGAGCAGGCCGGCACGCGCCTCGTCGATGCCGAGCTCCTCGGCCACGGCACGTGCCACGCGGTCGGTGTCGCCGGTCAGCATCACCAGGCGCTTGACCCCCAGGCGCCGCAGGCTCGCCAGCGCGCCGCGCGCGGCCGGGCGCGGTTCGTCGCGGAGGGCGAGGATGCCGACGAGCCGCGGGCCGCCCCCGTCCACGCTGCCCTCCGCCACGAAGACGGTGGTCTTGCCGGCGCGCTCGAGCGCCTCGGCTCGAGCCTCGGCCGCGGCGCCCAAGGTGACGCCGGCGTCGGCCATGATCGCGCGGTTGCCGAGCAGGACGGGGGCGCCGTCGACGCGGGCGGTGACGCCCTTGCCGCTCACCTCCTCGAGGTCGCCGACCTCCGCCGGCACCACGCCCCGCCGCTCGGCTCCGGCGAGGATGGCGGTCGCGAGTGGGTGGGCGCTGCGGCTCTCGAGGCTGGCCGCCAGCTGCAGCAGCCGCCCCTCATCGACGCCGGTGGGCACGACGTCCGTGAGCGCCGGCTTGCCCTCCGTGAGGGTGCCCGTCTTGTCGAGCACGACAACATCCGCCAGGCCGGCGTTCTCCAGGTGGGCACCGCCCTTGATGAGGACGCCGCTGCGGGCGCCGCGCGCGATGCCGGCCAGCACCGCGGACGGGGTGGCCAACGCGAGCGCGCACGGGCTGGACGCGACGAGCAGCACCATGGCCCGCATGAAGCTCGTCTGGAACGGCACGCCGAACAGGGGCGGCAGGACGATGAGGAGGACCGTGGCGCCGAGGACGATGGGGGAGAACGTGCGTTGGAACCGGTCCGTGAAGCGGTGGGTGGGCGACTTGGCGCTCTGGGCGCCCTCGACCGCCTTGATGACGCGGGCCAACGTCGTGTCCTCCGGCGCCCTCGTGGTCTCGACCTCCAGCGCCCCGGCCTGGTTGATGGTGCCCGCGTACACCTCGCTGCCCACGCCCTTGCGGACGGGCATGCTCTCGCCCGTGATGGGCGCTTGGTCAACGTGGCTCGCGCCGTGCACCACCCTGCCGTCGGCCGGGACGCGCTCGCCGGGGCGGACGATGACCAGCTCTCCGACTCCGAGCTCGAGGGCCGGGACCTCGACCTCGACCCCGTCGCGACGGACACGGGCCGTCTTGGGTGTGAGGTCGGCGAGGGAGCGGATGGCCGAGCGCGCCCGGTTCATGGCGAGGTGCTCGAGCGCGTGACCGAGGCTGAACAGGAAGAGGAGGAGGGCGCCCTCGGCCCACGCGCCCAGGGTGGCGGCGCCGAGCGCGGCCACCACCATCAACAGGTCGATGTCGAACCTGGCCACCGCCATGGCGCGGACCGCGTGGTTGGTGGCGTGCCAGCCGCCGGCCAGGTAGGCGACCAGGTAGGTGGGCAGCCACGCCCAGGCGGGACCGCCCGCCTGCTGTGTGATGAAGCCCGCCAGGAGCGTCGCCCCGGCCACGAGGCTCAGGGCTAGGTCGGGAGGCAGCCGCCGCCGGTCGGACACGTGGCCCGCCACGCCGTGGTCGTGCTCGCCGTGAGCAGGGGCTGAGGCCGGCGCGGCGCCGGCCGCCGAGCTGGGGGGTAGCACGCGGTAACCGAGACCCTCTACCTGCGCCACCAGGCTGGCCGGCGCCGCGACCCCGCGGTCGAGGGTGGCCGTCAGCCTCTCGCTGGCGTAGCTGGCGTTCGTGTCGAACACGCCTGGGAGCCTGGCGGTGACGGAGGCGACCTTGTCGGCGCAGTCGGCGCAGTGGAGGCCCGCCAGTTGGTACTCGACGTGCTCGAAGCGGCGGCCCACCGCCTCGCCGGCGGCGCCGGCCATGCGGGTCAGGTCCTCGCGCGACAACCGGGTCTGGTCGTAGTCGACGCTCACGTGCACGTCGCCGCCCTCCCCCTCGAGGCGCGCCGCTCGCACGCCCGCCAGCCCGGCGATGGCCGCAGTCAGGTGAGCCGTGCAGGCGTCCTCGCGGGGCGCGTGACCCGGCAGCAGCCGCTTCAGCTCGAGCGTGGCGGTCGGCATGGCGCGCCGGACCTCCCGGCCGGCACCCCGATTATATATGACAGAACGTTCATATGGCGGGCGGACCTCACGCCGCGGACGCCGCCGGTCAGGCCTCCTGGCTGTGGAGCAGCACGCCCTCGAGCATGGCGGCCACGTGCTCGTCGGCCAGGCGGTAGTAGACGTGCCGGCCACGCCGGGTAGACGTCACGAGCCGCGCCCCGCGGAGGGTGCTCAGCTGGTGGCTCACCGCGGACTGCTCGAGCTCCAGCGCGTCCACGATCTGGTGGACGCACACCTCCCCCAGACGGAGGAGCGCCAGGACGCGCAGCCGCGTGGGGTCGGCGAAACCCTTCACCAGCCGGACCGCCTCTTCGACCGTCGCCGCGGGCAGCACCGCGGCCGCCAGGCGCTCCGGACTGAGGTGGGCCAGGTCGTCGGCGGGGGAACGGTCGGTCGGCGAGGTCACGCTCTGCCCTCCGTCAGCCACGCCGCCAGCGCCTCGTCGTCGGCGGCGCCGAGCAGGTGACCGCCCTCGACCGTGGTGAGCGTCAGGTCGGCACCCGCCGCCCGGAGGTAGGCGGCAAGCCGCTCGTCGGCCCCGTCACGCAACAGCTTGTCGCCGGCGCCCTGCAGCATCAGCACGCGCTTGCCGCTCAGGTCGGCCCCGCTGGGCAGTTCGACCGGCGCCACCGTCCTGAGTAGCGCCGCCCCCTCGAACGTGTACGGGTTGCGGGCCAGCGCAGCCGCGCCGACGTGCGCGCCGTTGCTGTAGCCGAGGATGATCACCCGCGCCGGGTCGAACGAGTACCAGTCCGCCGCCTCCACCACGAACTCGGCAAGCGCGTCAGCCTCGTGTTCCAGCTCGGCCACGTCGAAGCTACCGTCCGGGCGCCGCGCGAAGTAGCGCAGCTGCTCTTCGGCCGTCGAGCGGCCGCGCGGCGCGAGGAGGTTGGCGCCGGCTCCGGCGCGCCTGGCGAGCGGCAGGAGCTGAGCCTCGCTGCCGCCGCTGCCGTGGAGCACCAGCAGCGTGAGCGGCGACGTGCCCGGCACGTAGCGGTGGACCCAGCCCAGCGACCGGTCCGGGCGGCGCGGCGTGCCGGGCAGCGCGAACGGCGGCATGACGACCTCGATGTCGGCGCGGCGCGGCTCGAGCCCGGGCGGCAGCACGAGGCGCGACCCCAGCTCGGCGGGCGACTCGTCGAGGGTCATGCCCGGCCCGTCCGTAGCCACCTCGATGAGGCTGCCGCCCGGCTCACGGAAGTAGATGCTCGTGAAGTAGCCGTGCTCGCGCGGTTCGGACAGCTCGAGGCCGCGCTGCAGCACCTGGTCGCGGTAGCCGGCAAGCCCGGCCCCGTCAGAGCTCCTGAGTGCCACGTGGTGCAGGTTGCCGGCGCCGTCAGCGGCCGGCCAGAAGCCCGTGACGTCGCGCACGTGGACCGTGCCGCCGATCGGTGCGCCGGACGAGTAGGTGGTCACCGCCCCGTTCTTCGCCACCGCCACGAAGCCGAACACCTCCTCGAGCATCGCGCCCGTTCCGGCGGGATCCTCGGTCCAGAGGGTCACATGCGCTATGCCCCGGATGCGGTCGGCCGCTGGCACGTCGGACTGGGCGCCCCCTGACTCGGCGCTCCCGGACTCGGCGCCCCCCGGCACGTCGGGGCGTTCGCCGACGCCTGCCCCCACTAGCACCAGCTGGAGGCCGTCGGGGTCCTCGAACGTCAGGCGTGTCTCGCTGCCGGAGGCGGTGGGTCCCTGGAACGGCACGCCGTGCTCGAGCAGCCGGGAGGTCCAGTAACCGATGGACGCCCGCGGCACGAGCAGACCGACCTCGGTGGCCTGCCCGTGACCTCGCCTGCCGCCGGCTCCGTCCGGCCACGCGAAGAAGGTGAGCAGCGTGCCCGGGTTGGCGGCGGCGTCACCGTAGAAGAGGTGCAGCACGCCAGGGTCGCTGTGGTTGATGGTCTGCTTGACGAGCCGCAAGCCCAGCAACCCGGCGTAGAAGTCGACGTTGGCCTGAACGTCGCTCGTGATCCCCGTCACATGGTGGACGCCCGTCATGCCCGTGAGCTTACCGGAGCAGTCTCTGCCTGAGGTCGGCGTACGCGATAGCCAGCGAGCAGCAGACGATGACGATGATCGCCGCGAAGCCCGTCATGATCGCGACCGACCAGTCGCTCCGCGCCAGCGTGGCGAAGGCGACCGCCGTGATGATGGCGATGCCCACCGAGGTGCCGATCCGCTGGCCGGTCTGCATGATGCCCCCGGAGCTGCCGGCGTACTCGAGCGGGACGTCGGCGAGCGTGAGCGTCTGGTTCGGGGTGATGACCGAGCCCTGCCCGATGCCAAGGAAGCTCAGCGTGAGCAGCAGCCACCACTCGCTGGCGAGCCCCTGCGAGCGCAGCCACACCACGACGATGCTGGCCGCCAGCCCGAACAGGGCGCTGTACATGCCGAAGATCACGACCTTGCGGCCGTGTCGGATGACGTTGCGCCCCGCCAGAAGGGCCGCGAAGGCAGAGAGGACGGCGCTCGGGAGGCCCATGAGGCCAGTCTGGAGCGCCGTGCGGCCCAGGCCGTCTTGCAGGTAGAGGGCCACCAGCACCCACACGCTGGTGATGCCGACGAAGTAGACGGTTATCAGGAGCGAACCGTTGGCGAAGCTGCGCACGCCGAAGATGCCGAGGTCGACCATGGGGCGCCGGCCGAGGCGCTTCTCGCGCCGCTCCCACCAGAGCCAAGCTCCGACGAGCGCGATGCCCACCGGGATGGACGACCACACCGCGGCTCCCTCCCTGCCTTCGACGAACGGGAGGAGGAGGGCCAGGACGGCCAGACCCAGGAGCACGGCGCCGACGGGGTCGAGGTGCCGGTCCGCGGCGCCCGAGGCGCCGGCGCGGCGCGGGAGCTCGTTCAGTAGCGGCCGCGGGAACCACAGCAGCGCCAGCACGATGGCCGTGACCCCCACGGGGACGTTCACGAAGAAGGTCCAGCGCCAGCCGTGCATGGGACCGCCCGCCTGGATGAGGAGGCCGCCCAGTAGCGGCCCGACGGCGACGGAGACGCCCACGGCCGCCCCGAAGATGGCGAACGCCCTGGCGCGCTCCGCTCCCCTGAAGTACTGCTGCACCATCCCGACCACCTGCGGGCTGATGAGACCCGAGCCGATCCCCTGCAGGGCCCGGGCCACGTTGAGGAGCGTGGCGTCGTGCGCCAGGCCCGCCGCCGCGGAGGACGCGGTGAAGAGCGCCACCCCTGCCACGAAGAGCGGGGCGCGGCCGTAGATGTCGCCGGCCCGTCCGGCCGTGACGAGCCCCACCCCGAAGGTGAGCGCGTACCCCGACAGCACCCACTGGAGCTGCGAGTCCGTGGCCCCCAGGCCGAGCTGGATCGACGGGAGGGCCACGTTGACGATGCTCACGTCGATGAGCGACATGAAGAGCACGACCGACAGCACGGCGAGCGTGCGCCACCTGTCGGGGTCCGGTACGTAGGCGTCTTGGGGGAGGGCGCTAGTCAGCACCCTTGATGGTATCGCACGCTTGCCACCCGTCGGTGACGCCCGCGGCGGCGGCCGCGCCGACCGTTCAGGCCTCAGCGAGCGCGACGCCCAGCTCCGCGACGAGCCTGTCGGCGTCCGCAGTGGTGAAGGGAAGCGGGGGCTTGATCTTGATGACGTTCGCGTGCGGCCCGTCCGTGGAGAGGAGGATCCCGCGGCGGCGGAGGGCCTCCACCACCCGCCGCGCCGCGCCGGTGGCGGGCTCGAGCGTGGCGCGGTCGTTCACGAGCTCCACGCCCACGAACAGGCCGGCGCCCCTGACGTCGCCGACGAGCGCGTGGGCGTCCGCCAGGCCTCGCAGGCCGGCCAGCAGGTGCAGCCCCACCTCGAGCGCGTGCTCCTGGAGGCGCTCCTCGGCGATCACGTCGAGCACGGCCAGGCCCACGGCGCACGAGACGGGGTTGCCGCCGAACGTGTTGAAGTACTCCATCCCCGTCTCGAACGAGGCGGCCACCTCCGGTGTGGTGACCACGGCCGCCAGGGGGTGGCCGTTGCCGATCGGTTTGCCCATGGTCACGATGTCGGGGGTCACGCCCTGCAGCTCGAATGCCCAGAAACGCTCCCCCACGCGCCCGAACCCGACCTGGACCTCGTCAGCGATGCAGACGGCTCCCGCCTCGCGCGCCGCCTCGTACGCCGCCCTCAGGTAGCCCCGCGGGAACACGACCTGGCCGCCGCAGCCGGAGATCGATTCGGCCAGGAAGGCAGCCGGCCGGCGCCCGAGGCCACGGACGGCCTCCGCCGCTGCCGCCACGTCCGCCGCATAGGCTCGGCCGGCGGTCTCGTCGTAGCCCTTGTGCTCGCCGCGGTACGGGTCGGGCAGGCGGACCACTTGCGTCGTCGGGGGGCACCCCTCCCCACCGGGCCCGGCGAACTTGTAGTGGCTAACGTCGATCAACGCCTGGGTGTGACCGTGGTAGCCGTGCTCGAGCGCGATCACGTCGCGCCCACCCGTGTGCGCCCGCGCGAGGCGCAGCGCCAGCTCGTTCGCCTCGCTGCCCGAGTTCACGAAGTAGCAGACGCTTAGGGGCTGAGGCAGCGTGGACGTGAGCCGCAGGGCGTACTCCACGAGCGCGTCGTGGAGGTAGCGGGTGTTCGTGTTGAGCGTCGCCATCTGGGCCCGCCCGGCCGCCACGACGCGCGGGTGACAGTGCCCCACGTGGCAGACGTTGTTGACGCAGTCGAGGAAGGAGCGCCCCTCGGCGTCGAACAGGTACTGCCCCTCGCCCCTGACGATCTTGAGCGGCTCGCGGTAGCTGACGCTCAGCCCGCGGCCCAGATGAGCCCGGCGGGCGGCTAACAACTCCTGTGAGCTGCGGACCGGCACGCCCGTCACCCTTCGCCTCCCACCGCGAGCATCGCCTCCACGAACTCGTGACGGGGCGGGTCCTCCGACGCCAAGCGCTCCAAGAGCCGCCACGCCGGGGCCTCCGAGACGCTCAGGTACGGGTCGTCGGGCCTGAGGGTCTGCTGGTGCGCGCTCAACACGACGCTGAGGGTGAGGCGGAGGCGGATGAGGTCGTAGAGGACGTGCAGCTCGGCCTCCCTGAGCGGGTAGGCGGCGTGGTAACCCCCAACGACGGCAACCGCGACCGCGAGCGGGTCCGGGTGGTCGAGCATGAGGTAAGCGGCGGCGTGGGCCGGCTCGCAGGCCGTGTACGACTCCAGCATGTCGCCGAAGTCGAGGACGGCGCTCACACGCCCCTCCTCCAGCAGGAGGTTGTGATCGTTCACGTCGTTGTGGACGAGGCTGTGGCGCAGGCCGGCCAGCCGCGGGCGCGCATGCGCATCGAACCCCGCGAGCGTGCTCATGGCGAGGGCGCGCCTGCTCGGGTCAGCCAGGAGGTGGACGTGCTTGCGGATCACGGCCGGCGCCGACTGCGCCGACCACACGAGCCTGCGCCTGGCGGCAGGCTGCGGGTTGCGTGCCAGCACCGCGTCCATCTGCCCCAGCACGCCGCCCAGGTCACGCAGCGCGTCCAGGGAAGGGGCATCTGCGAGCGCCGCCGGCGCGCCAGGCATGAAGCGCGTCACCCACACGATGTGGCGCTGGCCATCCGGCCCGGTCGCCGTGCCGGTCGTGGGGGAGACCGTGACCTGCGCGTAGGGATCGCCCTCGACGGTGGGCACCAGGGTCGGGAAGACGCGCCGCGGCACCTCCAGCAAGAGGTGGAACACGCGCGCCTGCGCCTCAACGAACTCGGGGTCCTCGTCCCGGTGGAAGACCTTGAGCACGTAGGCGCCGCCGGATGCGCAGTCGAGCTTGAAGTTCTGGTCGCGCTCGCTCGGCAGGCGCGAGGCCCGACCCACGAGGCCGAAGCGCTCGCGCGCGACCGTCTGCGCCCCGGCGAGGCTCAGGCGGGGAGCGTCGGCCGGGGTGCCGACCTTCGCGCCTCCCGGGGCACCGGGCACGCTGCGAGCGGGTAGCACCATGCCTCGAGCGTAGCGCACGCCGGGGGGCCGGGGCAGCTATCTGTGGAGTCCGGACGAGGAGACGCGCCCCTACTTCGCGAGTCGGTTCGGGCGCGCGCCGACGGATTGACGCTTGTTCGGGTAACGCCCGGGCCGCGACCACCGCGAGCAGGAGGCTAAGCTTACCGGCATGCGGACACGGCTGACGCGCGGCGTCCTCACCTCGCACCGCGCCACGCGCGTTGCGTTCGTGGTCATCATCGTGTTCGTCACGGCGCAGATGGGCTGGTGGATCTACTTCATGAGCCGCTACGTCGCAGACGTGAGCGCCAACAAGATCGCCGGGCTCGAGCGCGAAGCCGAGGCGCTCAACCTGTTGCTCGAGCAGGGCGCCGCCCCTCGGGTGAGCGCGGCGCTCGCCGAACAGCCGTACCTGCACCTCGTGACGGGGGGTCGCGGCGTGGAGGTGGAGCCACAAGCGCTCGGCGACTTCCTCGCCGATCAACGCCGCGTGATCCGCATGCTGGCGTTCGAGGGGCCGTTCTTCGTCCTCGTGGTCATGGCGGGCCTCTTCGTCATCGCGCGCAACCTCAGGGCTGAGCGCGAGCTGAAGCGGCGTCAGCGCAACTTCCTCGACGCCATCGGTCACGAGTACAAGACGCCCGTGAGCACCCTCAGGCTCCTCATCGAGACGATGCAGATCCGGGCGTTGGCGCCGGAGAAGCTGCAGTCGTACCTGCACACCATGAGCCTCGAGGTCGACCGGTTGGAGCGGACGGGCGAGCAGGTACTCGCGACCGCGCGGCTCGAGGCCGGCGCCGAGGTCAGCGCGCGCGGAGGGGCGGAACTGACCACGTTGATCGCGGACGTGTTGGAGGGATCCAGGCACGCCTACGAGGCGCGAGGCGCCAGGCTGAACCTGCACGCCGCCGGCGAACCACTTCCAGTGGAGGCCGACCCGGACGACGTGGCGACCATCCTTGAGAACCTCGTCGACAACGCCATCAAGTACACGCCGGGCCCCACCAAGCCCGTAGACGTCCACCTCGACCGGCAGGGCGACTGGGCCAGACTACGGGTGGTCGACGCGGGCAGCGGAGTGCCCGAGGGGGAGAGGACGCGGGTGTTCGAGCGCTTCTACAGGGTCGGCAACGAGCTCACCCGCACCGCGCCGGGCCTGGGGTTGGGCCTCTACCTCGTGGGGCGCGTCGCCGCGTCGCTCGGAGGCCGCGTGCGGCTCGACGCCGGTGAGGGCGGCGGGACGGTGGTGACGGTGCTCCTCCCGCTGTCGGAGCCCGGCGCGCACCAGGTGCGGCCGGCCGGGGCGGGGGCGGCAGCGTGACGGGCGCACAGGGCACCAGGGTGCTGATCATCGAGGACGAGGCCGCGCTCGTGTCTGTCCTGACCGACAACCTCGAGGCCGAGGGGCACGAGGTGCGTCATGCGCTCGACGGGCGGTCGGGCGCGAGCGCCTGGCGCGACGAGTACCCCGACCTCGTGGTGCTCGACGTCATGCTCCCGCACAAGGACGGTTACGCGCTCTGCCGCGAGCGGCGCGCCGCCGGCGACGACACGCCCGTGCTCTTCCTGTCGGCCAAGGGCCGGCCCGAGGAGCGCGTGGAGGGGCTGGCGTCGGGCGGCGACGACTACCTTGCCAAGCCGTTCCACCTGCCGGAGTTCCTCCTCCGGGTGAGGCGCCTGCTGGACCGCACCGGGGCCCTAAGGGCCGGCGCCTCGCGCCTCGTGTTCGGGGGCCACTCCGTCGACCTGCGCGCCTGGACGGCTCAGCTCGCCGACGGCACCTCCGTCGAGCTCAGCCAGCGCGAGGCCGGGATACTAGGGCTGCTGGCCCGCCGGGCCGGCGAGGTCGTCAGCCGCGACGAGATCCTTGACGGCGTGTGGGGCGAGGCCACCTTCCCGAGCGCACGCACCGTCGACAACTTCGTGGTGCGCCTGCGCCGTCTCTTCGAGCCGGACGCCGCCAACCCCGTGTACTTCCA
>CAYNNL010000033.1:0-20200 GCA_964398765.1 uncultured bacterium | reverse complement strand
TCACGTACATGGCCGACTTCTACCAGGTCTACTACGTCAACGGCCTGATCGCGGGGGCGCTCAGCCAGTCCGGCAAGGTCGGCTACATCGGCGCCTTCCCGATCCCCGAGGTCAAGCGGCACATCGACGCCTTCGCCCTCGGCGTGGCGGCGGTGAACCCCGACGCCACCGTCATGGTGCGGTGGATCTACAACTGGTTCGACCCGGCCGGCGCCAAGGAGGCCACCGAGGCGCTGATCGCTGACGGCGCCGACGTGTTCGCCTTCACGGAGGACACCCCCACCGTGGCGCAGACGGCCGCCCAGCGGGGCTACCCGAGCTTCTCCCACTACGCCTCGATGCTGCCGTACGCGCCAGACACGATCGCCTCGGGCCAGCTCGTGCACTGGGGCGTCCTCACCACCGAGATCTTGCACCGCGTCATCGACGGCACTTACACCACCAAGAACCTGGCGGACGTCGACTACTTCTGGCTGCTGGCCGAGGGCGCGGTCGAGGTGGGCGCCGAGCCCGGCATGGTCGTGAACCCGGCCTACGTGGACGCCCTGGCCGCCAAGACGGTCGACACGCCCGACCTGGGCACCCTCTCGGTGCTCGACCTCGTGGCGAAGCGCATCGAGCAGATGAGCGCCACGCCCGTGGCGTTCGATCCGTTCACCGGGCCGCTCACCGACCGCAAGGGGAACCTGCGCTACGCGGCGGGCGAGACGGCGACCGTCGAGGAGCTCCTCGGCATCCAGTGGGCGGCGCCCAACGTCGAGGGGCCATGGGAGGGCGAGCCCTGAGCTGCGGGCGGGTCAGAACGCGCGCTTGAACGGCCAGATGTCGTAGCTGACCCACACCCCCGCCTTGGTGTACGGGTCGTTCTCGACGATCTCCCTGGCCTCGACCTCGTCCGCGGCCTCTATCACCACCGCCGAACCGATCATGGCGCCCTGCTCGTCGAGCAGGGCGCCACCCAGTGGAAGCAGCCCCTGCTCCACGCGGGCCTTGGCCGCCTCCAGGTGCGCTGGGCGGGCCGCCGCGCGCCGCGCCTGCGCCTCAGCGTCGCTGCCGTCTCGTGCCACGATCAGGTAGAGCATGTTCCCTCCCGGGTGCGCCGGGCGCCTGACGCGCCGGGCCCAGGGTCGCGCCAGGCGCGACCGCTACCCTGACGTTACCGCCGGTCGGGGTGGCGCCGCGACCGACCCTCCACGTCTGGCGTGCAGGAGCGGCCTTCGCCCGGGGTCGACCTTTACCCCTTCGGGGTGCTCTGTTACACTTCGCCAACTCGTGAGGTCCGTCACAGGCCCGCTCGAGCCGAGTGACGCCGCCCGCGTGAGCGGGTGGCGCGACCTGGCGCGGTGGGTGCGGTACTGGACCAGCGGGACCGGCGCCCGCGCCAACCGGGCGCCGGGGAGGAGTTGAACGTGGTGCACCTTCGTCGCCTGTTGCTTCTGACGCTCGGCGTGCTCGCCCTATGGGGCAGCGCTTCGGCCGCGGGAACGCTCAACTACCCCGTGGACGCCGACCCCGAACACCTCGACGCCTGGCGTTCCACGACCGTCGCCACGCGCCGCGTGCTCGTGAACGTCTACGAGGGCCTCACCACCTTCGACGGCGAGAGCGGCGCCGTCATCCCGGCCCTCGCCGAGTCGTGGGACATCTCCGACGACGGCCTCACCTACACGTTCCACCTCCGCCACGGCGTCCTGTTCCAGGAGGCCGCCGGCGTGACGTACGCCGATCGCGAGATGAAGGCCGACGACGTCGAGTGGTCGCTCCTGCGCTACCTCACGGAGGACACGGCCGTCTCCGAGCACCCCGAGTACCTGCAGGCGCTGAGCGGCTCCGCCGCCTTCCTGGCCGGCGAAGCAGACACGGTGGCCGGCTTCAGGGTTGTCGACGACTACACGGTCGAGATGACCCTCGACGCCCCCAACCACCGCTTCCTCGCCGACCTCGTCAACGCCTACGTGGTGCCGCGCGAGGCGCTGGACGGCCTCGGCGCGTCGCTCAGCAACAACCCCGTCGGCACCGGCCCGTTCCTGTTCGACGGTTGGCGCCGTGACGACCAGCTCGTCTTGAAGGCGAACCCCGACTACTGGGAAGGCGCGCCCAAGCTCGACCGCGTCGTGTTCTTCAATGTGCCCGACGCCACCACCGGCCTCCTCCAGTACCGCCAGGGCGAGCTCGACGTCCTCCTCGCCTTCCCCGACGGCCAGCTCGAGTCGATCAAGAACGAGTACTCGGCCGAGTACCACGAGGCGGCCGGCCTCAACGTCCGTTACTGGGGCTTCAAGGTCACCGAGCCCCCCTTCAAGGACAACGTGAAGCTGCGCCAGGCGTTCAACTACGCCGTCGACCGCGATCTGATCTGGAACGTGCTCATGGAGGGCGCGCGCGTGCCCGGCACCATGGGCGTCCTGCCGCCCGACATGCCGGCCGCCGACGTGGCCGGTTACCCGTACGACGTCGAGAAGGCCAAGGCCGCTCTGGCCGAGGCCGGCTACCCCGGCGGCGCCGGGCTCGACCCGATCACGCTCTACTACTTCGCCTCCGACTCCGACGCGCCGCACGTGGCCCTGCAGGACATGCTCGCCCAGATCGGCGTGAGCATCGTCCTCCAGAAGGAGGACAACAGCACCTACTGGACGCACGTGGGCGAGCCCGACGTCGTCTTCTTCCTCTCCGGCTGGAGCGCCGACTTCGCCGACCCCAGCGAGGTGTTCGACTTCCTCTTCGCGCACGGGCGCGACGACACCGAGTACGACAACCCCGAGGTGGACGCGCTCCTCGACCAGGCCCGCGCCACGAGCGACGTCGACGAGCGCAACGCCGTCTACCTCCAGGCGCACGAGCTGATCATGGCCGACGCCCCGTGGATCGTGTCCGGCTACTCGAAGATCGCCTACCTTCTCAAGCCGAACATCGACAACTTCCAGGTCTCGGCGGCCGGCACCTACCGCACGCCGCTCAAGTACGTAGAGAAGAAGTAACGAGCCCGCCACGGCTGGGCCGCCTGACGCTCACCGCGCCGGGCGGCCCGGCCGCTACCTAGCCCCCCTTCCGAGAGGACACGGCCGGCTTGTTCCAGTACGTCCTGCGCCGAGCGCTCTGGGCCGTCCCCACGCTCCTCGGCGTGTTCACCATCATCTTCTTGCTCACATATCTGATGCCGGGCGACCCGGTTAGGGCGGTCATGGGCGAGCAGTACAAGCGCGCCGACCCGGCCACCATCGAACGGGTCCGCGACTCCCTCGGCCTGAACGACCCCTGGTATACCCAGTACGGCCGCTTCCTGCTCCGCACCGCCACGGGCGACCTGGGCAAGAGCTTCGTGCTCGACGAGCAGGTCGGGTCCATCATCGGCTACCGCTTCCCGCGCACCCTGCAGCTCATGTCGGCGGCGCTGCTGGTGGCCATCCTCATCGGCATCCCGTCCGGCATCCTCGCGGCGCGACACCAGTACACGTGGATCGACCACACGCTCATGCTCGTCGCTCTGCTCGGCGTGGCGATGCCCGTCTTCTGGCAGGCGGTGCTGGCCAAGATATTCTTCACCCAGGACACCTACGGCGTGGCGCTGTTCCCGGTGGCCGGCTACGGGGGCGGCGACATCCGCTACCTGGTGCTGCCATCGCTGGTGCTGGGCACCCACCTGTCGGCGACCATCGCCCGCGTGATGCGCTCGTCGCTCCTCGAGGAGAGGCGCAAGGACTACTCGCGCACCGCCCGCTCCAAGGGGCTGGCCGACCCGCAGGTCATCTTCAAGCACGAGCTCCGCAACGCGCTCATCCCCGTCATCACCATCATCGGGCTCGACGTCGGCTACCTGCTTGGGGGCTCCGTCGTCACGGAGACGGTCTTCAACTGGCCCGGCCTCGGAAGGGCCGTGGTCACGGCCATCTCGCGCCGCGACGCGCCCGTCATCATCGGCACCCTCGTGTTCGGGGCGCTGCTGTTCGTGGCCGTCAACATCGTCATCGACGTGCTCTACGCGGTCATCAACCCGCAGATCAGGTACGCGTGAGCGCCACCGCTACCGGAGCGGCCGCTGCGAAGGGCGCGTGGCGCCGAGCGCGCCGCCTTCGCGCCTTCGCTCGTCACCGGCTCGGCATGGTCGGCCTCGTCATCGTGATCGTGTTCACGCTCGTCGCGGTGTTCGCGCCGCAGATCGCGCCTCACGACCCCACCACGCAGCGCATCGCCACGGCCCGCCTCGTCCCGCCGTCGAGTGACCACTGGTTCGGCACGGACGAGCTGGGCCGCGACCTGTTCTCCCGCATCGTCTACGGCGCGCGCATCAGCATGCGCATCGGGCTCATCGCCGAGGGCATCGCGCTCTTGGTCGGCATAACGCTCGGCGCCATGGCCGGCTTCTTCGGCGGCTGGATCGACAACCTCATCATGCGGGTCACCGACGTCTTCTTCGCCATCCCCGGCCTCCTCTTCCTGATCGTGATCGTGGCCATCTTCGGTTCCGGCGCCACCACCATCTTCCTGGCGTTGGGGCTCATCAGCTGGCCGGGGGAGGCGCGGGTGATGCGCTCGGAGGTGCTGCGGGTGCGCCAGAACGAGTACGTCACGGCCGCCAAGGCGCTCGGTCTGCGCGACGTCGGCATCATCTTGCGCCACGTGATGCCCAACGCGCTGGCGTCCATGATCGTCATCGGCTCGCTGGGCGTGGCAGGCGCCATCCTGTCGGAGGCCACGCTGTCGTTCTTGGGCCTCGGCATCCAGGAGCCGCTCGCCAGCTGGGGCACGATGATCAACCGCGGGCAACAGTTCATCTTCAACGCGTGGTGGTACTCCGTGTTCCCCGGGGCCGTCATCATGCTGGTCGTCCTGGGCTTCAACTTCCTGGGCGACGCCATGCGCGACGCGCTCGCGGTGGAGGAGGGGCGCTGAGGTGGGCACCGCCGTGAGGCCTGCCACCGTGAGGCCCGCCGCCGGCTGGCTCGAGCGCCTCGACGAGTTCGCGGCGGGGTTCCTCGCCGCGCACGGTGTCCCTGGCGCGGCCCTGGCCGTCGTGGACGGCGGCGCCACGGCCTTCGCGCGTGCCTACGGCATGCGCGACAGGGAGCGCGGCCTGCCCGTCGAGGAGGACACCGTCTTCGGGCTGGCGTCGCTCACCAAATCGTTCACGGCGCTCACGCTGCTGGCCCTGCAGGCGCGCGGGGTCCTGTCGCTGGACGACCCGGTCACACGCTACCTGCCGGGTTTCGCCTACCCGGGGATCGGTGCCGACGGGCCGGTGCGCGTGTGGCACCTCGCCAGCCACACGAGCGGTCTGCCGCCCGTGCGGGGCCTCGACTACGCCATCCATCCGAGCCAGGTGGGCGACCCGGCCGAGCGGTTCAACCTTCGCGACTACGAGGGTGCGCCGGACGTGGGTGACCACGCCGCGCTGCTCGCTTACCTGGCGGGCGAGGAGGTGCCGGCGCTGGCAGCGCCCGGCCGCGTCGTGAGCTACTCCAACGACGGCTACGCGCTGTTGGGGGCGGTCATCGAGGCGGCTACGGGCGAGCCGTACCCTGCCGTCGTGGCGCGCGAGGTGCTGGCGCCGCTGGGGATGAGCGGCGCGGGTTTCGACACGGAGGCGCTGCGCTCAACCGGGCGGCTCACGGAGCTCTACACGCCCACCCCGGAGGGCGGGGTCATCCACTCGCCCAGGTGGGAGGAGGCGCCCGCCTACCTGGCCACCGGCTTCATGAAGGCCGGCGTGCTCGACCTGGCGGCCTACCTCCGCTACCTGCTGTGGCCCGAACCGGGGGCCCTCGCCGTGTCGCCCGAGCTGCTCGCCCAGCTGCACGTCGGCCGCGGCTGGGCCGAGCGGTTCACGTCGTACGGGCTCGGTTGGATGATGCGCGAGGACTACCACGGCCTGTCGCTGTGGCGCCACGGCGGGTCGCTGAAGGGCGTCTCGTCGCACCAGGGCGGAGTCCCCTCGCTGGGGCTAGGGGTGGCGGTGCTGGCGAACGTGGACGAGGCGCCGATCAAGCGGCTCTGGCACGCCGCGGTGAACGCCTACCTCGGGTTGCCCCTGGACGAGCCGGCGTTCGGGCGCGAGAGCGAGTTCGCCGCCGCCACGCGGCTGGGGCCCGCGGCCGGGGCGCTGGCCGGGGTCTACGACTCGGGCGAGCCGTGGGGGCGCCTGGAGCTGGTGGTGGAGGGCGACCGCCTGCTGGCGCTGGTGGGTGAGCAGCGCACTCCCAACGGTCACGTGGCCATGCAGGGCGGGCGGGAGTTCGTGCTGGTCACGGAGGCGGGCGCCTGGGAGAGCGGCCGGTTCGTTGTGGGGCGGGGGAGCGAGAGGCCGGAGGCGGTGCAGTACGGCATGCGCTGGTATGGTAGGCGGCCGGATCCGGACGGTTGAGCCGACCGCTCGCTCGGTGCGCCGGCGAAGTTGATACGACCAGACTCAAGTTGCTTGACAACGCCCGCACACCCCGCTATACTTCCGGCTAGTGACGAGCCTGCGCCCCATCTGCTCAGGTTTCATGCTATAGCCAGATGGGCGCGCGCGTCGCCAGGAGGCCGGTCACCGGCCACGCGAGGCGGCAGGCCGAACCCCAACTAAGGAGCCAGGAACATGGCAAAAGCCGTAGGCATCGACCTCGGGACCACCAACAGCGTCATCGCTGTGATGGAAGGCAGCGAGCCCGTGGTGCTCGTGAACGCCGAGGGTAACCGCACCACACCATCGGTGGTCGCGTTCAAGGGCGAGCAGCGCCTCGTGGGCCAGGTGGCCAAGCGCCAGGCGGTGCTGAACCCGAAGGGCACGCTCTTCGAGATCAAGCGTTACATCGGCCGCACGTGGGACGAGATCAAGCACGAGGCCGAGCGCGCCCCCTACGAGGTCGTGCGCGGCGACGACGGCGGCGTGCGCTTCGTGGTCGAGGGCAAGCAGCTCACGCCCGAAGAGGTGTCGGCGATGGTCCTGCGCAAGCTGGTGACCGACGCCGGGGAGCGCCTCGGCGAGACCATCACCAAGGCCGTCATCACCGTGCCCGCCTACTTCAACAACTCGCAGCGCGAGGCCACGCAGAACGCGGGCCGCATCGCCGGCCTCGAGGTGCTCCGCATCGTCAACGAACCCACCGCGGCCGCCCTCGCCTACGGCCTCGAGAAGAAGGGGAACGAGACCGTACTCGTCTTCGACCTGGGCGGCGGTACCTTCGACGTCTCCGTGCTGGAGGTCGGCGACGGCGTGTTCGAGGTCCGCTCCACCAGCGGCGACACTCACCTGGGCGGCTCCGACATGGACTACGCCATCGTGCAGTGGCTGGCCGACGACTTCCAGAAGCAGTACAGCGTCGACCTGCGCAAGGACAAGCAGGCGCTGCAGCGCCTCCTCGAGGCGGCTGAGAAGGCCAAGATCGAGCTGTCTGGTCTGCCCGAGACCACCATCTCGCTGCCGTTCATCTCCATGGACCCGGCCAGCAACACCCCCCTCTACCTCGACACCAAGCTCACGCGCTCCAAGTTCGAGGAGCTCGTCGACCCGCTCCTCAAGCGCGTGAGGGGCCCCCTCGAGCAGGCGCTCAAGGACGCCAAGCTCAGCGCCTCCGACATCGACGAGATCATCCTCGTGGGCGGCGCCACCCGCGTCCCCGCCGTCAAGAAGATCGTCAAGGACATCCTGGGCAAGGAGCCGAACCAGTCGGTCAACCCCGACGAGGTCGTGGCGCTGGGCGCCGCCGTGCAGGCGGGCGTGCTGACCGGCACGGTCGACGACATCGTCCTGCTCGACGTCACGCCGCTGAGCCTGGGCGTCGAGACCAAGGGCGGCGTCTTCACCAAGCTGATCGACCGCAACACCACCGTCCCCGTCCGGAAGTCGGAGACCTTCTCGACCGCCGACCACAACCAGACCGGCGTGGAGGTGCACGTCCTGCAGGGCGAGCGGCCCATGGCGGCTCACAACAAGTCGCTCGGCAGGTTCAAGCTCGACGGCATCCCGCCCATGCCTGCCGGCATGCCGCAGATCGAGATCACCTACGACATGGACGCCAACGGCATCCTGCACGTGACGGCCAAGGAGAAGTCGACAGGCAAGGCAGCGAGCATCACCATCCAGAACACCACCACCCTCAGCGAGGACGAGGTCGACCGCATGGTCAAGGACGCGGCCGCCAACGCCGAGGCCGACCGCACCGCCAAGGAGCTCGCCGAGGCCAAGAACCAGCTCGACGGCCTGAGGCTCCAGGCGCAGAAGACGCTGGAGGAGGCCGAGGGCGCCACCAGCGAGCAGAAGAAGCCCGTCGAGAGCCTCATCGAGGAGGCGCAGCAGGCGCTCGCGTCCGAGCTCGTCACGAAGGAGCGCCTCGAGAGCATCGGCAAGGACCTCGCCGAGAAGCTGCAGGAGTTCGCGCAGGCCGCGGCCGCCCAGCAGCAGGCGGCAGCCCAGCCGAGTGGCGACGACGCCGGCCAGGCGCACCAGCACCCCGGCGACGACGACGTCATCGACGCGGAGTTCAAGCCCGCGGGCTGAGGTCGGTGAGGGCTCCTCTGGCGGCGTGCCGGAGGAGCCCACACCGGGACAGAGGGACTCATGAACCATAACCACGACCGTCACGACGGCGGTGGCGGGCCCACCCGCGAACCGCACGGCGCGGCCACGACCGCGCCGACGACCGAGCCCTTCGGGGCGGACGAGCGGAACGCTCACGCGAACGAGGCGGGCGAGACGCAAGACGCCACGGCGGCCCAGGCCGCCGCCGGCGCCGATACGGAGGCCGACATCCTCAGAGGTGAGCTCAAGCGCCTGCGGGAGCAGCACGGTGCCCTGCAGGAGGAGTTGAACGACGCCGCGGACCGCGTGCTTCGAGTCAGGGCCGAGATGGAGACCATGCGAAGGCGGCTGATGGGCGAGGTCGAGCAGGCCCGCGAGCGGGGCCGCGACGAGGTGCTGGCCCCCGTGTTGGCCGTCTACGACGACCTCGAGCGGGCGCTGGCCGTCGCGGCGGAGTCGGACGACTCCGCCGGCATCGTCACCGGCGTCGAGATGGTGAAGGAGAACCTGGAACGCCAGCTGGCGGGACTGGGCATCCGGCGCGTCGGCCGGGTGGGGGAGGCGTTCGACCCGCACCTCCACGAGGCGCTGACCACCATCCCGGCGCGTCCCGGCCTCGAGCCCGGCGCCATCGCCGAGGTGTTCCAGCCCGGCTTCGTGGAGGGCGAGAGGCTGGTGCGCGTGGCCCGCGTGGTGGTGGTGGCGGAGAGGGCCGACTGACGGCGCGCGAGGTGGCGTGGCGCCCGCGGGCGTGGCGGAAGGCGGGAGAGTAGCGTGGCAGCTTACAAGGACTACTACCAGACCTTGGGTGTCGGCAAGGACGCGACCAAGGAGGAGATCCGCCGCGCCTTCAGGAAGCTCGCCGCCAAGCACCACCCCGACCGCAACCCCGACGACCCCGGCGCCGAGGAGCGCTTCAAGGAGATCAACGAGGCGTACACGGTCCTCTCCGACGAGGAGAAGCGCAAGCTATACGACCAGTACGGCAGTACGGGCGGCGTGCCGCCGTTCGCGCAGGGCGGTGGCGGCGCGCACTACCGCACCGTGTCGCCCGAGGAGTTCGCCGGCTTCTCGGACTTCTTCCAGTCGCTCTTCGGCGGCTTCACCACCGGCCGGAGCGGCTTCGGCGCCGACTTCGGCGGACGCCCGTCCGACTTCGCTGGGCGCGCCCCCGACGCTAACCCCTTCGATTTCGGTAGGCCCCGCGCCAGCAACGTGGAGGCCCGCCTCGACGTCGGAGTCGTCCAAGCCTACAAGGGCGGACCGACCACCATCAGGGTCGGCGACAAGAACCTGGTGGTCACGCTCCCCCGCGGCGTGCGAAGCGGCGCCAAGCTGCGCCTGCGCGGCCAGGCGCCCGGCGGCGCCGACCTGATCCTCCACATCAGGCACGTGGCCAGCCCCACCTTCAGGATCGACGGCGATTCCGTTCACGTGCGGCTGCGCGTGCCCGACCACCTGGCGGCGCTCGGCGGCAGCGTCCGCGTGCCGACCCTCGACGGCGAGGTCGACATGACGCTGCCCCCCGGCTCGTCCACCGGCAGGGTGTTGCGGCTGCGCGGCCAGGGCTGGCCCGGCGAGGGGGGAGCGAGGGGCGACGCCTTCGCGGAGGTCGAGGTGGTGGTGCCCACCCACCTCACCGACGAGCAGCGCCGCCTGTACGAGCAGCTCAGGGGCACCGTGGCCGAGAAGGTCGGCTGAGCGGGGGCGCCCCTCCGGGGCCGCCTGCGCCGGGGCGCCTCACACGCGCCCTCCGCAGCGCGGGCGCGGCGGGGGAGCCGGGTGTTAGGGTGCGCCCCATGACCTCACCAACGACCATCCGCCCGGCGGCCGCAGGCAGCCTCCGCGTCTTCCTGCTCGCCGGGGTGTTGCTTCTCTGTAGCCTGGCCGCCCCGGCGTTCGCACAGTCGGGCGCCGACGCGGACCCGGCCGCCGCCAACAGCGCCTCCGACCCGGTCGTCATCCGCCTCGGCTCGTACGAGGAGCGCGCCAGCGAGATCGCCTGGCGCTTCGGCGTCACCCTGCGCGGCGTGGCCGCGCAGCAGGGCCAACCCTACACGGACGAGCTCGCCACCGACCTCTGGAGCCTGCTGCCCTACTACATCGACCAGCGCGTGCAGGAGCTGGCGCTGGCCACCGAGGCCCGTCGGCGCGGCCTGACGCCCGACCTCGAGCAGTTGAACGCCACGCTCGAGCGGGTGCGGGCCGGGCTCGAGGAAGGCCAGGAGTTCGGCGATGTCGTGCGGGCGGCCGGCTTCCCCGACGAGGCCGCCTTGCGCGCGATGATCGAGGAATCGGACGTCATCCAACAGCTCCTCCAGCAGGTGCGCGAGACGGCCGCCGGCGAGGTGACCGACCAAGAGGTGCGGGTCCGCTACCTCGCCGAGCGCGCGCGCTTCCAGGAGCCCGAACAGTACTGCGCCCGCCACATCCTCGTGACCGACGAGACGCTCGCCGAGGACCTGCTCGCCAGGCTCGAGGGCGGCGCCGACTTCGCCGAGCTCGCGGGCGAGTTCGGGACGGACGGCACCAAGAGCCGTGGCGGCGACCTCGGCTGCTTCGGCCTCGGCGCGATGGTGCCCGAGTTCGAGGCGGCGGTCGTGGCCGCCCCCCTCGGTGAGAGCGTGGGCCCGGTGGCCACCCAGTTCGGCTACCACCTGGTGCTCGTCTACGACCACCGCCCCGCGCGCACCGCCCCGTTCGCCGAGGTCGAGGCGAGCGTGAGGGACTACGCGGTGGCGCTGGCGGCCAACGCGACCATCGACGGCATCGTCGAGGGCGCCGGCGTGGTCGTCTACCCGGAGAACCTGCCCACGCGCTGAGCGCCGCTCACGGCGCCAGCCGCGTGATGCCCCACGCGTCACCCTCGCGGGTGTACAGGAAGCGGTCGTGGAGCCGGTCGTCGCGCCCCTGCCAGAACTCGACGCGCTCGGGCCGCAGCAGGTAGCCGCCCCAGTGGGGCGGGCAGGGCACGTCGCCGCCCGCGAAGCGGGCGGCGACCGCGGCGGCGCGCGCCTCCAGCTCGCCGCGGTCTTCGAGCGGGCTCGACTGCGGCGAGGTCCAGGCGCCCAGCTGCGAGCCGCGCGGCCGCGTCGCGAAGTACGCCTCCGACACCGCGCGTGGCACCCTCTCCACGCGCCCCTCCGCCCGGACCTGGCGCTCGAGCAGGGGCCACCAGAGCGCCGCTGCGGCCACGCCGGCGCCGTCCAGCTCGTGCGCCTTGCGGCTCTCGTAGTTGGTGAAGAAGGTTAGCCCCGCCGGCGAGACCTCCTTCAGGAGCACGTAGCGGACGCTCGGTCGGCCGTCGGCCGCCACGCTCGCAAGCGCCAGCGCGTTGGGCTCGACCTCGCCGGCCTCCTCCGCCCGCCGCACCCAGGCCGCGAGCATGTCCAGCGGGTCAGCCATCAGCTCCTCTCGGCCCAAGCTGCCCACCCGGTAGGCCCTGCGCAACTCGTCTAGTCTCATGCCGTCACTCTAGCCGCGGGGGGCCCACCGTAAGAACCCCGTCAGTCACCCGGCGCTACCCTTGGGGTGCGCGCCGGGGACTTGCGTGTGCTTGCGTTCCCCTCCTGCTACCTCCCGCCCCGGCGCGCGCCACCCCTCACCCGAGAGCCGGCCCGCCGTCCGCTCGTGGCGGCGGATTTGACACCCCCTGGACCGATAGCCGATGCTGGGTCCCGTCATCGTCGCGCCGCGCCCGTCGGGCGCCACCGGCGCGACGTCGGGAGGATCCATGTACGTCTCCGTGCTCACGTTGCACAACTACCTCCGTTGGGCCGTGCTGATCGTCGCCCTCGTCGCCGTGTTCATGGCGTGGGCCGGCGCGGCCTCGCGCGGCCGCTGGACGCCGCCGCAGGTCAACGTCGGCAGGTTCCTCACCGGCCTGTTCGACCTCCAGGTCCTGGTCGGCTTCGTGCTCTACCTCTTCCTCAGCCCCATCACCAAGGCCGCCTTCGCCAACATGGGTGCCGCCATGAAGGACACGCCGGTGCGCTTCTTCGTCGCCGAGCACCTGGTCGGCATGATCGTGGCCGCGGTCCTCTTCCACATCGGCGCCTCCCGCGCCAAGCGCAAGGACTCACCCATGCAGGCGGCCATCTTCTACACCCTGGCCATCGTCGCCGTGCTGGCCTCCATCCCCTGGGGGCGCCCCCTGCTCTGACCGGGGCGGACCGCCCCCGCACGAACCGGGCTCCCGTCGGGCCGCTCGTATGATGCCGGCGTGAGCCTCGAGCTGATCACGGGTCCGCCCGGTTCCGGCCGCACGACGCGCCTGCTGGGCGAGGCCCGCGACGCCCTGGCCGCGCAGCGCCTGGTGTGGTGGGTGGGGCTGCCCATGCAGCGGGCCCACGTCCTCAGGCGCTTGACCGAGGACGGCCGCGCCGTACTCGGCTTCGAGTTCATGAGCGCGCAGCAGCTCTACTACCGGCTTCTCACCGCCGCCGGCCGGCTCCGGCCCCTAGTGGTGGGCACCGCGCGGCTCGTGCGCGTGGTCGAGGCGCTGCGCCAGGTCACGGGCGCGCTGCCCACTCCGGGCGAGGCGCGCCTCTACGCCGCCGCCATCGCCGAGGCCAAGCGCTTCGGCGTGACCCCCGCCGACTACCGTCGGCTGGCTTCGGACGCCGAACAGCGGCGCTTCCAGCAGGTCTACACCGCCTACCAGCACGGCATGCTGGACGTGTGGGACTACGATGACGCCCGCCGCGAGGCCCTCGAGCTCGTGACGAGCGAGGGCGGCGCCGAGCTCTTCACGCGGGCCGAGCCGCGGCGCGCCCCGCACCTGCTCGTGGTCGACGGGCTGCGCGAGCTTGGCCCACTCGAGCTCCGCCTCTTCGAGGCCCTGGCGGGCCACGTCGACGTGCGCCTGAGCCTCCCCGAGGCGCCGCCGGGCGCGGACGCCCACACAGAGCTCCCGCCGCGCGCCGGCACCCGTGTCGAGCGCTTCGTCGCGGCGAACCCGGTGGAGGAGGGGCGCTGGGTGATGAGTTCCCTGAAGCGCGACCTCTTCGGGCTGGGCATGGACCCGCTCGAGCTGGCCGTCGTGGTGCCGCCCGACCGGGCCAAGGCGCTGGTGGTCCTGGCCGAGGAGTACGGCGTCCCGCTGATGGACGAGACGCCGCGCGCCCTGGCGGACGACGGCCCCGGCCGCACGCTGGTCGATCTCCTGGAGCTGCCCGACCTGCCGACGCCCACCCGCCTCCTCGCGGTGCCGGCGCTGGAGGGCCTGGCCCGGCTGGCGCTCGCGGCGGGGGTGGCCGGCACCGACGCGGTGACGGAGCTGGCCGACCGCCACGGACACGGCGACGTCTGGCGCCACTGGCGTGACCGCCTCCAGGTGGGCTTGGAGCCGGTGGAGTGGGCGAGGGAGCTGCTGCGAGAGGCGCTGCCCGGCGCCCCCAAGGAGACGGCGAGGCAGGCGCTGGCCAAGGCGCAGGAGGCCGCGAAGCTCGGGAGCGGCGACGGCTTCAGGGCGTGGTGGGCCACGCTCCTCCAGGACGCCAGGCAACCCCGGACCCTCGAGGCGGGCGTCGCGCTCCTCGGCGTCAACGAGGTCTCCGGTCGGCGCTACCGCAAGGCCTACCTGGTGGGCGCCGTGGAGGGGGCATACGGCGCCGGCGAGCGCGAGGACTACTTCCTGCCAGAGGAGCGCCGCGCGGACGCCGGGGATCTGCGGGCCCGCCCGGGCCTGCCGCGCCGCTTCCAGGGTCGCGACGCCGTCGTGGCGGCCGAGCTGCTGGAGCGCGCCGATCATCTCGTGATCACCGCGCCGCGCGGTGACCAGGGGGGGCCGTCCGTGAGGGACGAGGCCCTGTTCGGCGCCGCCGACCCGCCCGACCTGCCGCACGTCGAGGCGGGCAGCCGGCTGGAGCTCGACGGCCAGACCCCCTTCGAGCCCGACCTATCCCGCGTGCACCTTGGCCGCCCGTTCGTCGAGCGCCTCAGGCGCTACAGCGAGTGCAGCTTCCGGCTCTGGGGGGAGGCGCAGCTGGAGGCCATGGGCTACGCCCCCGCGTTCCCGGAGGACGAGGCGGCGCGGCTCCGCTCCGCTCTCATCGGCCGCCGCGGGAAGCTGGACGAGGCCGGCTTGGCCGAGTTGACCGCCGGGTTCCCCCGTTACGCGGCCTGGCTGCGAGAACACGCTGCCACCCTGCTGAGTCTCACCTACGGCGTGGAGCTGGGGGGCCGTGAGGGGTTCGCGACGGCCTTCCTTCACGCCACCGGCAAGGAGACCCTGGACAGCGGCCGCCACCGGGTGACCATCTACCGGTTCGTGCTCCCGGACGGCGACGTGGACCAGGTGGACGCCGACGGCGCCCTGAAGGACCGCTGGACCGAGTACTGGGCCGTCGGGGCCCTCCTCGAGCAGAAGTCCTTCCGGGTGGAGAACGTGAACGTGAGGGTATGGCCGGTGGGCGGTGAACCCGCCGAGGTGGCGCCGGGCGGCGTGAAGGCCTCCTGGCGCCGCGTGACCGAGCGGCGGCGGCTCGTGCGCGAGTCGCTCCCCGGCTTCTCGGCCGGCGTCGTCAGGCCGAACCCGGGCTACATCTGCCGCGACTGCCCCGTGTTCGACCTGTGCCGCGAGGGCGTGCGTTAGGTGGCGCCGTGAGGGTCCGCATCGCCTCGGCCGGGACTGGCAAGACGACGAGCCTCGTCTTGCGCTACCTGGAGCTCGTCGACCTCGGGGTGCCCCTCGCGCGCGTGGCGGGCGTGACCTTCACGCGCGCGGCCGCGGCGGAGCTGCGCCAGCGCGTGTCGGACGGCATCGCGGAGGTCCTCGCCACGGGCGCCTACCTGGGAGGCGTCTTCGTGCCGACCTCCGGCGACCGCGCCCGCTTCGAGCGCGCCGCCGACCAGCTTGGCGGGGCGGTGCTCAGCACCATCCACGGCTTCATGATCGCCGGCCTGCGCCTGAACGCCCCCATCCTGGGACTCGACCCGGGTTTCTCGCTGCTGGGCGAGTGGGAGGCCGCCGCCGTCTTCGAGGAGGAGGTGAAGGGACTGCTCCTGCGGGCCGAGGCGCCGGACCACGCGCTCCACGCCGAGGCTGCGCTCCTCGAGGGGGTGGCCGAACCCCTCCTCGCCGCGCTCTTCGCCGGCCGTTCGCTGGCGCCCGAACTCAGCTTCGGCCGCACCGGCGCCGAGGGGGCCCTGAGGGCGCTCTGGCGTGCGGCGCTCAGCGCCTACGACAAGCGCCTCGGCGCGGCCTCCCTCGCACCGGGCGAGGTGGAGCGGCGAGCGCACCGCCTGGTCGGCATGGCCCGGGCGCGCGACCGGTTGGTGAGGCGCTTCCCCCGCGTTCTGGTCGACGAGTACCAGGACGTGAACCCGCTGCAGGGCGCCTTCTTCGAGCGGCTCGCGGCGGCCGGCGCCCAGCTGGAACTGGTGGGCGACCCGAAGCAGTCGATCTACGGGTTCCGCAACGCCGACGTGACCGTGTTCAGGCGCGCCCTCGAGGGGGCGGTGGCGAGCGGCGAGCTGCAGCCGCCCCTAACCGCCAGCCGGCGCCACTCGCGGGCCCTGGTGAGCTTCCTCAACCGGCTCACGGACCACCTGGCAGGAAGCGGGCTGGGGTTCCGCCCGGCCGAGGCGCCGGCCGTCACGGGGGCCGGCGCTCAGGCCGGCGTTCCCGGCCGCGTGGAGCTGGTGGTGGTGGAGGGGGAGGCGCCGCTGGACGTCCTGAGAGGCCACGAGGCCGACGTCCTGGCCGAACGCCTCGAGGCCCACCACCGGCTGGGTGTCCCGTACTCCGACATGGCGGTCCTCGCCCGCAGCCACGCCGCACTGGCGCGCGTGCTGGCGGCCCTGCACGCTCGCGGCCTGCCCGCCTTCGTGGTGCAGGCGAGGGGCTACTACGAGCGCAGCGAGATCCGCGACGTTAAGCACGCCCTCGCCGTCGGCGCCGACCCGCAGGGGCCCAGCCTGCTGCCGTTCCTGCGGAGCCCCCTCGCCGGGCTCGCGCTGCCCGACATAGAGGCGCTCGCCGCCGCCACCCCGGAGGAGCGAGCGGGCCTGATCCGCACCCGCTTCCCGGCGCTGGCTCAGCGCTTGGACCGGCTGGCGGAGTTGGCGCGCGGCACCCCCCTCGAGGCGGTGAAGGGCATACTGCGCTACCCCCTCGGCGACCACCGCTTCCAGGAGAGCCTGAGGCGCCGTGGGCGCGCCAACGTGGACGCGCTGCTCTTCGACGTGGCCGCCGAGGCGCCGCGCGACCTGGGTCTGTTCCTGCAGCGGCTCGACCTGCTGGCTGCGCGCGCGGAGGCGGGCGACATGCCGCAGGGCGGCACCGGGGTGCGGCTGCTCAGCGTGCACGCCTCGAAGGGGCTCGAGTTCCCGCTCGTCGCCGTCTTCGACGCCGGAGGTCGGGGCTCCAAGCGCCCGGCGACGCTCCTGGTCGAGCCCGGCACGGGCTCCGTGCGCCTGGCCGGCGCTCCCGGCTTCGACGAGGAACAGGTGGCGGCGTGGGACCGCGCCGCGGAGGAGTCGTACCGCCTCCTCTACGTGGCGGCGAGCCGTGCCCGCGACTCCTTGGTGATCACGGGGAGCCTCAAGCTGAACCCCCGCGCCGGTGGGCGGGAGGGCGCCGCCACCGGCGGCGGCCCGTGGCTGGCTGCGCTGCTGGGGCTGGGGCTCGATGGTGCCGGCGCGCTGGAGGGCGTGACGCTGGAGCGAGTGCCGTACGCGCGACCGGCGCCGCCGGTCGCGTTCGAGGAGAGCGAGGTCGTGGGCGTGGTGCCGGCACCGTGGATCGACCAGACGCTGCCGCGCGCGGCCCTGCCGCCGGTCGTGAGCCCCTCCGCGCTCGCCCGGCTCGGGGTCGGCCGGGAGGCCGACGAGGAGGAACCCCTCGACCCGGGTGAGCGCTTCGGCGGCGACCCCGAGCTGGAGCAGGGGAGGGTGGGCTGGGGCAGGGCGCTGGGGACGCTCGTCCACTACGCCATCGGGCAGGGCTGGCGCCCGGCGGACACTGCCGCACGGGCCACCCTGGCGGCCCAGGAGGTGCTGGTCCCGTTCGACGCGGCGCAGCGCGCCGAGCTGGTGGGCGAGGTGCTCGACCTGTTGGGCGCGTACTGGCGACTCCTCGGCGCCGCGCTACCGGCGCTGGCAGAGCGCGACGTGGACCGCGCCGAGCTGCCGCTGGCCGTCCGGTACGGGGGCACCGTCTGGGAGGGGGTGGTCGACCGGCTCTACCGGGTGGGGCCGGACTGGTTCCTGGACGACTACAAGACCGACCGCACCGTCTCGCCCGAGCGCTACCACCTGCAGCTCGGCCACTACCTCGCCGCCACCGAGGCGGCGCTCGGCGTGCGCCCACGGGGCCGCCTCGTGTACCTCCGCCACGGCGTGGTCGTGGAGCCGGGCCGCGCCGAGCTGGACGCGGCCCTGGCGCGCGCCCGAGACCTGTCCTAGCGCGCCCGCCGGTAGAGGTGGGCGTTGCCCGCCTTGCCGACCCTCTCGACCAGCGCCAACTCGAACAGGCAGTAGGCGGCCTGCTGGGCCAGGCGGCGCGGGAGCCGCGCGCGGGCGGCCAGGTCGCTCGTCGTGAAGGCGTCGGGCAGACCGGGCGGCAGGAGGGCGAGGAGGTCGGTGGGCGCCGCGAACGAGCGGCGCTCGATCACCCGTTCCAGGCGGCGCCCGGCGACGACCCAGCCGCGGCGGCGCCAGGCCTTGCCCGCCTCGAAGCGCCTGCACTCGACGTCCTCGACGAGCACCACCTCGAGCTCGAGGTTCGGGTGTTCCAGCAGCGTGGGGGCCGCCACGAGCTCGGCGAAGAGCTGCTCCACGCGGCCCGCCTTGGGGGAACGGCGCCGCTCGACACGCCCGTCAGGGTGGTGCTTCTCCAGCCACCGCGTGGCGGCGACCGGCAGCACGAGCCTCACCCGGTGTCCCGGCAGCAGCGCCGCGAGCTTCTGACGCATGGCTCCCAGGTTGCGCGTCTGCACCTCGATGAGCAGCCCGTCGGCCACCGCGTCGACCACGTAGCCGTCGACGCTCACCTCGAACGCGCTTCCGGCCGGGGCGCTCAGGCGCTTGAGCTCCGCGTGGAGCGGCGACTCGTTCAGGGAGCCGATGACCTGCACGCGGCCACCATACCGGAGGGGCTGCTGCCTAGCTCGTCTAGGCAGCGGCCCAGGGGCCGCCGAGGGGTGCCTCGCCCAGGCGCCATGCTGGCGGTATGAACGTCGTACCGTCACATGCCACCTTGGCGGGTCGCCGCGGGGTGTTCGTCGTCGATGACGAACACGGCCTGCTGTGGGAGACCGCAGTGCTCGTCACCGAGCTGATCGACCTGATCTCCGCCTGCGGCACCGAGCACGCGCTGGAGGTCAGGAGCGACGCGGGGGTATTCCACGCCATGGCGCGCCGCTGGTGGGTGGCGCCCATGGGCGACGAGATGCTGGTCCGCATCGCGCTCGAGCGCACCATCACGGCCTGAACGGCGGGGCCCGCCCGGGCGGCGGGGGCTGCCGGGCTAGCGCGCCAGCCGCTCGAACACCGCCGCGGCCGCCCACCCCACCACGCGTGCGCCGAGGTTCTCGGCGTGGAAGCGGTGGTCCACACAGTCCTTCGTCATGACCGCCACCACGAACGGCGCGCCCGCGGCGGTGACGGGCTCGAACACGCCCGCGTCGTTGCGCACCCCCGTGATCGAGCCGCTCTTCGAGGCGATACGCCACGGGCTCTCGCCGATCGAGGCCAGGTAGCCGTCGTAGCCGATGGCGCGCCCGAGCTCGCAGTACTCCTGCTTGCGGTAGATGGCCTTCGCCTCCGCCGTGAGGAGGGGCGGAAGGAGCTCGCCGCGCCAGAGGCGCGCGAAGTGGTCGGCCAGGTCGGCCGCAGTGGTCGTCGAGCGTGGCGGTCTGCCTGCCGCCACCGCGGAGCTCGTCTGCAACTTGCCCGCGCTGTAGGTCCCGGTCCAGCCGTGCGCCTGGATGGAGGCGTTCACGTCCGCCACCCCCAGGAACTCGATGAGCACGTTCGTGGCCGTGTTGTCGCTGACCGCGATCATCAGCGTGGCCAGATCGCGGAGCGTGTACCGCCGCCCTGGCGTGAGCGACCGCAGCACGCCCGAGCCCGTCACCATGTCGTCCGCGCCCACGACGAGCTCGTCGCCGAGGTGGGCGTCGTCCGCCGCCACCCTCTCCAGTAACGCCTGCAGCACGAACACCTTGATGGTGCTCGCGGACGGGAACGGCTCGTCCGCGCGGTAGGCCACCCTGGCGCCGGGCCCGCCGGCTGCCGGGTCCACGTGGTACGCCATCACGGCGAGGATCCCCGGGGTTGGCGCCGCGCCCGGCTCGAGAGCCGAGCCCACCGGCGGCCACCCGGCGGACGACCCCGGCGGTGGCTCGACCCCGCCCAGGACCCGCTCCAGGCGCCCGAACTCGGCGATCAGCTCCGGCGCCAGGGCGGGCTCGCCTCCCGTGACACTGTTCGGCGTGACGTCTCGCTCTGCCATGCTTCACCCCTCGGTGACGTTAGGGCCCTCAGTGTTGCACGCCGGCGCGCTCAGGCACCTTGCGGCGCGTCTCGTTAGGCCCTACACTTCACTCGACCGACCATGGTGCCGTCAGGCAACCGGCGGGTTCGGGTCCCGTTCAGCGCGAGCTGGCAGGTACCCGACAGTCACTGACGGCTCGAACCCCCATCAGGGGGCGAGCCAGTAGGGATGGAAATGGCTACAGGCAAGGTGAAGTGGTTCAG
>CAYNNL010000032.1:0-20326 GCA_964398765.1 uncultured bacterium | reverse complement strand
TAACAAGGTAACTGTACCGGAAGGTGCGGTTGGATCACCTCCTTTCTAAGGAGTAACGCCTGGCGCCCTAGGGTGCCGGGCCACGACGGAACATCGTCTGCGATCGGGTTCGAGGCTCTTAGCGGGCGCTCTCTTCGGAGGGCGCCCGCTTCCTTTTGGGCCCGGCCCGGCTGCCCGCGGCGCGGTACCCGCAGCCGCGCCCGCGGACCGCGGCGCCCGAACCTCGGCACGTCTGGCAGCTCCGGCGGCGCGCGCCTCTGGCTCAACGCCAGGCGTGGGAGCCTCTAGCTCAGCGCAAGGCGTGCGAGCTTCAGCATCCGCGGTAGCGGGAGGCGCTTCAACATCGACAGCGGCGTGGGGTTCTTCGCCATCACGGCCTCCACTCGGTCGAACATCTCGACAAGCGTGTCCTCAGGCTGGTTCAGGGGCGGGGTCAACCGGGCCGTGCGGCTCGCGTTCGTCGAGTAGCAGCCGTGCACGCCGCCCAGGTGCAGTTCCCGCAGGAACAGCGCCGCCGCCAGGGTCTGCACGTCCTCCTCCGACACACCCGGCACCTTGAACCCCACCACGGGTTTGAGGGAGACAGCGAACAGCATGCCGGCACCGCGAACCGAATCGACGAGGTTGGGGAAGCGGCGCGCCATGGCGGTCAGGCGCTCCAGGCCGTACGCGCCGCTCCTCGCGGACCTGGCAGGCAGGTCCTCCAACATCAGGAGCTCGAGCGACTTGAAGGCCACGGCCATGGCGAACGAGCCGCCGCCGAACGTTGTCGAGTGGCGCTTCGAGGCGAGGCCCGGGAGGAGGGCGCGGTAGACGGCCCTGCGCGCGATCGTAGCGCTCACGGGCACGAGGCCGCCGCCGAGGGGCTTGGCAAGCGTGATGATGTCCGGGTCCATCCCACCCGCGACGCTCGCGAACCACGTGCCGGTGCGGCCGAGTCCGGTCTGTATCTCGTCGGCGATGACGAGCACGTCGCGCGCCCGCGCCAACGAGTCGACCCGCGCCAGGTAACCTTCCGGCGGCAGGATCACGCCGCCCTCCCCCTGGACGGGCTCTATCACGATGGCGCAGATCCGGTCGCCTTCGCGCCGTAGCGTGGCCTCGAGCGCGTCCACGTCGCCGTACGGGAGCGTGATCACCTCGGGTGACAGCGGCCGGAACGGACCCTGGTACTCCTCGTTGGGGGTGAGGGCCAGCGCCCCGTGGGTCTTGCCGTGGTAGGCGTGCGCGAAGTTGATGAACGCGCTCGCCTTGGGGCGCGCGGCGCGGGCCATCTTCAGGGCGGCCTCCACGGCCTCGGCCCCCGAGTTACCGAAGTAGACGTGGCTGTCCTCGTGGCTCGGAGCCACGCTCGCCAGGAGCGTCACCAGGTTGGCGGCCAAGGCGCCGCGCCAATCGCTCAGCGACTGCTGCGGGAGCCCCAGCTGCCGGTTGTTCGCCAGGTACTGTCGCACGAAGTCCAGCAGGGGAGGGTACGCCTCGCCGAACGGCATGGCGGCGTAACCGCCGGCGTGGATGAGGTGGCGCCCCTCGCGGTCCTCTAGCTCCCACGGGTTCAGTACCCGCAGCGGCCCTGCGATTCCGAGGATGTCGAGCACCCGCATGAGATCGCCGTTGCCGTGGTCGGTCTCCAGTTCGAGCGCATCGACGCCGCCTTCCCCGAGCAGGTCGGAGGTGCTGAACGGCAGGCGAGGCAGTGGCGGGCGCGTGGCGGTCACCGCAGGTCCCTCGCGGTCACGTTGCCGGCACTGTCCTCGATCACGACCTGGCCGCCCTCAACGGTGTCCACGTCGACCGAGAACGAGTACTCGGCGGCGGGGGTGAAAGCCAGCGGTACGCCGTTGATCCTTATGCTGCTAAGACGCATGTTGTCCCTCGCGATCCCCTCGACCCTGAGCTTGCCCCCGCCAAGCGACTCGACCTTCGTCAGCTCGACCGTGGGCGGCGTGGCGTCGAGCGTGAGCACGTACCGCTCCGTGGTGGAGCGTCCGTCGACGTCCGTGACCTCGAGGATGAGCGTCAGCTCCCCGTCGCGCAGGTTGGGCTTCGTGAACGCGAACTGGATGAGACGCTTGCCCCGCTCGGAAGCGTAGAGGTCGTCGGCCAACAGGTCGGCGCCGTCGACGCGGATGCTCGCGATCCCGGCGTCGTCCATGGCGTAGCCGCTGATGCGCAGGTCGTCGCTACTGCGGACCGTGCCGCTCCTAGGCTCCGTGATGGCGATGATGGGCACCATCGAGTCGGAGCGGGTTACGCAGCCGGCCAGCGTCGGGAGGGCCAGGGCGAGAAGCGCCGCCAGTCGGAGCGTTCTTGTATGGGACTTCGGGTACACGGGCTCATGCTACAACTTGCCTCCGTGACCTTCCGGCGTGAGGGTGAAGGGTCGCTCAAGCGCCCGCCAAGCCCTCGGACCAGCCCGAGTGCGGTAGTGTGCTGAGCGTACACGCCCGCATGCCCAGAGTGCCTCCCGGCCGGAACCGGCGAAGGCGGAGGCAGATGGTTCTGGTAGAGTTGCGGCATGCGACATCGGGGGCGACTGCCCTCCGCGATACGAAAGGGGGTTCGGCTACCTCGATCCTGAGAACCGGCATGTCGACTCGGTCGCGGCGGCGGCGGACCCGCTCCCCGCGTGAACCGCGACGCGAGGCAAGTCACAAGAGATCACCCTGGAGGATAGATTGATGAAGAGAACCCTAGCCGCCCTCGTGGCCAGCAGCCTGCTGGTCCTCGGCTCCGCCTTCGCGCAGGCCCCCGCCGACACGTTCGTCTACATGACGTTCGGCCAACCGGTCTCCATGGACCCGGCCCGCGCCTACGACACCGCCTCAGGCACCATCATCGAGAACATCTATGAGACGTTGATGGCGTACGACGGCGAAGCCATCGACCGGTTCGTTCCCAGCCTCGCTACCGGCTACTCCGTCTCCGACGACGGCCTGCACTGGGCTTTCAACCTCCGCCCGAACGTCAAGTTCCATAGCGGCAACACCATGAGCTGCAAGGACGTCGACTGGTCGTTCAAGTACGGCGCCATCACTGCCAGCTCCGAAGGCGCCCCCGCCGTCCTCATGGGCCACTTCTGGCTCGGCACCGACATCGACGGCTCCGACCCCGCCGCCTACCTGGCGGAGGTCAGCTGGGACATGGTCAACAACATCGTGACCTGCCCCGACGGCCCTGACGGCCTCACCGCCGTCGTCAACCTCGTCAACGCCACCCCGGCGCTCATCCCCATCCTCACGTACACCGCCTTCAGCATCGTCGACAGCGACTTCGCCAAGGCCGGCGGCGCGTGGGACGGCACCCAGGCCACCTGGGAGAGCTGGGTCGGTCGCGACCTCACCGAGGAGTTCCTCCACAAGAACGCCAGCGGCACCGGCGCCTTCTCGCTCCGCGAGTGGCAGGACAACGACGTCTTCGCCGACGCCTTCCACGACTACTGGGGCGGCGCGCCCGCACTCGAGCACGTCGTCTACAAGAGCGTCGACGAGCAGTCGACCCGCGTCCTCGCCATCCAGCAGGGCGACGCTGACCGCATCACCGTCAACGAGCGCGCCGTGCTCAACCAGCTCACCGGCGCCGCCGGCGTGACGATCGCCTCCGAGCCCGACTGGGCCACCACCAGCGTCACGGCTGCCTTCTTCAGCTTCGACATCGACCTCGACAACAACGAGGACGTCGGTTCCGGCAAGCTCGACGGCAAGGGCATCCCCAGCGACTTCTTCGCCGACGTGAACGTCCGCCGCGGCTTCGCGCAGCTCCTCGACCAGCAGGGCTTCATCGACCAGGTCTACGAGGGCGAAGGCATGGCGCTCACCATGGGCCTCCCGCCGACCTTCCTCGGCTACAACAAGGACGTCGAGGTCCGCACGCTCGACCTCGAGGCCGCCGAACAGTACTTCCGCGCCGCCTTCGGTGGCGAGGTGTGGGAGAAGGGCTTCCAGTTCACGGCCCTGTACAACTCCGGCAACACCGTCCGCCAGACGGCGCTCGAGATCATGAAGGACAACCTCGAGTTCATCAACCCGAAGTTCCGCATGGACGTGCGCGGTCTGCCGTGGGCAGACTACCTGACCCGCACCGCCGCCAAGAAGGCGCCGATCTTCGCGCTGGGTTGGGCCGCCGACTTCGCCGACGCCAGCAACTTCATCGACACCTTCTACGATAAGAACGGCTACTACGCCGCTCGCACCTCCATCGACATCCCCGAGATCCAGGCGATCATCGAGGAAGCCAACACGACCTTCGACCCCGACACCCGCGGCTTCCTCTACCGCGGCGTGGCGCCCCTCCACTACGACCAGGCGCCGTTCGTCGTCGTCCCGGTCCAGACTCCGTTCCTCGTCCTCCGGTCCAACCTGCAGGGCGTGTACTACAACCCCATGTACTCCGGTACCTTCCTCTGGAAGGCGCTCTCCAAGAACTGAGTCGCAGCGCCCGGGCCGAGACCTGCTCGCAGGTCCCGGCCCGGGACCCTCACCGGTGATCCGGGCCGTGACAGAGAGGCCGCACCGGGCGAGGCCCAGTTCCAGCCCCCCGACCGACATGGGAACCCTATCTTGCTAGTCTTCATCACTAGGCGGCTGCTCCTGTTACCGGTGGTCTTCGTCGGCGTGACGCTGGCCATCGTCCTTCTCATGCAGCTGCTGTCGCCGGCCCAGCGCGCGGCTGCCTACATCCAGAGCGAGCAGCAGATCAACAAGATCGACTCGATCATCGAGCAGTTCGGGCTGCGCGACCCCTGGTACCAGCAGTACGGCCGCTGGCTCGGGCAGGTCTTCCAGGGCAACCTCGGTTACTCGCGCACCTCGCGCGAGCCCGTCATGACCACGCTCGTCAAGCGCTTCCCCATCACGCTCGAGCTCGCCATACTGGCCATCGTCCCGGTGATCGGCATCGGCATAGCCATGGGCACCGCGGCAGCCCTGAACCGGGACAAGTTCCTGGATCAACTGACGCGCGTGTTGTCCATAGTGGGCTGGTCCCTGCCGACGTTCGTCCTGGGGATATGGCTGCTCGTCATCTTCTACGGCTGGCTCGGTTGGTTCCAACCGGGCATGATCTCTACCGCCACGGAGTTGTCGATCTACGGCGCCAACTCCGGCTTCCAGACGTACACCCGGATGCTTCTCATCGACTCCATCCTCAACTGGCGTTGGGACGTCTTCTGGGACCACCTCATGCACATGATCCTGCCGGTCGTCACCCTCTCAGTCGTCCAGAGCGCGCAGATAATGCGCGTGATGCGCTCGTCCCTCCTGGACGCGCTCGGCCGTGACTACGTGCGCACCGCCCGCGCCAAGGGGCTGCAGGAACGCATCGTGACTCACAAGCACGCGCGCCGCAACGCCCTCATCCCCGTCATCACGCTCTCCGGCTTCGTCCTCATCGGCCTGGTCAACGGCGTCGTCATCACCGAGACCATCTTCAACTACCGCGGGCTCGGCCAATGGGCCGCCGCCTCCGCGGTCAACCTCGACTACGCCTCCGTGCTCGGCTTCGCCGTCTTCACCGCCATGATGGTGGTGCTGGCCAACCTCCTGGTCGACATCCTCTACGGCATAGTCGACCCGCGGATCAGGTACGAGTGACGTGGCAGCCGACCTAGGCAACGACCACGTGAGCGCCACCGACCGCGAGCGCGAGGGACAGGCGGTGGTCGCCACCGCGCTTTCGCCCGATCACGCCGCCGAGCTCCACGGTGACCCCACACCGCGCAAGGGCAAGGCCTGGAAGCGCTTCAGCCGTAACCCCCTGGCCATCGTCGGGCTGGCGATGGTGGTCCTCTTCATCGGTCTGGCCGTCTTCGCGCCCATCCTCACGGACCTGCCCAGGTCGTGCATCCGCGACCTGAACCTCAGCGCCTCGACGCAGTACGACTACAGGAACCCCACGAAGGGCGCCTTCTGGAAGGCGATATTCAACCCGCCCCGCTCCTGCTTCACGATCGCGCGGGTCGGGTTCGCCACGCAGCCCGCTAACGCCGCCGAGAGCAAGACGGCGCTCGGTACCACCAGCGGCGGCTACGACATCTTCTACGGCCTCCTGTGGGGCACACGCACCGCCTTCAAGGTCGGCCTGATAGTCGTCGTGTCCGCCTTCCTCATCGGGGTGATCCTCGGGTCGCTGTCGGGCTACATCGGCGGGCTGTTCGACAACCTCGTGATGCGCTTCACGGACATAGTCATGTCGCTTCCCAGCCTCGTCGTGGCGCTCGTCGTGGTCATGGTGCTCGGCAAGTCGATCGAGAACATCATGCTCGCCATCGCCGTGACGGCCTGGCCCTCGTACGCTCGCCTCATGCGAGGGGAGGTCTTGCGCGTCAAGGAGGAGGATTACGTCTCCGCGGCCAGCGCACTCGGCCGGCGCGCCATCGGCATCATCGGCAGGCACGTCCTCCCGAACGCCATCGGGCCCATCGTCATCGTCGCCAGCCTCGACATCGGTTCAGTGGTGCTCACCGCCGCCGCGTTGTCGTTCCTGGGCCTCGGCGCCGAGATCGGCTACGCCGACTGGGGTCAGATGATCTCCTTCGCCCGCGACTGGATCATCGGCCCCCCGGGCAAGCCGCTCTACTACTGGTACGTGTCGTTCTGGCCGGGCCTGATCATCCTGCTCTTCGTGCTCGCCTGGAACCTGCTCGGCGACGCGTTCCGCGACGTCCTCGATCCGCGCTCCAAGTGAGTTCGGGCCGTCCCTGACCCGCGGGTCGCGGACGGGACGCTCACGTCAAGGCCGGGCCGACGTCGGCGCGGCACTCGCTAGCGCAGCCGCGTCGAGCGCCTCAGCGGCGGCCCCGTCCCTACCGTTGAGGTCGAGCAGGTAGGCGGCCAGCAGCCAGTACTCTGCGTCCGTCTGCCGCCCCGGCTCGTAGCGAGGCATCGTCGCCCTGATGTAGCCGAAGAGGGCGGCAGGGGACGCGGTCGCGGCCATGGCCGGCTCGGTGCCGCCCCGGGAGACGAGGGCGGGCGGCGAACCGATGGAGAACATCTCGTTGTCGATCACAGGTTCCGACAGCGACTGCACGACGCGGTTGTTCGGGCGGTGGCAACGCGTGCACTGGCGCTCCTGTGGCGGGAAGGACGACAGGGCGTCCTGCAGGCCGCCGGCCGCCTTACCGTGGCAGACGGAGCAGTTGAGAGCGTAGAGCTCCCCGCCTTCGGTGAGCATGGCGGCGTAGGCGAGCCCGTCCGGCGACGAGACCCCGTCCGCCTGGCCCGCCCCGCCGACCTGCCCCGCCGCAACGGCGAGGCACGTGACCACCATCACGGCCACCGCGGCGGCGTGCAGCGCACGCCGGCCGGTCACGGGCGACCTGCCCCTCGTGTCAGGATCCGGCGTCTTCGTCGCCCTCGGGCGACGCGCTACCCTCCGGCTGAGCGTCCGCACCGGCAGCCGTGTCGGCGACGCCGCTCCCGGCGGCCCCTGCCTCCGGGCTCGCCTCCGCGGCGCCAGGCTCCGGCGCGGCGGTGGGCTCCGGCGATGCCGACGCCGGGGCGACGGCCGCCGATTGCGGCCCGCCGGCCGCCGGAGCCGGGACCGAAGCCGCGTTGCCGTGGCGACCCTGCAGCGCCTTGACCAGGAAGTAGACGAGGCCCGCCACGATGGCCACGGGCACCACGAAGCGCAGCAGCAGCCAGAGCAGGCCGGCGACGGCCTTCAACAGCAGGCCGCCCAGCGACAACAGCCAACCGACAACCCACAGCAGCCCGGTTCCGATGAGGAGAGCGACGAGGCCGAACACGACCAGCTCCACGACTTCTTGTAGGGAGCGCTTCATGGCCGCAGTATAGCAGCCGACCCCCGGGGCGCCCGGTGCAGTTAGACTGCCGTCCGTGGCCGCGGACGTCGTCAAGCACGCTAAACGAGGCGCGCCCGAACGGGTCGTCGTGACGGTCGAGCGCATGGTGCATGGTGGCGCGGCGCTCGCCAGGACGGGGCGGGGGGCCGTGGCTCTCGTGACCGGCGCCGTCCCGGGCGAGAAGGTGGAGGCGCTCCTCCTGACCGAGAAGGGGGTCCTGCAGGGTCCGGCCGTCGCCGTCATCGTGGCCAGCCCGGACCGCGTCGAGGCGGGCCCACATCCCGGGCTCGACTACGCCTTCATGAGCTACCCCAGGCAGCTGAGAGAGAAGGCCGCCGTCGCCGCCGACGCCCTCACCAGGGCGCGCCGGCAGGTCGGCGGCGGAGCGCGGTACCGGAGCCGGGAAGGGGCGCCCGGTCGCCCCGACGAAGGTGCGGGCACCGGACCGACCGGGTTCGCGGCCGGCAGTGCCGGCGCGGGGGTGCCGGCGGTGGTGCAGGCGCCCGCGCAGTGGGGCTACCGCAACACCGTCCAGCCGGCCGCCGTTGCCGCGGGCCTCGGCTACCGCCGCCGCCGCGGCTCGGCCGAGGTCGTGGTGTTGAAGGGCGACCCCACGGCCACCCCGGCGGTGGACGCCGCCTGGCGGGAACTCGTTAGCCTCGGCGTCAACCGCGCGCCCGGCGTGCGCGAGGTCGTCATCCGCGCCAACGACGCGGGCGACGCGCTCGTTGCGCTTGTGTCGACCGCGCCCGAGCGCGTGCTGGTGCCGCTGGCTCACGCGCTGGTGAGAGCCGGCCTGGCGGGGGTCGTGCACGCGCCTCACGACCCCAGGGGCAGGTTCCGCTCCGGCTCGCGCCGGTTGGCGGGGGTGCGCACCATCACGCAAGCCTTCGGGGCCTTCGACCTGACCGTCAACGCCACCTCCTTCGCCCAACCGAACGCCGCCGCCGCGGCGGCCCTGTACGCGGAGCTGGCGGCCTGGGCCGGCGAGGGGCGCGTAGCCGTCGAGCTCTTCGCGGGCGGCGGAGCCATCTCCTTCCACCTCGCCCGGCGGTTCGAGCGCGTGGTAGCGGTCGAGATCGACAGGGGAGCCGTCGCGCGAGGCGAGCGCGACGCCGCCCGGCTCGGGATCGACAACGTCGAGTTCGTCCGCGAGGACGCGAGCGCCGCGGACGTCCAGGCGAGCGTGGAGCTCGTCGTGGTGGACCCTCCGCGGGCCGGCCTTTCGGCCGCCACGCGGACGGCCATCGCCGCCGGCGGCGCGGCACGCCTCCTCTACGTGAGCTGCGACGTGGCCACCTGGGCGCGTGACGTGGCCGACCTCGAACTGCGCGGCTTCGTCCTGACGCGTTACCTGCCGTTCGACTTCTACCCGCAGACGCATCACGTGGAGGTCCTCTCCGAGCTGACGCGCGTCTGAGCCTCGCCGGGGCTAGACTCGTCACCATGCTCGCGAAACGCATCATCCCCTGCCTCGACGTCCACGCCGGACGGGTCACCCGCGGCCAGCAGTTCGGGCGTGCCGAACTCGGTGAGCTCGCGGACGTCGGTGACCCCGTGGTCCTGGCCATGCACTACAACGACGAGGGCGCCGACGAGCTCGTCCTCTACGACATCACCGCCACAAGCGAGGGGAGGGGCAACATCCTCGACGTCGCGGCCCGGGTGGCCGAACGCTGCTTCATGCCGCTCACCATCGGTGGCGGCGTGCGCGAGCTCGCCGACGTGCGGGCGCTGACGCTCGCGGGCGCCGACAAGGTCTCCATCAACTCGGCGGCCGTGGCCGACCCCGAGCTCATCCGGCGCGCCTCCGACGCCTTCGGATCGCAGGCCGTGGTCCTCTCCATCGACGTCAGGCGCAGACAGGCCGGCGGCTGGGAGGTGTACGTGGCTGGCGGGCGCCGGGCCACCGGCATGGAGCTGGTGGCCTGGGCCGAGCGGGGACAGGCGCTGGGGGCCGGGGAGATCGTGCTTAACAGCATCGACGGCGACGGCATGGGCTCGGGGTACGACCTGGCCGCGCTGCGGGAGCTGCGAGCTGCCGTCGACCTCCCGGTCGTCGCGTCGGGCGGGGCCGGCAGCGCCGCCGACATGCGAGACGCGCTCCTGGCCGGAGCCGATGCGGCCTTGGCGGCGGGCATCTTCCACCGTGGCGAGGTGAGCGTCGCCGAGGTCAAGCGCGTGTGCCGCGAGGCCGGCGTGAACGTGCGCGAGGTGGCGGCGTGAACGAGGTCACGTTCGGCGCGGACGGGCTGATACCCGTGGTGACCCAGTCGGTTGGCGACGGCGCCGTCCTCATGCTCGCGTACGCGGACGAGGCCGCACTGGGGCTCACCCTCCGGACGGGCGAGGCTCATTACTTCAGCCGCTCCAGACGCGAGGTGTGGCGGAAGGGGGCCACCAGCGGCAACACCCAGCGCGTCGTCGAGGTGCGCTACGACTGCGACGGCGACGCGGTCCTCTACCTCGTCGATGAGCGCGGGCCGGCCTGCCACACCGGTGAACGGAGCTGCTTCTACCGCGCCCTGACCGGCGAGGGCCTGGCGGGCCCGGCGGGCGCGACGCCTCCAGCGGCCCGGCTCGGCGCGGCGCTGGACGAGCTGCAGCAGGTCGTCGCCGACAGGCTGGCGCTCCTGCCGGAGGGCTCGTACGTGCGGCGGCTCCACGAGCGCGGCCTTGGGTACGTTGCTCAGAAGGTGGTCGAGGAAGCCGGCGAGACGATCGTCGCCGCCATGGAGGCCAAGGACGACGACCTGGTTGGAGAGTCGGCCGATCTGCTCTTCCACCTCGTCGTGCTCCTCACCGAACGCGGCGTGGGACTCGAGCGAGTCGCGGAGAAGCTCGCGGAGCGGCGCAGAGGCTAGCATCCGCGCGGCCACCGCACCCGCGCGCGGCGCCCCTGATGGCGCCCGCGGGCTGGTAGCGGCGCTGCGCGCCCGGTGAGCGCGGGTGGCGTACTCTTGCCGTGGCGGCGCACGGCACTCGCCGCCCTCACCTCATGCGCATACGACCCCTATCTGAACTGGCCGTGCTGGCCCTGCTCGTCTTGGCCGTCGTCTCCTGCGCCCCCGCGGTGGATGGCGAGGACCTGGCCCTCGCCGGCGCCGAGCGCTCGAGCAGCGCCGGTTCGCCCACCGACGGCATCGGCTACGTGGGGGTCGGCGGCGTCGGCACCGGGATCTCCGTGCCGGCCCCTGCCACGGCCCACCGGCCCGCCGACGCGCCCGACCTGGTGATCATCGCCTTCTCCGGACACTGCGGCCTGGTGTGTGACACGCGCAGCACCTGGTCCTACCTCGACCACGCCAGCGAGAGCACGGGCGGAGTCGCCGTCCTCGACGGGATCAAACGCGCCTACGAGCGCCTGGGGTTCAGCCGGATCGAGGTGTTCGGGGTCTCGTCTTTCGCGACGAGTCACTACAGCTCCATCAGCGGCAAGATCGAGGCAGGCTACCTGCAGGCGCAGGCGTACCTCGACGAGGTGAAGGCGAACTGGATTGACGGGATGGTGGACCCGACACGGGTGGTGCTGGTGGGCCACTCGCACGGCACCGTCTGGGCGTCGCTCCTGGCGATGAACAACCTAGACGTCACGTTCGACTCCTTCGTCGCGCTCGACGCCATCTGCTGGATGTGGTGGAACAAGCACAAGGGCTACATCAAGGAGACGTTCATCGACGGACCCTGGACCATCCCGTTCCCGCTCGACCAGGGCGATCCGTGCGGCATCCTGAGCGTGCCCGGCCAGGCCCAACCGATGAACATCAACGACGTGGTTCCCGCCAACGTGATCTACGGGCTCGAGGTGCGAACCAGCTTCCGGCTACTCTCCCTCGACCCGAACGTGCTGGCGGACGACGACGTGAACGTGCGCATCAACGGTTCCTACACGAACATCTGGGGCATCACGGCCACGGAGTCGCATTCGGACCTGGGGCGGCACTACAACCGGTCCATCGGCTGGGTGGCAGCCATGCTCGAGGCGCTCGGCGTGCCCGACCACGACGATTACCCCATGGCCACGTTCGTGCTGCCGACACCGCCGGCGGGGTTCGAGTATAGCGGCGGGGAGCTGATCCCGGCCGACCCCTGAGCCGCGAGCGCCCCGTTGCACGGGCGCGCCCGTACAACGCGCCACGGGGCCGGCGCCGCGCTGCATAGTGAGGCATGGCCAAGCCCAGTGACGGCAGCGCGGCGACAGGGAAACGAGTCAAGGCGGAGAGGGCGCCCGGGGAGCCCGCCGGCGCCGCCCGCGCCGGCAGGGCCGGGGGGCTCGAGGCCGCCCTGGTGCTCGACATGGTCAGAGTGACGGAGCAGGCGGCCATCGCCGCCAGCCGGGTGGCCGGCAAGGGCGACCCGGAACTGGTCGACCAGGCTGGGGTGGACGCCATGCGCCTCGTCCTCAACGAGCTGCCGATCGACGGTGAGATCGTGATCGGCGAGGGCGAGCGCGACGAGGCGCCCATGCTCTTCATCGGTGAGCGCGTCGGCCTGGCGGCGGACGACGACTGGCAGGTCGACATCGCGGTGGACCCCGTCGAGGGCACGAACATCACGGCCCGCATGGTGAACGGTTCCGTGGCCGTGATCGCCATGTCCGAACGCGGCGGCCTCTTCCAGGCGCCCGACACGTACATGGAGAAGCTCATCGTCGGTCCGCCGGCCAAGGGCAGGGTCGACCTGACCTGGCCGGTGGCCGCCAACCTGCGGGGCGTGGCGCTGTCGCTCGACCGCGCGGTGGACGACCTGACGGTGGTCATCCTCGATCGGCCACGTCACGAGCAGCTCATCCACGAGGTTCGCGACGCCGGAGCGCGCGTGAAGCTCATCGGCGACGGCGACGTGATCGCGGCGTTGGCCGCCGCTGTGCGCGGCACCAACGTCCACGCGGTCATGGGGATCGGCGGTGCGCCCGAGGGAGTGCTGGCGGCCGCGGCCCTCAAGTGCCTGGGAGGCGAGATCCACGGGCGCTTCAAGCCCCGCAACGACGACGAGCGGCGGCGCCTCGAGGCGGCCGGCGCGAGCGAGGACAGGGTCTACCGCACGGAGGACCTGGCGCCGGGGCAGAACATCGTCTTCAGCGCCACCGGCATCACGGACGGCGACCTGCTCAGGGGCGTCAAGTTCTTCAAGAACGGGGCGCGCACCCACAGCATCACGATGGGCTTCCGCTCGCGCGTCATCCGGTTCACGGACTCGGTCCACCTGCTCGGCGACGGTGCCAGGGTGACCATCCAGGTCTGACCGCGGGGCGTGACCGATCGGTCGCGCCAGCGCGCGGCGCGGTTCAGTCCTCGAGCTCCCGGCGCGTGAGGTCGGCGAGCACGGCCGCACCCTCGTCGGTGGCCGCCCACGCCGCGAAGGCGACGAGCGCCCGGCCCCGGTGACTGACGCTCCGCTTCTGCTCCAGGGTCGCCTCGGCGAAGCTGATGCCGAGCTCGCTGCTCGAGAACACCGGGTCGTAACCGAAACCACCCAGGCCTCGCGGGCCGTGGAGGATGCGACCCTCGCTGGTGCCGCGGAACGTCTCGACCGCCCCGGCCGGCGTGGCCAGCACGATGGCGCAGACGAACCTGGCGGTGCGCGCCTCGTCGGGCACGTCCCGCAGGCGCTGCAGGAGGTGGGCCATGCGTTCGCCGTCGGTGAGCCCGGGACCGCCGAACCTGGCCGTGTACACGCCCGGCGCACCGCCGAGGGCATCTACCTCGAGGCCCGAGTCGTCCGCCAGCGAGGGTAGCCCCGTGGCCGCCGCCACGTGACCCGCCTTGATGAGCGCGTTCTCCTCGTAGCTCGCGCCCGTCTCCTCCGGGAGACCGGCCACGCCCGCGTCGCCGGCGGTCAGGAGCTCGAACGCGCCGCCGAGCGCCTCCGCGAACTCCCGCACCTTGCCGCCGTTGAGGGTCGCCACGACCAGGCGCGGCCGCGTCACTTGAGCTGCCCCCGCACGCCGGCCAACAGGCGCTCGACGGCCGCCACCCCGGCACCGACCAGGGCCACGTAGCGCTCCGCGCTCACGGCCGCCTCCTCGCTTCCCCCTTGCACCTCGAGCACCTTGCCGTCGGCCGTGGCCACCACGTTCAGGTCCAGCTCGGCGGCGGCGTCCTCGCGGTGGTCGAGGTCGATGCGCGTCTCGCCGTCCACCACCCCGACGCTGACGGCCCCCAGCTCGTGCCTCAGTGGCCACTCGGCCAGGTCGCCGGCGAATACCAGCCGGTCGGCGGCCTGGTGGAGGGCCGCGTAGCCGGCCAGTATGGCGGCGCAGCGGGTGCCGCCGTCCGCCACGAGAACGTCGGCGTCCACCGTGATCGTCTTGCCCCTGAAGAGGCCGAGGTCTACGGTGCTGCGCAGGGCCCGGCCCATCAGCCGCTGGATCTCCTGCGTGCGGCCAGACGCGTACAGCCGCTCCCGCGCCACGCGCTCCTTCGTGCTGCGCGGCAGGAGCGCGTACTCGGCGGTCAGCCAGCCGCCCTTGTGCGGCGCCCCCCGCATGTGAGGGGGAAGCTTCGACTCGATGGTGACGGTGGCCAGCACCACCGTCTCGCCCCAGGTCACCAGCGCGGAGCCCTCGGCATGGGGGTTCGTCCCGAGCTTCACGGTCACGGGCCTCAGCTCGTTGGCGGCCCGCCCCGCGCGCGGCGTGGCGCTCACGCCCGGCTCCCGGCCCGCAGGCCGCGCCACAAGATGAGCCTCACGGTTGCGGCTCCCGCCGGCGCGCCAGCCTTGAGACGTCGAGGTGGTCGACCCGGTCGGCTGTCACGCCGAGCACGGAAGCTGCGTGCGTGAACGTGAGCGCGTCGCCGGTCACCACGTACCTGGCCGAACCCGGCCTGCCGGCGGGTGCCGCCAGCCCGAGCGCCGCCAGGTCGCGAGCCACCACGGCCGCCACCTCCGCGGCGGAGTCGATGAGCGGCAGGTCGTCGCCGACCACGCTCTTAAGCACCGCCTTCAGGGCGGGGTAGTGCGTGCAACCGAGGATGATGGCGCCGAGCTCGGGCCGGTCGGAGAGGTAGTGACGGGCGACCAGCAGGGCGATCTCGGACCCCTCCCCCGCCGCGAGCCCCTCCTCGACGAGCGGCACGAACAGCGGGCAGGCGCGCGCCCACGTCGTCCTGCCCGCCGCCTCGAGGCGGTCCTGGTAGACCCTGGCGCCCACGGTGCCGACGGTGCCGAGGACGCCGACGCGGCCGCCGTCCGAGGCGCGCAGGGCGGCCTCGACGCCGGGCTCCACCACGCCCCAGAGCGGCACGGGCGCCGTGGCCGCCAGACCCGGGAGGGCGGCGGCTGACGCCGTGTTGCACGCGACGACCACTCCCTTGACGCCCCGGTCCGCGAGCTCTGCCACGATCTCGGCCGCGAAACCCCTGACCATGTCGAGCGGTTTGGGGCCGTAAGGGACGCGGGCCGTGTCGCCCAGGTAGACGAACTCCTCGTTCGGCAGGGCGGCTCTCAGCGCGCTAAGCACCGTCAGGCCGCCGACCCCCGAATCGAACACACCGATGGGAGCGAGGACGGAGCGCGGCACGGGCCGAGCTTACCACCGGCCCGGCGGCGCCGGACCCCGCGGATGGGGACTTCACACCGGTGCCGTAGCGGCGTCGGGCCCCGGTTTTCCGGGGCCCGACTCGCAGTCATGGCGGAGAGGGAGAGATTCGAACTCTCGGTGCAGGGATTCCCACACACACGCTTTCCAGGCGTGCTCCTTAAACCACTCGGACACCTCTCCGCGGTGCCGAACCGAGACCGTGGCGCCGGTGGCGACAGGGCAACACGGAGTGTAACAGCCGGGTCGGGGACGGTCAACGAACGCTTCGTCGCCGCCCAGCGGTCCCGCCGATCGTGAGCCGAGGGCGAGGGCGAACGTACCTGGGGCACACGAGCGGTGGCCGCCCACTGGATAGACTCGGGGCCAACCGCTGAACCACCACGGAGGCGAGATGCTGAAGGACAGGATATTCCTGCTGAACACCCCGGACGCCGTCGAAGCGTTCGTCGACCGCTACCCGACCAGCGTCATCTACAAGGCCGGCACCTGCCACAAGACCATGCAGGGGTTCGGTTACGTGCAGGAGCAGCTGGAGGGTAGGGAAGACCTGATGTGCGGCGTGATCCGCGTCGTCGAGGCCCGCGCAGCCAGCAACCTCGTGGCCGAGCGCACCGGCATCGTCCACGAATCACCGCAGGTGATCCTCTTCCATGACGGGGCGCCGGTGTTCGACGCCGACAACTGGGACATCACGCCGGAGGCCCTCGCAGAGGGGTTCGCGAGGGTGCCTGTCGGCGAGCCCGTGGCGGCCCCGACTGCCACGGCCGGTTCAGACCTCAGGCCCTACTTCGACGTGCTGGAGAAGTACCTCGCCGGCAGCATCGACGACTCCCAGTTCGAGCACACCTACACCTACATGTTCAGGGGTGACGCCACCCTGCGCCCGGGCGACGAGGTCGAGATACTGAACTCGATCTTCGGCGACGTCGACCAGCACATCAACATGCACATGATGATGGCCGGCAAGGCCGACAACTCGCAGCTCAGGCAGCGCGCCCAGACCGCTTACGACCGGCTGCGCGAGCTGGTGAGCGCCAGGGCCTGAGGGTCCGGCTCGCCCGAGCCGACCCCTACTCGCGCCGACGCTCGGCGTCCAGGAAGCGGTCGAAGGCGTTGGGCTCCACCCGGCGCGGTGTGACCGTCGCGCGAGCGGGTTCCTGGTCGGCCACTGGTTCCTGATCAGAGCGGGCGCGGCCCGCCCCGCGCACCTCGCGGCCGCCCACCGCTGCGCCGTCCCCCTGCAGGTCGGTATCGACCACGCGGGGACGGCGCGCTCCCGCGCCCGACCGGTCCGCTCGGGCCGGGGCGGTGTCTACCTCCGGTTGCGGCTTCAGCCACGGCAGGTCGGCGGTGCGGCGGGGAGTCGCCGGGGTCCTGTCGGACCCGGCGGGGGCGTTCTGCGCGGTCGCGGCCTCGCGCATGGCGGCGGCCGCCTCGGGCACCGCGGCCCCCGACGCCCAGCGCCGCCGCGTGCCGACGGCGAGCGCCGCCCACACGGTAAGCGACAGTGCCAGGACGATGAAGAACAGCAGTAGCACCAGGACCGATAGCGCGTTCACGTCACGAGGATAGTCGGTCGGCGCCCCGGAGGATGGTGCACCGGCTCGGCGGGCCTCACTCCGCCCTGGCCGCCAGGAGGTCGCATAGCATCGTCGGGTCGACGTTCCCGCCGGACGCCACCACCACCGTGGGCCCGGGGATGAGTTCGACGCCGTCCACGTTGCCCTCCCGGAGCAGGCGCCTGAGGGCCGCCAACGAGATGGCGCCAGTGGGCTCCACGACCAGCCGAGCCGAGGCCACGTACTCGCGCACGCCCGCTGCGATGGCGTCCTCGGTCACCGTGACGACGCCGGCGAGGTAGCGAGAGAGCATGGCGAAGTTGAGCTTGCCGATGTGCTGGCTCCTGACCCCGTCGGCGATGGTGCGCGTCACCCGGTCCGGCCCCCAGGCGCGCAGCTCGCCGGCCGCGAGCGACTCCTTGGCGTCGGCGGCGAGCTCCGGCTCCACGCCGATCACCTGCGCCCCCTCGACGAGCGACCTGATGGCGACCGCCACGCCCGACGCCAGGCCGCCGCCGCCGATGGGTACGAGAACGTTCCGGACCTCAGGGAGATCGCGGGCGATCTCGAGCCCGACGGTGCCCTGCCCGGCGACGATCCAGGGATGATCGAAGGGCGGCACGGCCGTGGCGCCCTCGCGGGTCGCGATCTCGAGCACAGCGGCCTCGCGGGCCTCCTGCGTGTTGTCGCAGCGGACCACCGTGGCCCCCAGCGCCTTGGTGTTGGCCACCTTGACGGCAGGGGCCCCCTCTGGGATCACGATGGTGGCCTTGACCCCGAACCTCTTCGCCGCCGCCGCCACGCCCTGCGCGTGGTTGCCACTCGAGTGAGCCACGACGCCCCTGGCCCGCACCGCCTCCGGCAGCGACGCGAGGAAGTTGGTGGCGCCACGGATCTTGAAGGAGCCGATGCTCTGGAGCCCCTCGGGTTTGACGTAGACGGGGAAGGGGGAGTCGGGTACCGCCAACGGTAGGAGGGGGGTGTGACGCACGCTGGCTTCGAGCCGCGCCTGCGCGGCCTCGACGTCGGCGAGCCGCGGCTCGTCCAGCGAGACGGGTTCCACGCTCATGTCGACCATGACACCCTATCTACCACGCTCCGGGCGGGGCCCGTCACTCGGCCTGAACGGAGAGGAACGCCTCCAACTCATCAAGCGAGGGGAGGGCCGGGATGGCCCCCAACCTGAGCGTCGCCAGCGCGCCGCAGGCGTTCGCTCGGCGCAGCACGGCACGGAGCGCCTCCAGGTCGGCGAGGGCGCTCGGGTCGGTCGCCAGGCCCGCCAGCAGGCCCGCCACGAAGGCGTCGCCCGCCCCGGTCGTGTCGATGGCCTCCACCGCGAACCCCGACACGCTGCCGCGCCTCCCGTCCGCCAGGTGGTAGTCGGCGCCGCCTGCACCGCGCGTCACGACGACGAGGCGGGTCGCCGGGCCCATCACGCCGGCCGCCGCCGCGGGCCCGACTCCACCGGCCAGGAACTCGAGCTCGTCGGCGCTGACCTTCACGACCTCGACGTCCGCCGCGGCCGCAAGCGCCACCTCGCGCGCCCGGGCGGCCGAGGGCCAGGCGTCGAGCCGCAGGTTGACGTCCAGCGAGCGCAGTGCCCCGGCTCCGCCGGCCACCCGCAGCGCCCGCAGGGTCGCCTCGCGCGCCGGTCCGCCCACGAGGGAGAGCGTGCCGATGTGGAGGATCCGCGCGCCGGCAAGGTAGGCCTCGTCCAGCTCCTCGGGGGCGAGGTACTGATCGGCAGATGGGTGGCGGAAGAAGAGGAAGTCGCGCTCGCCGCTCGGCCCAAGGCTAACGAAGGCGAGGCCGGTGCGGTGAAGCGGGTCCCGGCGCAGGCGCGACGTGTCGACGCCCGCCTGCGCCAGCGTCTCCTCCAAGTGGCTGCCGAACGCGTCGGCGCCGACCTTGCCGACGAACCCGCTGCTCACTCCCAACCTGGCCGCGCCCGCCGCCACGTTCGCCGGGGCGCCGCCCGCCGCACGCACGAAGCGGGCCGCGTCCTTCAGGAGCACGCCCGCCTCCTCCGCCACCAGGTCGATGAGTGCCTCGCCCAGGCAGACGAGGGCGACCGGACCTCGGTGGTCGGTGGGGGCAGCGGTCATGCCATAGAAGGTAACCCGGGCGGCCGCGGGTAGCCACGTACGTCCCGGGTGAAGCCGGGCGTACAGCGGGACCGTGATACAACTTGACACTGTGAAGGCGGTGGCGCCCCGGCGCGACCACCGTAGGACGAAAGGCCGCGCGCCCTCGCACAGCCCAGCGCCACGCAGTCCGGGCGCGGGGAGGCGGGGTTCTAGGCGTGCCGCCGCTCGCGCCGAGAACGAAGTCAGGTGATGAGGTCACGCACCATGGATGCCAGCGCCGTGCCCGGTCAGTTGAACAGTTCCAGCCTCGACTACGTCGAGGAACTCTACCTCCGCTACCTGGAGGAGCCGTCGGCCGTGGGCGAGGCGTGGCAGGCGTACTTCGCCGCCCAGCCGGCACCGGCACCCGGCGCGCGGCCGGCGCTGGGCCCCAGCTTCACGCCCCATAGCCTATTCAACCCCCCCAGCGGTCACACGACCGCTCACCTGGGCGAGGTCGAGGTCGCCGCGGCGCTGCTGCAGCAGAAGCTCGACCGGCTGGTGCGCAACTACCGCGTGCGCGGTCACCGCCTGGCCGACCTCAGCCCGCTCGGGCGCGACCAGTTCGTTGCCCCGGAGCTCGACCCGGCCCACTACGGCCTTAGCGAGGCCGACATGGACCGCCCCGTGCTGGCCGGCACCTTCGCCGGCGCCACCACCGTGCGCGACGTGATCGACGGCCTCCAGGCCACGTACTGCCGCAGCATCGGCGCGCAGTTCATGCACATCGACTCGCTCGAGGTGCGCGTCTGGCTGCAGCGCCGCATGGAGGCGACCCGCAACCGCCTCGCCCTGCCGCGCGACCAGCAGCTGCGCATCCTCACCAAGCTGACGGACGCCACCATCTTCGAGGAGTTCCTGCAGAAGAAGTACGTCGGCGCCAAGAGCTTCTCGCTCGAGGGCAGCGAGACGCTCATACCCCTCCTCGACCTAGCCATCGAGAAGGCCGGGAGCCAGGGGGTGGAGGAGGTCGTCTTCGGGATGGCCCACCGCGGCCGGCTCAACGTCCTCGCCAACGTGCTCGGCAAGAACCCGCGAACGATCTTCCGTGAGTTCGACGACGCCGACCCGGAGCTCTACCTTGGTAGGGGCGACGTCAAGTACCACCTCGGTTACTCGAGCGACTTCGAGACGTCCGGGGGCAAGCGTCTCCACCTCTCGCTGGCGTTCAACCCCTCGCACCTGGAGTTCGTCAACACGGTCGTGCTGGGCCGCGTGCGGGCAAAGCAGGACCGGCGCGACGACGCGCGGCGCGAGCGGGTGTTGCCCGTGCTCATCCACGGCGACGCCGCCTTCA
>CAYNNL010000031.1:0-20708 GCA_964398765.1 uncultured bacterium | reverse complement strand
CGTAGAGGATGGCGGCCGAGGCGTAGGTGGCGATGTGCCCACCGATGCCGGGGGAATCCTTGTTGGCGTGGACCACCATCGCCATAGCGTTCCAGCGGATGAGGTTGGTGATCTTGCGCTCCAGCTCGAGGTCGCCCGGGTAATCGGGCTGCTCCTCGACCGGGATCGTGTTCACGTACGAGGTGTCGGACTCGAACGGCAGCCTGATGCCGTGCTTCTCGGCGTGGGCCTCCAGCCGGTCGAGGATCTCGACGACCCTGTCGGCGCCGCCGCTGGCCAGGACGTAATCCAGCGACTCCAGCCACTCCGTCATCTCGACCGCGTTGAGTTCCGCCAGCTCGTCCGGCCCTAGTTGTGAGCGGTCCAGGTCGAGCAAGCGGTCCAAGACGTCTGCCATCTCCACTGTCCTCTCGCGCGCACTTCAACGGTCCTCGGTCCGGTCCGCCTCTTGGCGGTCCGGCCGGTGCTCGGTTCACGCGCCCTACCAGCAGTATCGGCCCGTGAACCCGACTCTTTCAGTGTTGCCCGCCCCATCTGGGCGGCCTACGGTAGCTCGCGTGGGCGAGGCGGGGACTCCGCGTGCGCTGCGGTGGGCCCGCGCCCGCCCGGCATGACTGGCCACATGATACGCCACCGAACCCGCGGTTGGCGTGTCTTCCGGTTAAACGTTTAACCACAACCTCGGTCAGTGGTCGGCGTCGAGCCCGTCGGCCGGGCCAAGACGCTTGAGGAGCCCCCGCACCACGGCCTCCGCTCGGGCCGCGGCCAGGCTCGTGAACGCCCTGAAGTCGACCTCGGCGCCGTGATCCGCCGTGTCGGAGACGCTCCTCACGATCACGAACGGGACCCCCCACGCCGCACACACCTGCGCCACCGCGGCGCCCTCCATCTCCACGCAGGCCGCCCCGAGACGCGCGCGCAGCGAGGCGACCGCGGCGGGGTCCGCCACGAACCGGTCCCCGGACGCCACCCGTCCCTCGACCACGCGCAACCCCGGCAGTTCCCTCGCGGCGGCCACGGCGGCGACCCTCAGCGCCTCGTCCGCGGTCCAGACGCGTCCGGACCCCGGCACATCCCCCGGCTCGTAGCCGAGAGCCGAGACGTCGACGTCGTGCTGGACGGCGTCGACGCTGATGACGACGTCGCCGACCGCCAGGGTCGGGTCAACCGCACCCGCCACGCCCGTGAAGACGACGCGCGCCGCCCCGACGGCCAGGAGCGCCTGCGTCAGAGCGGCCGCGTTGACCTTGCCCACGCCACACTCCGCCAGTAACACCCGGGCGCCATCCAGCTCTCCGCCCAACCACTCGAAAGGGCCCGAGCCGCCCGCTGACGGTCCTCGCAACGCCGCGCGCAGGAGCGCCACCTCCTCGGCCATGGCGCCGATGACGGCGGTCGGTCCGCTGGCGGACGACACCTATGGCCCCCAGACCGCTAGCCGCACGCGTCAGCGCCGCTGTGGAGGCGCAGCGTAGAAGACGAGGCGACCGAGGTAGGCGCCGGCCACCACGCCAGCCGCACCGACGGCCACGAGGATGATGAAGTTCAGGTCGAGCCCGGTGGTCGTGCCGAAGAAGCGCGTGGCGAGCACGCCGAGGGTGAGGGCCGCTCCCGTGACCAACGTCATGGTCAGGGCGTTGTCGCGGCCCTGCCGCAGCTGGAAGAGCACCGAGAAGTAACCGAACAGGAGGAAGAAGCCCGCACCGGTGAGGCTCGTGAGCACGGTGCTGTCCTCCGACGGCACCGCGGCCTGCAGGACGATGAAGAAGACCGTGGCGATCATGAGGGCGCCGGAGAAGCGCCCCGGCAGCTTGCGCCTCTGCTCGGGGGTGAGCGCCTTCACGTTCACCTGGCGCAGGTCGGGTGCCGCGGCGGCCTTCCCCGTGGCGCGTGCGGCCGGCATGCGCCGCCGCGAGCGGATGGCGTCGATCCGGTCGCGCCGCGCCTGCTTCTTCTTGCTCTTCTCCTTCTCGGCCTTCTCGTCCAGTTTCGCCTGCGCCCTGCGCAGCTGTCGGTTCATGCCGGTAGTCTACCGGGCGCGGGGCGCGCCACCCCGCACACCCCGTGCTAGTCTCGCCACCCATGACCGACGAGCAGTTGCGCGCCGTGGCCGCCCATTACGGCACCCCCACCTACGTGTACGACCTGGACCTGATAGACCGCCGCGTCGCCGAGGTGCGGGCGGCCTTCCCCGGCGCCCAGCTCTCCTACGCCGTGAAGGCGAACGCCAACGGTGCGCTCCTGCGGCACCTGGCCGGCCTCGGGCTGGGGGCCGAGGCGCTGACCGCGGGCGAGCTCGAGCGGGTCTTGCGCTCCGGCTTCCCACCCGAGCGGATCGTGCTGGGCGGTCCGGGCCACACGCCGGCCCTCGCAGCTCGCGCCGCGGCCGGGGGCGTGGGGCTCGTGAGCCTCGATTCCGAGGGGGCCTGGGAGGTCTGGCGCGAGGTGGAAGCACCGGCGACTCGTTTCCTAGTCCGCGTCAACCCGGGCTTCGACCCTCACACCCACGAGCACCTGGCCACCGCCGCGGCCGACTCCAAGTTCGGGGAACCGCCGGCCACGGCCCTCGCGCTGGCTCACCGCGTCGCCGCGAGCGGCCGACTCGCCGGGTTCCACGTGCACGCCGGCTCGATGCTGAGCGACCCGGCCGTGGCCGGCCTCGTGGTGGACGCCCTCGAGCCCCTCTACGACGCGCTGCCCGGCCTCGACGTCGTCGACATCGGTGGTGGGTTCGCCGTGCCCGACCCGCCGCTGGCCGGGTTCGCCGCGGCGTACCGCGCGTTCGCCGCCCACCACGGCCTCGAGCTGGTGCTCGAGCCGGGCCGGCTGATCGTCGCCGAGGCCGGCACCCTGCTCACGACGGTGCTGCACGTGAAGGAGTCGGGGCGGCGTCACGTGATAGCCGACGCAGGGATGGCGGACCTGATCAGGCCCGCCCTATACGGTGCTCAGCACCCCGTGAGGCTCGTGGGCGGGAGCGGAGAGCCTCAGGCCGGCCCGGCCACCGACGTCGACGGCCCGCTCTGCGAGAACGCAGACCGGCTGGCGCGCGACGTCGCGCTCGGGCAGGTGCGCGTTGGCGACCTGCTCGCCGTGGGGCTCGCGGGCGCCTACGGCTTCGCCATGGCGTCCAACTACGCGTCCAGCCTCCGGCCCGCCGAGGTGACCATCCAAGGGGGACGGGTGGCGCTCGCGCGCCGACGTGAACGCCCTGAGGACCTCTGGCGCCTGGAGCAGGAAAGCTGAGGTCCGGTATGGCCGTGGACGAGTGTGGTTTTCGTTCGCGCCCGCCAACAGTCAGCACCTAGCCTGAAAGGTCAGGAGGTGCAAGCGTGTTCCCCCCCTTCGTCGTCTCTCAGTCTTCCCCTAGGGGGGAGTGTCGGCCGGACCGTGGCCGGTGTACTCCTCGTCCTGTTCCTCGCCGCCTGCGGCGGTGGACCTGCACCCGCCCCATCCGGCCTCGTCGCCACCACGGACATCGCCGCGGTGGGTTCGACCGTCACGTTCACGGGCGCCAACCTGGCACCAGCGGGACCGTCGAGATCGGCGGCGTGAACGCCTCGGCCAGCTCCTGGACCCCCACGTCCATCACCGTCACCGTCCCGGCCGGGGCGCCGCAGGGACCCCAACAGGTCGAGGTGACCACCGGCGGCGTCACGCAGAGCGTGCCGCTCTTCGTGGGCGTCGACTTCCCCACCGGCACGCTCGAGCAGCTCACCGCCCTCGCCCTACCGAAGGGCACCGCCGTCAGGCTAGGGACCGGCCGCTTCGAATCCACCACACCCGGCCTCGCCCTCGACAACCTAAGCCTGTACGGCCGAGGCGAGACCCTGACGACAGTCGCGGGACCGGCCATGCCCGACCCGCTATACCTGTACGCAGACGAGGGCTACGACCTCGTGCTCGCCGACCTGACACTGGAGACGGGCTTCACGACGATCGTCCCCACGCCCCTCGTCACCCCCGACGCGCTCGCCGTGGCATCAGCGGCCACGGCGGAGACTCCCGGTTCCGACCTGGGCGCGGTGCTCGATGCCCTGGGCACGGGACCGCTCGACGCGCTGGCCGCGAGTGACGGTTCGTTCGAGCTGCGTGACGTGACGCTCAGGCCGGCGTCCGGCTCGCCCAACGGCGTGCTTGCCACGGCGAACATTGGCGGGAGCGTTCCCGACATCTACTCGGGGGCCCTCCGCGTCCGCGACGTCACGGCCAACTCCACCGTCCTGGGGGTCATCGCCATCACAGGCGGTGACATCGACATCGTCGACAGCCGGCTCGACGTAGGCGTCATCACGATCATGTCCTTCGCCGGCAAGGTGACGGTCGACGCCTCGACCCTCAGCTCGACCATGGGGCTGGCCGGCGCCGCGCTCTCGGTCCAAGGGTTCAGGGGCCTACGACTGACCGACTCCACCTTCACGAACCCCAACGGCAACCTGCAGTTCATGAGCGGTGCCGTGGAGTCCAGTCCGAGCATCATGTCGGCCGAGACGACCATGGCGAACAACACCTTCATCGCCGGCGACGCCGACACCGCGGACGTCAACGACTACGGGAACCTAGTAGTGGGGCTCGTTAGGGGCGCCGCAACGTTCAGCGGCAACGAGTTCCGGAGCGACCGCACGTTCACGGTGAACCAGCTCGTCCCCCTCTCGCTCGAGCTCACCTTCGAAGGCAACACCGTCTCCATCGGGCAGTCGGGCGTCGCCACAGCCGACCTCTCGTTCTTTGGCGGCCCCCAGCAGATCACGAACGTGGAGGGCAACACGGTCACGTTCCTCAGCTCTGGCGGGGTCCGGTTCAGCATCGGCGGCGCTGGCTCAGCAGCGCTCACGTCCCTCAGTGGGAACGAGTTCACCGGCAACGGCTCCGGCACCGCGCTGACGGTCGGGCAGGCCAACTACCAACAGGCGGTCTACTTCGAGGCCGCCGGCAACGTCTTCACCGACTTCGAGAACGCGCTCCACCTGGTGGCGCACTCCAACCCCCTCCGCGAGCCGTTCAACGCCCGCATCAGCAACAACGTGTTCGACTTCGTCATCGACGCGGCCCCCAAGACCGCCACCGTCGAGAACATGACGACGGCTCTCTCCGACCTCAACGCCACTCGCAACCTCTGGGGCACCAACACTGACGCCACCGTCGTGGCTAGCTACGTGACGAGCGTGAGTTCCGACCCCGGAGTGCTGCGGGTCTCGCCGCTCACGGCCCCCTGAGCACACTCTGAACCCTCCAGCCGTCGCGGGCCGGGACCAGAACAAGGTCCCGGCCCGCAGTCTGCCGCGCCGCGCCGCCGGAAGCCTCCGGGGCTAGACTCGGGGCATGAGAGACCTGGAGAGCCTTCGGGGCAGTTACCTGACGGACGTCTGGCGCGAGACCGGGAGCACCTTCCCGGTCACCGAGCCGGCCACGCGCGACGTCCTCGCGCTGGCGGCCGACTGCGGTGAGGCCGAGGCGCGGGAGGCCGCACGGGTGGCCTGGGACGCCTTCGTCAGCTGGCGGGCGACCAGCGCGTACGCGCGCGCCGAGGTCCTGGCACGCTGGAACGACCTCATCCTCGCCAACGAAGACACGCTGGCCACGACCATGGCGCGCGAGATGGGCAAGGCGGTCAAGGAGTCGCGCGGCGAGGTGCGTTACGCCGCCGGTTTCGTGAGCTGGTACGCCGAGCAGGCCAAACGGGTGTACGGCGACCTCTTCCCCGGTCAGGACACCAACAAGCGCCTGCTGGCGGTCCCACAGCCCGTCGGTCCCGCCTTCGGCATCACGCCGTGGAACTTCCCCCTCGCCATGGTCACCCGCAAGGCGGCGCCGGCCCTGGCCGCCGGCTGCACCTTCGTGCTCAAGCCCGCCGAGCAGTCGCCCCTGTCGGCCTTGCTCCTGGCCGACCTGTGGCTCGAGGCCGGCGGGCCGGCGGGCACGCTCCAGGTGCTCCCCACGTCGGACCCAGCGGCCGTCGCCGGCCCCCTCATCGCCGACAGCCGCATCCGCAAGCTGACCTTCACCGGCTCCACCGAGGTCGGTCGCCTCCTCTACGGGCAGGCGGCTGGGACCGTCAAGCGCATCTCGTTCGAGCTGGGCGGGCATGCGCCGTCGCTCGTGTTCGAGGACGCGGACCTGGACGTGGCCGTGGCGCAGGTCATGGCGAGCAAGTTCCGGAACGCCGGCCAGACGTGCGTGTGCGCCAACCGCGTCTACGTCCACCGCTCGCTGATCGACGCCTTCGCGGAGCGCTACACGGCGGCGGCCTCGCGCCTGGTGGTGGGCGATCCCCTCGACCCGGCCACCGACCTCGGGCCGCTCGTGGACGAGCACGCCGTGGCCAAGGTGGAGCGTCACGTTGCCGACGCCGTCGCCGGCGGCGCGACCGTGACCACGGGCGGCAAGGCGCTCGGCGGCCTCTACTACCCGCCTACGGTGCTGACGGGCGTGAGACGGGACGCCCTCATGATGCGCGAGGAGACGTTCGGTCCGGTCGCCCCGATCGTGGCGTTCGACTCCGACGACGAGGCCGTCGCCATGGCCAACGACACCGAGTTCGGTCTCGCCGCCTACGTCTACACGCGCGACCTGGCGCGGGCGTTCCGCGTGTCGGAGGCGCTCGAGTACGGCATCGTGGGCGTGAACGACGGCCTGCCGTCGGCGCCCTACGCTCCCTTCGGAGGCGTCAAGCAGTCGGGCGTCGGGCGCGAGGGCGGACCGTGGGGCATCGAGGAGTACCTCAGCGTCAAGTACGTGTCGCTCGGGCTCGGGCGCGCGTGAGGGCGTGAACCTGTGAGCGGCAGCCCGGGCGGGAGGCCCGCCGACCCGCCGGACGACGCTCCCGGACCGCCCGACGCCCTGCTGACCGAGCTCACGGCCGCCTTGGGGGCCGGCGAGGCGACGGCGCGAACCTACTTCGAGCGCGCCTCCGACCGCATGCGCGCCGCCTTCCGCCGGGAGTCGGACCTGGCGCGTGCGTTCGGGAACGACCGCTTCGCGCCACTACTCCGCGCGAAGTCGGCGGAGCTGGTGACGGTTGAGCGCATCGGCACCAGCGCCCGGGGCACGGTGATCGTGACCGACGGCGCCGGCGCCCTGGCCGGAGGTGACCAGGTGGTCACGTACATCTTGGCCGTGGCCGTCGCGCGGTACGGCGCTCACGAGGGAGAGTGGCGCTTGAGCGGGGTGGCGCGCGAAGGGGTGGATCTCTAGCGCACCCAGCCGACCTTCACCACCACCGGTCCGCGCTCGGGAGGCTCTGCCGATCTAGCGCCCGGAAGGGGTGCGTGCCGCTGTCGTCACTCTGCAGCGACGTTCAGGGTGGCTGCCAGCGGGGTGGTGGCTCCCGACCTCACCTGCAAGGTGCCCCTGAAGCGGTACGGGCCTGGGACGATACCGGTCGGGACGGTCACCTTGACGACCGCCCATAGCGCGTAATCGACGCGCGTCTGGTTGAAGGAGACGCTCGTCGTGACGGTGCTGCGTTCCGCCTTCACCTGCAGGAGTTGGGTGCCCCAGCCGTCGACCACGCGCGCGTCGTGCAGGCCGAACATGGACGTCACGTCACCGACTTCGGAGGCGTAACCGGACGGCACCCACAGCGCCGCCTGCAGGTCGCGAGGCTTCAGCCCCAGCTGGTCCATGTCGAGATCGAACCTGAGGTAGTACGTGCCGCCCTGCTCCACGGCCACCCCGGCGGGACCAGGCACCACGGGTGTGTTGCCGCTGCTACCGGAGGCGGCGGGCGCGCAGGCGCCGAGGAGGACCGCCAGCGCCAGCAGCGCGGCGAGGACGGGCGCCGGCCTCGGGGCGCCGCCCCGGGCACGGCCACGGCTTCCAGGTAGGAGGGACATGCGGCAGGCTACCAGAGCTTGATGAGGGGGTCCAAGCCGGCCGTCGCCGGCACCGCCGCGAGGCACGGCTCGTCCTCCCGCTGCCCCCACTCCTCCAGCCGGCGCCGCAGTTGCGCCAGCGCGCGCCGTCGATGGTCCGTCACGGCGGCGAAGACGGCCGCCGGATCGCGGGCCTCGAGGGCGTGGAGCACGTCGGCCAGGTCGTGCTCGACCCCAGGGAGCATCGTCTCGACCTGGTAGACGGCCCTGAAACGTCGCCCCACCAGGCGCGACTCCGATATGGCGCGCACCAGGCGCCTGTTGGGCGTGGCCGCGAAGATGATGTCGTGGAACTCGGTGTAGCTCGCGCGGAGGCCAGGCGAGTGGTCGGTCCCCAGCCACAGCCTCAGCTCGGCGAGGGCGCGCCCGGCCCCGGCCAGCTGCCCCTCGTCCAGCCGGTCGGTGGCGTCCCTCGCGGCGACGGGCTCCAGATGGGCCCGCAGCTCGGCCGCCCACAACGCCTCGGCGACCGGCAAGGCCCTAACTGCCACCTTGGTGTGCGGCTCGACCTCAACCAGGTCGTCTCGCTCGAGGAGCCGCAGCGCCTCTCGCACGGGGATGGGGCTGACCCCCAGGCGAGCGGCCAGTTCATGGAGGACGAGGCGCTCGCCTGGCGGCAGGCGGCCGTCCAGGATCTCCTCGCGCAAGGCACCGTAGACCCGCATGAGCTTGGTGGTCATGTCGCTCAGAACCTTCCTCGGTATCGGGCCCCCGCGAGGCTTCCGCTCTCCCACCGGTGACCGTCGCGACCCCGCCCACCATATCGCATGTCGAGAACCGGACCGGCGCGACCGTCCATGCCGGCAACCCGCTCCCGGACCGGCGTGCCATGATGCGCCGCGAGGGAGCGCCCTGACGCTCTCCGCCCTTCACACCATGACCAGGCAACCGGACGCCCCCCTCCCACCCCTCCCCGTCGGCGCGAACCTCTCCGAATCACGCCGCAGGCTGCTTGGCGAGGTGATGCGGCGCCGCCAGGACGGGCGCACGGTGGAGGAGCTCGCCGAGGCGCTGGCGGTGTCGCGCACCGCCGCGCAGCAGCACGTCACGGCCCTCGAGCGCGACGGGCTGCTGCGCGTGGCCGGACAGCGCAGCACGGGAGGGCGGCCCAGCCGCACCTACACGCTCACCGAGGCCGCGCTGGAGCTGTTCCCACGCAGCTACGCGCGCCTGGCCGACGACATGCTGCGCACGGTCCGCGACCTGTACGGCGAGGAGGGGCTGGAGCGCATGCTCGCCACGATGGCAGAGGACCTCGCGGAGGAGCTGGCGCCGCGCCTGGCCGGCAAGGACGGCGAGGAACGCCTCCTGGAGGTCGCCGCCATCCTGAGCGAGCTCGGCTACGAGGCCAACGTCGACGCCAACGGGCGGCTCCGCGCCGTCAACTGTGTGTTCCACCAGCTGGCACGGAGCAGCTCGGCCGTCTGCCGCTACGACCACGTCCTCCTCGCCGCGCTTCTCGGGGAGGACGTCAAGCAGCTTTCGTGCATCACCGACGGCAAGGCCGCCTGCGTCTTCGCCCTCCGGTAACCGGTGGCCCCACCCCCGTCACCCGAACAGGGCCAGGCAGCGCAGGAGGCGGCGGCCGAGCCGTTGCGCCTGCGCGAGGTGGTGCGCACGTGGCTACCGTTGGCGGCGAGTTGGTTGGTGATGGGGCTCGAGGCGCCGGTGGTGAGCGCCGTGATGGCGCGACTGAGCCAGCCCGAGGTCCACCTCGCCGCCTACGGTGGTGTGGTCCTCCCCCTGGCGCTCATCATCGAGGCGCCCGTGATAATGCTCCTGGCGGCCAGCGTCGCGCTGGCGAAGGATGCCGGTTCGGCCGCCCTCATCTACCGCTTCATGATGATCGTGGGCGCCGCGTTGACCGCCCTGCACGCCCTGCTGGCGTTCACGCCGCTCTTCGACGCCGTGGTACTGCCCCTTCTCGGCCCGCCGGAGGGCGTCGCCGAGCCCGCCCGCCTCGGCCTCAAGATCATGCTGCCCTGGACCTGGGCCATCGGTTACAGGCGCTACCACCAGGGACTCCTGATCAGGTTCGGACGCTCGCACCACGTGAGCATCGGGACGGTCCTGCGCCTGCTGGCCGTGAGCACCACGGCGGCCGCGGTGGGGTTCGTCGGCGGCGCCTCGGGGATCGTCGCCGCATCGGTGGCGATAGCGGTTGGGGTCACCGTCGAGGCGGTCTACAGCGCCTGGGCGGCCCTGCCCATCACGCGCGTCAAGCTGCGAGCGGCCGCGCCCCAGGCCGCTCCGCTCACGCTGCGACCGTTCCTGACGTTCTACCTGCCGCTCGTGCTGACGAGCCTCCTGTCCTTGCTCGTGCAACCAGTGGGCAGCGCGGCGATCGCCCGCATGCCCGACGCGCTCGCCTCCCTGGCAGTCTGGCCAGTGGTCAACGGGCTCCTGTTCATGCTGCGCTCGCTGGGCTTCGCGCTCAACGAGGTGGTCGTGGCCCTTCTCGACCGACCGGGGGCCTACGTCACTCTGCGGCGCTTCACCCAGATCCTCGCCGCCGCTCTGCTCGTGGTCACTGCCGCCGTGGCGTTCACTCCTCTGGCGACGCTGTGGTTCGGCGCGCTGTCGGGGCTCGGGCCCGAGCTGACGGTGCTCGCCGTGGTCGGCTTCGGCTGGTCGCTCCTGTGGCCGTCCCTCGACGCTCTCCGCAACCTGGTGCAGGGCGTGGCCGTGTACGCGCGCCGGACGCGCGCGATAAGCACGTCGATGGTCATCTTCCTGGTGGTGAGCGCGGGGATGCTCGCCGCCGGCGTCGCCTCCCAAAGCTTCACCGCGCTGCCGGCCGCCATGGTGGCGTTCGTGACGGCCACCGCCGTGCAGGTGGCCTGGTTGGCCTGGCGCGTGAAGGACGAGGCGCGCGCCTACGCGCGGCGTTGACCCAGCGCCGTCAGTACTGGAAGAAGGCGAGGCCCGTGTCGGCCGCGGTCGGCCGGTCGCGCGCGGCGGGTGGCGCGGCGCGCAACTCCCTGGCCAGGCGTCTCGCCTCGGCCAGGTAGGCGGCGTACTCCTGCGCCCGCTCACCGTCAGTCTCGGGCACCGCCTCCCACTCCTCCGGGGCGAACCCGGTCCCTGCAGCCGCGGTGGGATCATCGACGTGGTGCCAAGCGCCCGACTCCCAGTCGAAGTCGTAGAGGGGCAGGAAGGCGTCGCCCTCGTCAGCCAGGAACTCGACGGCAGCCAGCAGGAACTCGAACTCGGCCTCGTCCAACAGGTAGTGGAAGCTCAGCCTGCTCCAACCCGGCTTGAGGCCCTCGTAACCAGCCTCGATCTGCTCCAGGTACCGGCGCGACTCCTCGTCGTCTATGTGCAGGAGGTCGTGCCCGTAGGGGCCGGCGCAGGAACAGCCCGCGCGCCCCTGGATCCCGAACAGGTCGGAGAGGAGCCGCACCACGAAGCGCGGGTGCAGGTAGCGATCGTTCGGCTTGAGAAGGAACGACACCACCGCCAACCGCGGGGCGGTGACGTTGCCCAGCACCTCGACCCTCGGGTTGGCGCAGAGCCGCGTCAGCGCGCGCCCTATGAACTCCGCCTCGCGCTCCTCGATGAGGCCGACCCCCACGCGCTCCTTCACCCTGAAGGCCATGGCCGCGCGCAGCTTCTGTAAGATCCCGGGCGTGCCGGCGTCCTCCCGGGTCTCGACGTCTTCCACGAACCGGTGGGTGACGTGGCTCACGTAGGTGACCGTGCCGCCACCGGCCGTGGTTGGCGACGCCAGTCGGTAGAGCCCCTCGTGGATCAGGAGGAGCCCCGGCGATCCCGGCCCGCCGAGGAACTTGTGCGGGCTCATGACGACGGCGTCGATGCCGTCGTCGGCGCCGGGCGCCGACTCGCGCACGTCGATCTTCACGTACGGACCGCTGGCCGCGAAGTCGAACGCCGCGCGGGCTCCGTGGGCGTGGAGGAGCCGGGCGACGGCGCGCACGTCCGTCTTGAGCCCGGTGACGTTGCTGGCGGCGGAGAACGAGCCCAGCCTGGGCCTACCCAGGTAGCGGGGGTCCGCGAGGAGCCGCTCCAGCGCGCCTAGGTCGAGCGTGCCGTCCCCGTCCAAGGGGACCCTGACGACCTCGGCCAGCGACTCGCGCCACGACACCTCGTTGGAATGGTGCTCGTACGGCCCGATGAACACCACGAGCCGCTCCTCGAGCGGCATGGCGCCGAGCACCTGCCGGCGCAGGCCGGGCGGCACGCTGACGCCTAAGATCTCCTGCAGGCGCTTGAGCGCCCCGGTGGCGCCGGTGCCGGCGAAGATGAGCTTGTGCGTGCCCTCGCCACCGAGGCAGAGCTTGATGTAGTCGCGCGCGCGGTTCGTCAGCTCGGTGACGTGCGCGCCGGTGGCGCTGTCCTCCGTGTGCGAGTTGGCGTACAGGGGCAGCACGCTGCGCGCAAGGCCGGTCTCGACCGAGCGTAACGGCCGCCCGGAGGCGATGTAGTCGGCGTAGGTGAGTCGCCGCGCCCCGAACGGGGTGGTGGCCAGCGCGCCCTCACCGATGACGTCTTCACGCAGTTCCTGGAGGGTGAGCGGGCGAGCAGACGGCGCTTCGGTCATGTTCCGCCTCCGGACCGGCGCGAGGCACCCGCAGTGGCGGAGCGACGACGCCGGAGGCGACGTCTCGCGTGCCGGTGGGGACCTGGCGACCGAGGCCAGGTTACACGGCGCCGACCCCTGGGGTACAGTTGGCAGTCGTTGAGGGGGAGTAGCCGCCCGTGACCGGGAGCGCGTCATCGTCAACACGGCAGCCAAAGGCGGCCCGGTGACGCGCGCGAAGGCGAGACCCTAACGGGAGGTCACCGTGACCGAACCGCTATGGGCCTGGGGCGCCTTCATCGGCTTCGTCCTCGTGATGCTGGCCATCGACCTGGGGCTGTTCCAGCGCAAGGCTCACGTCGTCAAACCGCAGGAGGCCGCCTTCTGGACGGCCACCTGGGTCGGCCTGTCGCTGCTGCTGGGCCTGGCTTTCCACTACTGGCTCGGGCCGGAGAAGGCCATCCAGTACATAACGGGCTACGTCCTGGAGTGGTCGCTCTCGGTCGACAACATTTTCGTGTTCGTGCTCGTCTTCACCTACTTCAAGACGCCCTTCAAGTACCAGCAGCGGGTCCTCCTGTGGGGCATCCTGGGCGCGCTCGTGCTGCGCGGCATCATGATCGTGGTCGGCGTGGCGCTCATCCAGGCGTTCAGCTGGATCCTCTACGTGTTCGGGGCGTTCCTGCTGTTCACGGGCGGCAGGATGCTCTTCCAGAAGGACAGCGGCGAGCAGGACCTGGAGAAGAACCCGGCGCTGAGGCTCGTGCGCCGGGTGATGCACGTGAGTCACGAGTACGACGGGCAGAAGTTCTTCACCGTCAAGGACGGCGTGCGCATGGCCACACCGCTCCTGCTCGTGCTCGTCGTCATCGAGTTCACCGACCTGCTCTTCGCCGTCGACTCGATCCCGGCGATCTTCGCCGTCACGACCGACGGCTTCATCGTGTTCACGGCCAGCATCATGGCTGTGCTCGGCCTGCGCTCGATGTACTTCTTGTTGGCGCACGTGGTGCACCGCTTCGTCTACCTGAAGACGGGCCTCGCCTTCATCCTCGTCTACATCGGCGCCAAGATGGTCCTGCTCGACGTGCTCCACATCCCGAGCCTCGTCTCCCTGGCCGTGGTCGTCGGCATCCTCGTGGTGAGCGTCATGGCGTCTCTCGTGTGGGGCCGACCCGCTGACCCGCCGGCGAGCGGCGACCTGCCGCGGGGCTGAGCCTCGTGCGCTGTCCCGCGCGGCGCGGGACAGCGCACCATGACGGCGGGACCCACTCGGCGGCAGACTGCTGACCGAGGAGGACCCACCATGAACGACAAGACGAACCTCCGCCCTAACCTCACCCGAGCGCTCCCCCGGGTAGCGCTGGCGCTATGCGCCGCCTGCCTGGCGGTCGCGTTCGCCGCCTCCGACCTGACCGCCACCTTCACGGGCGACCGCGTGGACGTCCAACAGGTCTTCGCCGGGGAGGGCTACCGCTCCATCGGCCTCGCGAACGAGTCCGCCGGACCTATCACCTTCACGCTCGCGAGGCTAAGGAACGCCACGGTCGCGGAGTACGAACAGACCAACGACGCCCTGCTGGCCGCCATCGCCACCAAGGCGGACGAGGGCCCGAGCATCACCACGCTCATGACTCAGGCAGAGGCGCTCGGCGGCACCAGCGTGGCCGCTCACGAGACCGCTCAGATGTTCGCCGACCTCGAGGAGGGCACCTACGTGGTCGCCGCCGCGCCGCAGACGGACGCCCAGGACTCCAGGCCCTGGTACGCCGCCTTCATGGTCACGGAGTCGGGCGAGCCGGTCGCGGCCCCTCAGCCCGCCAACGTGCTGGACCTCGCCGACTTCTCGTTCGACATCCCAGCTACGCTCGATCCGGGGACTCGGCTGTGGGAGATCACCAACGTGGGCGAACAACCCCACCTCGCGGCGTTCTTCAAGCTGCTGCCCGGCAAGACGGCGGCCGACGCAGAGGCGTTCTTCGCCGCCGAGGACGGGGCGGGCGGCCCTCCGCCGTTCGACCCGACCAAGACGGTGGAGGTGGGAGCTCTCACCCCCGGCGCCACGGTCTACATGCCACTCGACTTCTCGAGCGGCCAGTGGGTGGCGGTGTGCTTCGTTCAGGACCTCCACGACGCACACGTCATGCACTTCATGGAGGGGATGATCGAGCAGTTCACGGTCAGTTGACGCAGGCCGTATCCCTCGGGGCGCCGCTGCGGACGCTCCGAGGCGCGGGCTCCTAACCGCGCTCACACGAGGGCATCACCCAAGATGCCCTCGTGTCTCATGCTGGGGCTCTAGCATGGCCAGCGGTTGGAGGGCAGAAGATGCAGACGAACTGGCCGGCCATCGGGAACCCCGAACCCAGCGTGGGCGCCACCTGCGCGCGAGAACGCGTGGCGACGCTGTTGGTCGCCGACGGGCGCCGGCTGTTCGTCGAGGGGCTGCGCGCGCTCGTCGACGAGATGCCGAGCTGTGAGCTCGTCGGCACCGCTCCGGACGGCGAGACCGCGCGCCGCCTGGCCCGCCAGTTGAGCCCCGACGTCATCCTCCTCGACGACCGGCTGCCCGGCCTCGCGGGGGCCGGTGCCGTCGAGGCGTTGCGCCGCGAGGCGCCGGCCACGGCCGTGGTGGTGGTCGCGCTGACGCCGGACGACGAGTCGATCTGCCGCGCCCTCCGGGCGGGAGCGCTGGGGTACCTGGCGCTCGACGCCAGCACCGCGGAGCTGCGCCTCGCCATCGAGGCCGCCGCCAACGGAGACGCTCTGTTGGGCCACTTGGCTGCCGCGCGCATCAGCCGCTACTTCGCGCCGGGCCCCGCGGTCGCCCGGCCGTTCCCGGACCTCACGGAGCGGGAACTCGACGTGCTCGGCCTGCTCGCACGCGGCCTCACGAACCCACAGATCGCTCAGGCCCTGGTCATCACCGGGAAGACCGCTCGCAACCACGTGAGCAACGTGCTGTCTAAGCTGGGCGTGTCCGACCGTTACGCCGCCGCCGAGAAGGCGCGCACCGCGGGGCTATGGGGCTCGTCAACCAACGGGCTGCTCCTCGACCCCTAGCGCGGTAGGGTCTTGAGTCAAAGCACACCGCGGCAGCGGAGCTGAGGAGTCGGCCAGCATGGCGCAACGAACGAACGAGCAGGTGCTCACATACCTCGGGCGGGCGGAGGTGGCCGCGGTCGGTACCTCCAACATGGGTTCCCCACGGCAACGGATGATGCACTTCGCGGCCGACGAGAACTTCGACGTCTACCTGACGAGCATGAAGGGCGACCCCAAGATCGTCCAGTGGCGCAACATCCCCGAGACGGCACTCCTGATCCACCAGGGCGACAGGTTCATGGAGATGGAGGAGTGCGAGATCATCGGCCGCGCCGAGATCGTACCGGATCACGACCGGCCCAAGGCCGTGGCGCTGCTGCGCGACCGCTCACCCATAGTCGCGCAGATGGAACAGCAGGGCGCGCTCGACCGGCTCGAGTTCATCCGGGTGCGGCCGTTCACCGTCAAGTACCGCTTCGTGCCCGAGATCCTGCAGGGCCAACCGCCCACGGTCTTCGACTTCCCCGAGAACCGCTCCCGCACCGGCCCATGGGACGACCTCGCCGCCAAGGCACGCGCCTACCTGACCGCCGTCAGACCGCTGTCGCTGACGGCGTCTCTGGTCTCGATACTTGTCGGTGGAGCGCTGGCGGTGGCTACCACGGGTACCCTGCACCTCGGCCTGTTCGTCCTCACGCTCCTGGCCGGGCTGATGGTGCAGGCGGGCACGAACATGATCAACGACTGGAAGGACGCGGAGCGCGACCTCGACAACCGCTCGGCGCTCAGGCCCTTCAGCGGAGGCTCGCGCGTGATCCAGCTCGGGCTCGTCTCGCGCGCCGAGATGGGCTTCTGGGGTCTGGCCCTCAGCGCCGCGGCCGGCGTCATCGGCCTGGTGCTGGTGATCGCCAGCGGCTGGGGCCTCGTGCCGCTCGTGCTGTACGGCCTCGCCGCGGGCCTCTACTACACCAACCAGCAGGGCGACTTCTCACTGATCAACTTCGCGCCCGGGATGGGCGAGCTGCTGATCGCCACCACCTACGGGGTCGGCATGGCGCTCGGCACCTACTACGTGCAGACGGGCGCCTACTCGTTGCAGGCGCTCCTCGTCTCGCTGCCCGTCGCCCTGTTCATCACCAACGTGCTGCTCATCAACTCCTTCGCGGACGCCGAGTCCGACGCCAAGACGGGCAAGAAGACGCTCGTCGTGCGGCTGGGCACCAAGCGCGCCAAGGACGCCCTCATCGCGGGCTTCGCCGTGGCTTACGGCATCATCGCTGCTCTGCCCCTCCTCGGACTCGCGCCCTTCGCCCTCTACTTCGCGTTCCTGTCGCTACCGTTCGCGGTGCAGGCCGTGCGCTACGCGCAGCGCTACTATGGCGCGAGCGCGGTGGACCTGGCGCCCAGCAACGGTCACACGGCCATCGCCCACCTCTTCACGGGCCTCCTGCTCGTCTTCGCTCTGCTCCTCGCGCCGCTCGGCCTGGTCGTCCCGCTGGCGTTCCTCGCTGCCTCGCTGCTGCTGGTCCTATGGGTGTGGCGTTACATCGAGCGCCAACGCAAGGTGATGGAGGAGTTCAGGCTGGCGTTCAAGGGACGCTGACCACTGACCCCACTCCTGCGCGCCGGCAAGGGGCCCGCGTGGCCCGGGCGGTCCCGACCGGAGCCCCTTCAGGCGTCCCGAGTGAACTCGCGCACACGGGCCGCCCGCGGCTGCGCCTGACGCCCGCGCCCGACCCCCGGGCCGCCTTCCTTCCGTCTGCCACGCACCTTCCCGGGCCGACCCGGGCAACCGTCCCGACCATGATCCCGACCGCGTCCGGGCTCCACGCCCCATGACAGCGGGACGCCGGGCCCTACAGCATGCCCTCGGAGGTGCAAGATGATCGGTCGGAGCAACTCGAGCGCAAGTGAAGTCAAGGGAGTCCACGGGAAGTTGGTGGGGATCGCGGCACTGGCGGTCGCGATGCTGGCCGGTCTCGCGTTGGCGCAACCGGCCGGCAGCGTGAGCGCCGTCTACACCGCCGGTCGGCTGCAGGCGCCTCAGGTGGTCGCGGGCTTGGGCTTCAGGTCCGTCATGTTCAGCAACCACGCTGGGGCCAGCACAACGTTCGACGTCTACCAGCTGCTGCCGGGCACCAGCCTCGCGGCGTTCTCCGCGGCGAGCGCCGGGTTGCAGGCGGCCCTCGCTGGCGCTGGCGACCTTGGCAGCGCTCTGCAGCAGGTGACGAGCCTGGCGGTGCCTCAGGGCAGCGCCGTGGTAGGCGCTCACGGCTCGTCGGAGATCCTCGTCAACTTCAGGCAGGGGAACTACGTGATCGCGGCCACCCCGGCCGGCAGGCCAGATGGGGCGTCCTACGCCACCTTCCACGCGACCACGGGAGGGACCGCGGCCGGAGGCCCGAACTCGACGAGTACCCTCAAGCTGTCGGACTCCTCGGTCGAATCGCCCGTCAAGGTGTCTTCCGGCGCGAACCTCTGGGCCATCAGCAACACGGGCAGCCAGGCGCACTTCGTGCGGTTCTACAGGCTGCTCCGCGGCAAGTCGGCCGACGACCTCAAGGCTTACCTGGCCAGTAACGGCGCGAGCGGCGCCAAGCCTTACGACAAGACCACGCTGATCGGCGCCGTCGCGCCCGGCACCACCATCTACCGGGCGCTGACCCTGGCGTCCGGCACCTGGATGGCTGTGGCGAGCGGGGCCTCGACGACCGCCCAGGCCGGCGGCGCGTTGGCCCGCGTCAGCGCCGCCCTGACGAGCGGCTGAGCGAGGCGGGTCCTGAAGGTGGCCACGCGCGGCCAGGGGCGAGGAGCCGGGGTGGACGACGGATTCACCCCGCTCCTCGCCCTGCCGCGCTATGATGGCGCAACCGGAAGGACGGGTGCGAGCATGGGGGAACGCTCCAACCTCGGTCCGCCACGCCGACGGCTCAACCACTTGCATGCCCCGGTGGCACCGAGAAGCTGCTCCGCCGACGAGGCGGGGGGCCTGCGCAGCGCGCTGCACGACAGGCTCGGGCCGGCGTTGGCCAACCTCGCCATGCGCCTCGAGCTCGCCCAGGACAGCGTGACGGATCCAGACGTGCGCAGCCGGCTCGCGGAGCTGAGGCGAGAGGCCGGTGCCCTCGTCCAGGAGTTCAACCGCATCATCCACGGCGAACCACCCGAACGGTTGGCCAGCGCCGGTCTCGTTGCGGCCGCGCGCGAGGCGTGCCAACGCACAGAGCGTCCCGGCCTCGAGATCGCCTTCACCGTGTCCGGCCAGCCCATCGAACCACCCGAACAGGTGTCAAGTCTCCTCTACCGCGCGGTCCTGGAAGGCACCGCGAACGTGGCCCGTCATTCCGAAGCAGCACACTGCCAGGTGCAACTGCGCTTCAGCGACACGGACGTGAGCCTAGAGGTGAGGGACGACGGCAAGGGCCCACCAGCCGACCAGGTCTTCCGCAAGGCTCCCGGTCGGGGCCTCGGGCTGGCCAACCTGAGGGGCTCGGCCACGGCGCTCGGCGGAGAGCTCCGCCTACGGCGGCCGCGCTCGGGTGGGGCGGCCCTGCAGATCCGGCTGCCGCTCCCACGGGGGCACCGCCCGCCACCGGCCGCCCCCTCACGTAGATGAAGGGTGTTCGAGATGCCCAGGTCAAACACGCACGCGCCCCGCGACGCGGAGGCGGAGGCACCCCCCGCCCCTAGGCAGACGACCGTGCTGGTCGTGGACGATCACGAGCTGTTCGTGGAGGGCCTCGCGCTGCTCGTCGCCACCGTGCCGAGTTGTCGCGTGGTCGGGGTGGCCCACGACGGCCAGCAGGCCGTCGAGATGGCCCGCGAGCTGAAGCCGCAGGTCATCCTGATGGACGCCCGACTCCCGGGGCTGAGCGGCGCCGAGGCGACCGCGCGGATCCTCGCCGACCGTCCGGAGACCGCGGTGGTCATCGTCAGCATGTTCGCCGACGACGACTCCGTCTTCCGGGCCCTCCGCGCCGGCGCCAGGGGCTACGTGCTGAAGGGCGCCACCAAGGCCGAGCTGGGCCGCGCCATCGAGGCCGCCGCCAACGGGGAGGCGTTCTTCGGCCACGCGGTGGTGGAGCGCTTCAGGTACTTCTTCTCCGCGCCCACCAGCTCGGCCGGCGCGCTCCCGTTCCCCGACCTCACGCCCCGCGAGCGCGAGGTCCTGACCCTCGTCGCTCGCGACCTGCACAACGCCGAGATCGCCAGACGGTTGCAGGTGACCCCCAAGACCGTGCGCAACCACGTGTCGAACATCCTCGGCAAGCTCGCGGTGCCGAGCCGCAACGACGCGGCGCGCAAGGCGCGCGCCGCGGGACTGGGAGAGTGACGGACGGGGTCCTTCGAGCACGGCTGGGCCTGAAGCACCGCTCAGGGGGAGCACCAACAGTAGTTGACGTCCCACCAGGGCTCCTTGCCTTGGCGGGACTCGTCTTCGACCACCGTCGGCGTGGCCGTGGCGCGGAAGGACCTCAGGTCAAAGCGGTTGCCGGTAGGCTTGAGAACGACTTGAGGAGGTGGTCATGGCCGGTCTACCCGCGAGCGCTACCGGTTGGTCGTTGCGCGGTTACACGCTTGTGCCCGTGACCCACGGCCGTTCCGGCGCCGAGGTCTTCAGGCTCAAGAGCCCGGACGGGGAGACTTTGTATCTCAAGGTCGCCCCGCCCGCCGGCGTGGCGGCGCTCCTCGCGGAGGCGGAGCGCCTCGAGTGGTTGCACGGGAGGGTCTCGGTCCCCAAGGTCTTGGACCGGGGGACCACCGGAGAGGGCGCCTACCTCCTCACCTCCGCCTTGCCGGGCGTCCCGCTGATCGCCTTCAACGGGGCCGGCCAGGCCGTCAAGGAGCGCATGACGGCGCTGCTGGGCGAGGCACTAGCGGCGCTGCACGCCACCGACCTGACCGGCTGGCCGTTGGGCCCGGCGGCCCCAGGCGAGCCGGCCGGGTCACAGGGGCTCGAGCTCGATCCACACGAAGACGAGAGAGCCGCCATCCTCGAGGACCTGCGGTCGCGACTGCCCGCCCCGCCCAGGCCGACCCTGACACACGGCGACCCCTGCCTCCCCAACGTCCTGGTGGAGAACGGTCGGCTGTCGGGCTTCGTGGACTTAGGCGCCGCTGGTCCGGGCGACCCGCCGGAGGACCTGGCATCGGCGCTCTGGAGCCTCGGGTACAACTACGGGCCCGGCTGGAGCGAGGTGCTGTTGAGGGCGTACGGGGCGTGAGGACGCCAGGGCCGCGCTACCGGA
>CAYNNL010000030.1:0-21021 GCA_964398765.1 uncultured bacterium | reverse complement strand
GCTGCGCCGCCGCCTCGACGGGCTCCCGGGTGCTGACGAGGAAGTGCGTGCCCGACGGCAGCGCGGCCTCCAGCGCGTCCGTCAACGGCGGACCGCAGCGCGCCACGCCGCCCGCCAGCACCACGGGCAGCACCATCCCCAGCCGCCCGCTCACCACTCGCGCCAGGCGCGCCAGCTCGGCGCCGGCCGCGGCCAGCACGGCGCGGGCGTCTGCGTCTCCGCGCGCGGCCGCCAGCGCCACCGCGCGCGTCAGGCCCGCCACGCGCGCCCTGCCGCCCCCGTACACCTCGCGGCGGATGGTGTCCCAGTCGCTCCCGCCCAGCGCGGCCGCCACCGCGCCGGCCAAAGCCCCGCCGGGGTAGGTGCCCGCCTCGTCGGCGCGGCGCAGCACTCGCCCCAGGGCCTCGCGCCCGATCCAGTAACCGCCGCCGGCGTCGTCGATCAGGTAGCCGTGGCCGCCGGCGCGCACCGCAGCGCCACCCTTCGTGAGGTGGAAAGCTATGCTCCCGGTGCCCGCGTACACGAGAACGCCCTCGCCCGGCGCGAACGACGCCAGGTACGCGATATGCATGTCGGGCAGCACGCTGACGGCCTCCGGCGCCAGCGCGAGGGTGGCGGCGATGAGCCCCCTGAGCTCCTCGGCGTCGGCAGACCCGGGCTCCAGGCCGGTGACGCCGGCGGCCACGCGCGCGGGGCGGGCCACGGCCGCCACCTCGCGGAGCCCCGCCGCCAGGCGCGCCAGGGCCGCGTCGCGCTCGCCCGAGCGGAGCTGGATGGCCGACACCGGGTCCCCGGCGCCACGCGCCAGCTCCGCGCCGGCGGCGTCTTGCAGCAGCCAGCGGGTGCTCGAGCCGCCAGCGTCTATCCCCAGGTAGGTGGGGTCAGCCACGCAGGGCCTCGGCTCCCAGCGCCTCGAGGGCGGCCGCGCGCTCGGGCGGGACGGTGTCGGCGAGGAGCAGCCAGACGGGCAGCCGGTCGTCGCCGGGCTCGCCGGTGGGCATGGGCGCCAGCGTGAGCCACCCGGCGGCCGCCTCGGCCCGCAGCTCCGACGCCAGCACCACGCCCACGCCGGCCCCCGCCAGCACGGCCGCCCGCACCGCGGCAGGGCCGGGCATGGGCGTCTGCCGCACCGTCGTCAGGCCCGCGCGCCGGAGGAGGAGGTGGGCGCGCTCGCCCACGGCGCTAGGGGCGGCGGGCACCAGCAGGCGCGCGAGCCCAAGCGCGGCCAGGTCGACCCCGGCCCGGCCTCTCACGGCGGTCTCCCCGGGGTGCGCCGCCAGCGCCAGCGTCTCCTCTCCGAGCGGCACGACACGCAGGCCGGGCTCGCCCCCGGCGGGCGCCGCGAGGGTGATGGCCGCCTGGAGCTCGCCCCGCCTGATGGCGGCGAGGAGCGCGCCCGAGTGCGCCTCCACCAGCTCAACCTCGCCGGCGGAGCCCGCCGGCCCGCCGGCGATCCGTTGCACGAGGTGTGGGCTGACGCCCAGCCGCAGGGGGGCCCCTACTGAGGCTGCCGGGTCCAGGCGGCTGGCGGCCTCCGCCAGTGCGCGCCGCACGTCGCGCGCGGCCCCGAGCAACGCCATGCCGGCCGGCGTGAGGCGCGTGCCGGCCGCGGTCCGCTGCGTGAGGGGAGTGCCCGTCGACTGCTGCAACGCCGCCAACCGGCGGCTCACCGACGACTGGCCGACGCCCAAGCGCAGCGCGGCCGCGCTCTCGTTACCGGCCTCGGCCACGGCCAGCAGGGTCAGGAGCTGTTCGGCGTCCGGCAGGGGCGGCATGACCGTATTATGCCGCGCGCGCATAGCGCCCGTGCGGTACGACCCGAGCGAGGTCCGCGGCGGCTCCTCGAGGTCCAGGCATTAACCTGGGGTCGATCCTCCGGTCGCCACCGGCGCCGGACGGGGTGGAGGTGCGTGTGCACTTCGAGCAGTTCTACGATACCGACCTCGCGCAGGGCAGCTACCTCATCGGCTGTCAGGCGGCGGGGCAGGCGGTGGTGGTCGACCCGCGCCGTGACGTGGACGTCTACCTGAGCGCCGCGCAGGCGCACGGCCTCACCATCACGGCGGTCACCGACACACACGTGCACGCCGACTACGTGTCCGGCGCGCGCGAGCTGGCCGCCGCCACCGGCGCCGAGTTGTGGTTATCGGGCGAGGGTGGCGACGAGTGGCGCTACCGCTTCGAGCACCGCGCCCTCGGGCACGGGGACGTGATCAAGGTGGGCAACGTGACCCTCGAGGCGCTTCACACTCCGGGTCACACGCCCGAGCACCTCTCGTTCCTGATCACCGATGGGGCGCGCTCCCGCCACCCGTCGCACCTCCTCAGCGGCGACTTCGTGTTCGTGGGCGACCTGGGCCGGCCCGACCTGCTCGACGCCGTGGCGGGCGGCCTTGACACGCGCTTCGAGGGCGCGCGCCGGCTGTTCGGCAGTCTCAGGGATAGGCTCCTGACACTCCCTGATCACGTGCAGGTCTGGCCCGGCCACGGCGCGGGCAGCGCCTGCGGCAAGGCCCTCGGCAGCGTGGCCAGCAGCTCGGTGGGGTTCGAGCGGCTGACGGCGTGGTGGGCGCCACACGTGGAGGCAAGCGACGTCGCCGCCTTCGAGGACGAGCTGCTCACCGGCCAACCGGAGGCGCCCACCTACTTCGGACGCATGAAGCGCGTGAACCGTGACGGGCCGCCCGTCCTTGGTGCGCGCGGGGAGCCGAGGCGCTTCGGTGGCGCCGAGCTGCGTGGCCGCGTGAACCGCGACGTCGTCCTGGTCGACACGCGGAGCGTGGACGAGCAGCTGGCCGGCTCGGTCCCGGGCGCGCTGGCCGTGCCCGGCGGGGGCTCGTTCGCCACTTACGCTGCCTGGGCGCTCGACCCGGAGGTCGACGAGAGGCCGCTGGTCCTCGTCGCCGCCGACGCGGAGCAAGCCACGTTGCTGCGCGACCGCCTCGCGCGGGTGGGCATCGACCGGGTGATCGGCTACCTGCCGAGCTTCGCGGGGCTCGACCTGGTACCGCTGGCCGTGATCACCCCCGCCGGGGTCGCCGGGCTGGTCGGGGCCGAGTTCCTCGACGTGCGCGGCGGCGCCGAGTACGGCGCCGGCCATCTGCCGGGCGCTATCCACCTGGCGGCTGGCAACGCCCTGCAGCGCGCACACGAGCTGCCGCGGGGCGGCAAGCTCGTCGTCTACTGTCAGAGCGGCGGACGCTCGGCCGTGGTGGCCGGCGTGCTGCGCAACCGCGGCTTCGCCAACGTAGTCGATCTGGTCGGTGGCTACGAGGCCTGGCTCGCCCACGAGGGCGGCGCTCCCGTGGAAGGAGTTCGGCGATCATGACGGACAACAGTAGCTCGGCTCGGCCCGGAGGCGCGGACCGCCGCCCCAGCGGCTGGTTGCCGGTGGCGCTGATAGTGCTGGGCGTGCTCGTCCTCGCCGGGAACCTGGGTCTGGGTCTCGGTCCGGTGTGGCGCTTCGTGGGTGGCGCCCTGCAGCTCTGGCCCGTGGCGCTCGTGGCGTTGGGCCTCGACATGCTCACGCGCGGCTCCTACCGTCTGCTCATCTGGTCCGTGGCGGTGGCCGTGGTGATAGTCGTGACGGCCTACGGCGGACTGGGCCGCGCGGCCGGGCCGCCCGTGGTCATCGACCAGGCCACGCAGGGCGCCGCGCGTTCCCGAGTGGAGCTCGACGTTGGCGCCGGTCCCGTGAACCTCACGGCCGCGCCGGGCGGTGGAGACGCGCTGTGGGGGACCGTGCGGACGGCCGCCAACGAGAGGCTGTCGCAGAGCGCCAGGAAGCGCGGCGACACGCTGGAGGTCTCGCTGCGCGCCCGCGCGGCCGGCTGGCCCTTGGGTGGCGGCTTCGGGGCGTTCGGTGGCGGTGAGTGGGACCTCAACCTGAACCAGGACCTCCCGACCGACCTGGTGGTCGACGGCGGCGTGGGCGCCCTGACCCTCGACCTGGAGCGCGCCCAGCTCGGCAGCCTCGACCTGGATGGCGGGGTCGGTGCGGTGACGCTCACCCTGCCGCGCGCTGGTGGGTTCACCGGGAGCGTGGATGGTGGGGTGGGCAGCGTCACGATCGTGGTGCCGCGGGCTTTGCCCGTGATCATCGAGGTCGACACCGGCATCGGAGGAGTGAACGTGGATCCGAGTTTCGCGAGGAGCGGCAACACATACAGCAGCCCCGCGGTGGGCGCGGCCGGGGGCGACGCGGCCAGGCTGAAGGTAGACGTGGGGGTCGGCAGCCTGACCGTGAGGTCGCTGCCGTGAGCGACCCCGCCGCCCAGGGGCGCGGCGCCGCGCCCGCCAGGCCGGGGGCGCTAGGCGCTGTCGGCGACACCGCACTGGTGGAGCTGCGCCGAGTGGTGCCAGAGGGATCAGGCCGGGTGCTCGTGAAGCTAGAGCAGTCGAACCCGACCGGCTCGTACAAGGACCGCATGGCGTTGGCCGTCATCGAGGCCGCCGAGGCCGACGGGCGCCTGCGCCCGGGCACGACCGTGCTCGAGTGCACCGCCGGCAGCACCGGCACGGCCCTGGCGTTCGTGTGCGCCGCCAAGGGCTACCCCCTCAAGATCGTCACCTCCGGCGCGTTCGCGGCCGAGAAGCTGCGCAGCATGACCGCCCTCGGCGCCGAGCTCGAGCTGCTGGAGAGCGAGGGCGGCAAGGTCACCCCCGACCTCGTGCCGCGCATGATCGCGCGCGCCGAGCAGCTCTCTAAGGAGCCCGGCTACTTCTGGAGCGACCAGTTCCATAACCCCGACGCCCTCACCGGCTACGAGGAACTCGGCGAGGAGGTCATCGAGCAGACTGGCGGCCGAGTGGACGCGTTCTGCGCCGCCGTGGGCACCGCCGGCATGCTCATGGGCGCTGCCCGCGCCCTGCGCCGGGGCGTGCCGGCATGCAAGGTCGTGGTGCTCGAGCCGGCGTCGTCACCCATCATCACGGAGGGTCGCGCCGGACGGCACGGCGTGGAGGGCATATCGGTCGGCCTCGTGCCGCCGCTACTCGACGAGGACCTCTACGACGAGGTCCGCACGGTGGACGTTGACGAGGCCCGCGCCATGACCCGCGCCCTGGCGCGCGAGGAGGGCCTGCTGGTGGGCCTCTCCAGCGGGTTGAACGTGGTGGCCGCCCTGCGCCTCGCCCAGGAGCTGGGCGAGGACAGCGTGGTGGTCACAGTGGCCGTCGACACCGGCCTCAAGTACCTGAGCGGCGACCTGTTCGGCGCTTGACCGCGGTCGCGGGAGGAGGGTCATGGAGTACCGGCTCTTAGGACGCACCGGGGTCAGGGTCTCGAGCCTCTGCCTCGGCACGATGACGTTCGGCGGCGAGGCCGATGAGGCCGAGTCCGGGCGCATCTTCGAGGCCTGCGTGGAGGCGGGCGTCAACTTCGTAGACACGGCCGACGTGTACACGGAGGGGCGTAGCGAGGAGATCGTGGGGCGCCTCCTGGCAGGGCGCCGCGACGAGTTCGTGCTGGTCAGCAAGGTGTTCGGCCGCAAGTACGCGGCACCCAACTCGGGCGGCTCGTCCCGGCGCCACATCGTGCGCGCCGTGGAGGCGTCGCTCAAGCGCCTCGGCACCGACCGGCTCGACGTCTACCTCCTGCACCAGTTCGACGACGACGTGCCGCTCGAGGAGACGCTCGGCGCCCTCGACGACCTCGTCCGCCGCGGCCTGGTGCTCTGCGTGGGCGCCAGCAACTTCGCTGCGTGGCAGTACATGAAGGCGCTTGGCATCTCGGAACGCTCCGGGCTCGAACGCCTGAGCGTCATCCAACCCATGTACAACCTGGTCAAGCGCCAAGCCGAGGTGGAGATACTGCCCATGGCCCGCTCGGAGCGGCTGGGAGTCATGACGTTCAGCCCGCTGGGCGCGGGCCTCCTGACGGGGAGCTACGTGGCCGGCGGTCCGCGCGGCCGCCTTGCGGTGAACGAGCGCTACCAGCGCCGCTACGGCCTCGAGAGCTACGGCGCCACGGCCAAGCGCTTCGTGGAGTACGCGCAGGTCGCGGGCACGGACCCCGTGACGCTGGCGGTGGCCTGGTGCACCTCGCACCCCGCCGTGACTGCGGCCATCGTGGGGGCGAGGAGTGCCGCGCAGGTGGCCCCGGCCCTGGCGGCGGGGAGCTTCGAGATGACACCCGACATGCGCGAGCAGATCACGGCGCTGAGCCCGGAGCTGCCGTTGGCGCACGACCGGCGCGAGGAGGGGTGAGATGCTAGACGGTTCGGAGGGCCGTTCGCCCGCGGGAAGACACGACGAGGTTCCTGTGCCTCGCCCCAGCGGTCTCACTACCGAGGTCGTCACAACGGAGGTGAACGAGGTTCCCTTCCTCGATCGCAGCCGTCTCCGTGACGAGGTCCCGCCCATGACCACCCCTGCGGAGCGGGTCATCAGGGAACTACGGGGCGAGGATCGCTTCAGCTAGCGGCGGTCCCACCACCCGCACCATGGCCTGGTAAGCCGTTCCGGTGGCCCACCGCCTAGAAGGCGGCTGTTCTAACCGCGCCGGCACACCCTAGGCAGGACCGGTACCCTCTTGGCGCCCCGCCAACCGCGCCATGAACTCCGCCTGCGCGGCGGGCGTGGCCACGACCGTCACCTTGTCGCCCGGGCTCAGGCGGCTGGCCCCGCTTGGCACGGTGGTCTCGGTGCCGTGACTCAGGCTGGCGATGAGCACGCCCTCGGGGAGCCCGAGCTCACGTAGCTCGCGACCGGCCAGCGGGCTGGTGGACGGCACCTCGGCCATGAACACCACGTCGTCGCCGCCCGACAGCGGGACGGCCTCGCCCCGGCCGAGACGGGCGAGGAACTCGTCGTCCAGCACGTCGGCGTCCAGGCTGACCACGCGCTGCCTCAGCAGCCGCAGCACCGTGGCGAGGTACTCGCCCTGGTGCACGGGGCTGTCGCCCGGGCCGGGCAGCGCGTACTCGTGCAGGGTGGGGTACTTCCGGCCGCGGCTGAGGCGCTCCTGGACCATGAAGCTGAGGGCCACGGCCAGCATGGTCGGCAGGATGAGCTGGTAGCCGCCAGTCATCTCGGCCACCATGATCAGCGTGGCCAGCGGCACGCGGGCGGCGCCCGCGAACACGGCCGCCATACCAACCACCGCGAACGCCTCGGGCGCCGGCGTGAACGACTCGAAGCGGCCCAGGTGCGCGGCGAGCGACCCGCCCAACATGACGCCCACGTAGAGGCTGGGCGCGAACGTGCCCCCGGAGCCGCCGGAGGCGATGGTGAACGCCATGGTGATGAACTTGCCGAACGCCAGGGCCAGCATGAGCCACGCCCCCAAGCTGCCGTCTATCGCTAGCTGCATGTAGCCGTAGCCGCTGCCGAGTAGCTGCGGGAAGACCATGCCGATCAGGCCCATGATCAGCCCGCCCACGGCCGGCTTGATGTGGTCCGGCACGCGCCAGCCAGCGAAGGCGTCGCGCACGCGGTAATAGAAGAGCGGCACGAGCGTGCCCATCATCCCGGCGGCCACGCCCAGGAGGGCGTACCAGGGCAGCTCGCGGAAACCCGTGAACGTGGCGGGAGCGGCGAGGTGGAAGAGCGGCGTGAAGCCCGTGAAGCTGCCGCTGATGGCGTAGGCGGTGGCGGCGCTGATGAAGGTGAAGACCAGCGCGGCGCTCTCGAACGCCAGCCCGCTGTAGAGCACCTCCACGGCGAAGATGGCCGTACCGAGCGGGCTGCGGAAGATGGCGGAGAGGCCCGCCGCCATGCCGGCCAGCATGAGGGTTCGACGCTCGTCGTCGGGCAGGCGCAACCAGGTGGCCGTGATGGCGCCGAACCCCGAGGCGATCTGCGCGGTTGGTCCCTCGCGCCCGGCCGAGCCGCCGGAGCCGATGGTGATGGCGCTCGCGATGGTCTTGAGGATCGGGATGCGCGTCCGCACGTAGCCGCCCAGGTGGTGGAACGACCTGATGGCCGCGTCCGTGCCGTGACCCTCGGCCTCCGGGGCAAGGGTGAAGATCATGACGCCGACGATCAGACCGCCCAGCGTGGTCGAGACCGGGATCAGCCAGTTGAGCCCTGTCGCCACCGGGCCCGCCGCCATGCCCGTGGCCTCCTCCGTGGTGAGGACGGGCACGTGCGCTATGCCCGTCACGAACAGCCCGCTGACGACCTCCACCATCCACAGGAACAGGTGCGCGCCGCCGGCGCCAACGACGCCGACGACGATGCTCATGAGCACCAGTCGCGTCGTCTTGTCCATCCTCAACAGCCAGGGCATGGTCGTCTCTCCGCCGGGTCGTTCGCTGCGCCCGGCGTTGCCGGGTTCCGGGACCGAGTGACGATAGTACGGCTAGGTGGCGTGGGGGACGCCGGAAATGGGTCACAGGTAGGCCGCGCCGGGCGCGCATCCGCCATGGGCCTGCGCACTCGCTATTGACAGCGGGCCCGGGTTCACCCAATACTTGCTACACCAAATGAACTAAAGGGCGTGGCCATGAGGCAAGGTCCAGGCGGCGCGCTAGGTAGAGAGAAGATCCGTTTCCTCAACCAGAGCGCCATAATCAACGCGATACACCGCTCGGGGCGCATCTCTCGCACGGAGATCGCCGCGCAACTCCACCTGAGCCCTGCGGCGGTCACCAACATCACGGCACCGTTCGTTGAGGAGGGCCTCGTGGTGGAGGCCGAGGTCGGCGAGTCGACCTCTGTGGGCCGCAAGCCCATCCTCCTCGGCATCAACTACGACTACGCCCACGTGTTCGGTGTGAAGGTCATGCCCGACGCCATCGTGGCATCACTTACCAACCTCAACGCAGACGCCAAGGGGGTGCTCCGGTACCCACTCGCCGACACGACCACGACCACGTTGGCCACCAGCATCCGTGAGGCCCTGGACCGGCTCGTGGCGTCTACGGGCGTGCCGGAGGCCGCCGTCGCCGGCCTTGGGGTCAGCCTGCCCGGCGTCGTCGACCACGTCACCGGCTACGTGAGGCACTCCGACATCCTCGGGTGGCGGCACGTTGGCCTCGCCGACCTCCTGCGCGACGAGGTCGGCCTTCCCACGTTGGTCGAGAACGACGTGAACGCTCTGGCCGCGGCGCACGGTTGGTTCGGCCTCGGGCGAGACCACGACTCGTTCCTCACCGTCACGCTCGGGCGCGGCGTCGGGCTCGGCATCGTCATCGGCGGCAACCTCTACCGCGGGCCACGCGGCGGGGCGGGAGAACTCGGTCACACCAGGTGCCCGGTCATCGAGCCGCGGGCGATGACGCTCGCGGGCGGCAGCTTGGAGGCCACCCTCAGTGACCGCGCGCTGCTCGAACAGGCCAAGCGCCTGGCGCCAGGACACGGACCCTTGACCGACCCGAACGAGCTCACGGGACTGGCCGAGGCGGGCCACGAGGGCGCGCTTGACTTGTTAGCCGATGCGGGCGAGCTGCTGGGCGTGGCGCTCAGCGACCTCGTGAACCTGTTCGCCCCCACGCTCATCATCCTGGGTGGCGAGGGCCTAAGGAACGCGCCCTACTTCCTGCCCCACGTCGGGCCGGCCCTCGAGCGGCACGCGTTCGGTGGCCTGGCTGACGGCCTGGACCTCCACGTCGACACCTGGGGGGACGACGCGTGGGCGCGTGGGGCCGCCGGCCTTGCCGCTGCACGGTTCCTGCAGGTCGCCACGGTGCCACTTCAGGTGTCACGGCTACACATGGGCAGCGCGTGACCCTACGCGAGACAGAACACGAGTACCTTCCGGCCTCGAGGCTGGCGAAGGAATAGGAGGCAGGCATGCGAAAGACGACAAGGTTGTTCACCGTGGTCATGCTGGTGCTGGCGCTCGGCGGCGCGGCTCTCGCACAGACCATCAACTACTTCTCGTTCACGGCGGGCTCAGACAAGATCGACACGCTCGAGGCTCTCATCAAGATCTTCGAGGCCGAGAACCCCGGCATCAAGGTCAACTACACGACCGCGGACTTCGGCTCGTACTTCACGAAGCTGCAGACGGACTTCGCCGCTGGCACCGCGGCCGACGTGTTCGAGCTCAACTACGAGAACTTCGTGACCTTCGCCTCGCGCAACACGCTCCTCGACCTTAGTGGCTACCTGGACGCCAGCACCAACGTCACGGACACGACCTTCTACCCGGCAGCGTTGAACGCGTTCAGTTACGAGGGCCAACAACTCGGGCTCCCGATCACCTTCTCCACCGTGCTGCTCTACTACAACAAGGATCTCTTCGACGCGGCGGGTGTGAGCTACCCAACCGACGATTGGACCTGGGACGACGTGATCGCCGCCGCCAAGGCCATCACGAACCCGGCCAAGCGCGTCTGGGGCATCTCACAACCCGTGCAGTTCTGGGAGTTCTACAAGGTGGCCGCGCAAGCGGGCGGCGGCCTGACGGTCACGCCCACCGTGCAGATCGACACGCCAGCCAACAGGGCGGCGGCACACTACCTTGTTGACAAGGTGACGGTAGAGCACGTCATGCCCACCGACGCTGAGATGAGCGGCGTGGGCGACACCGACATGTTCCTCAACCAACAGCTCGGCATGATCGTGACGGGCGTCTGGATGTTCGACCAGTTCAGCACCGACGCGACCTTCAACTGGGACGTTGCGGTTGAGCCGGGCGGCACGAACAAGGCCACCCACTTCTTCTCCAACGCCGCCGTGGTCTCGCGCACGACCAAGGAGCCGGAAGCGGCCTACAAGTTCGTCGAGTTCATGGCCTCCAACCCGGCAGTGGTCGAGGCACGCATCGACACGAGCTGGGAACTCTCGGCCCTCTCCCTCGACCAGGCCGACGCCCTCGCCGCCTACCTTGCGATGCCCATCCCGGCCAACCGCGAGGCCGTCTTCAAGTCGCTTGAGTTCGCCGTGAACCCGCCAGTTATCGAGAACCAGCCCCTGCTGTCTGACGTCATCAACCAGGAGCTGGAGGCCGCGCGCCTCGGCACCAAGACAGTCGAGCAAGCCCTCGCTGACGCCCAGAAACGCGTCGAGGAACTCGTCAAGCAGTAGGCAAGGTAGCCGGTGCCGGCGCCGCGGTCACGCCATGCGGCGCCGGGACCGACCGCCAGAGGCACTTCAACGCCGACCCGATCGCATCGCCAGGCGACTGGCACGGAGGCCGAGTTCGTATGATCGTGCACGACCCCTCGGGCATCGACGACCCCTACAAGAGCACTCCCACCGAGCGCTTCCCGCGCTACCCAAGGCCGGGCGACGCCGTGCAGGTCGGCTTCCGCGCGCCGCGGGGCGCCAGCTCGGCATGGGCAGAGGTGACGCACACCGGACAGGGCGAGCCGGGCAAGACCCGGCGCGTCGCCGCCCGGCGAGGGGTGGGTGATACCTGGAGCGTCGACCTCGGAGCGGCCACGGCCGGCACTGTGTTCTACACGCTGTTCGCCCACCTGGCCGACGACGCCGGAGCCACCGTGCAGGCTGGCCCCTACGCATACGACCTCGGCGTTTGGCGCGAGGTCACCGGTATCTCGACGTTCGCCGCTCGCCCGGGTGGTGTGGAGTTCACGCTGAGCACCACGCTTGCCCCGGCATATCTAACGCTTACCTTCCCAACCCATGGAGCCTGCAGGCTGAGTCTGGCTAGCACCGCCGGAGCCCCAGGCGCGCAGCCCGCGGGTCCGGAGAGCGAGGCGACTCCTCTCGTCGAGGAGACCGCAGACGGATTCGTCGTCAACGGTCCCGGCGTGCACCTGGTGCTCGACAAGCAGACGTTGGCCGTCGCGGCCGACCTGCCTGGAAGCATAGGACCCGCCTTCCGCGGCAGTCTCGCGTTCCGCTGGCTGGAGCGAGGCGGCGACCAACCCGTCAGCCTGGAGTTCACGTTCGAGACGCGACCCGACGAGGCGTTGTACGGCCTGGGCGAGCGCTTCACGGGTGCTAACCGCAACGGCGGGCGTTGGGACGTGCGAGTGTACGAGGAGTACAAGGAGCAGGGCAAGCGCACCTACATCCCCGTGCCGTTCCTCGTCTCGCAGCGCGGTTACGGCGTGTGGCTCGACGCCTCCGAGCCGAGCGACTTCGATCTGCGCGGCCCCGTGGCCAAGGTAGCGATCGATAGGCTGCCCCTCGAGCCGGACGGCGCCCCGCGATCGCTCCTCGAGCTCGTGGTCTTCGTGGCGGATGAGCCTTACGCGGTCACCGCGGCCTTCACGCGGCTGACGGGCGCAGCCGCCGTGCCCCCCGCATGGGCGTTCGGACCGTGGATGTCCTCGAACTCGTGGGATTCACAGGCGCGGGTCACTCAGGAAGTCGACCGCACCCTAGCCGAGGACGTGCCTGCCGGCGTGGTCGTGATCGAAGCGTGGAGTGACGAGGCGACCTTCTACGTCTTCAACGACGCCGAGTACGACCCGAAACCCGGCGCGGAGGCGCACCGATTGGCGGATTTCAGGTTCAAGGGCCGCTGGCCGGACCCTCGGGCGTTCATCGACCACTGTCACGCTAACGGCGTGCGCGTGGTGCTATGGCAGATCCCGGTGCACAAGCTAACGACCGAGCGCAACGTGCAGCACGACGCCGACGGTGCTCACATGATCGACCGTGGCCTCGGCATCCTGCGGGCCGACGGTCGCCCCTACCGCAACAAGGGTTGGTGGTTCACGGACGCGCTCATCGCCGATTTCAGTAACCCTGAGACGCGGGAGTGGTGGTTCGCCAAGCGCCGCTACCTCTTCGACGAACTCGGCATAGACGGCATGAAGACGGATGGCGGTGAGCACCTCTGGGGCCGCGACCTGCGTGCCCACGACGGGCGGCGCGGCCTGGAACTCTTCAACGGCTACGCGAACGATTACGTGGGCGCCTACCACGAGTTCGTGCAGCAAGCCACAAGCGGTGACGGCGTGACGTTCTCGAGGGCGGGTTACACAGGTGCGCAACGACACCCCATCCACTGGGCCGGCGACGAGGACAGCACCTGGAGCGCCTACCGCGCCTCCGTAAGGGCCGGGTTAGCGGCCGGCGTCAGCGGCGTGTCGTTATGGTCTTGGGACATGGCCGGCTTCAGCGGCGACGTCCCGCCCGTGGAACTGTACTTGCGCTCGGTGGCGATGGCCACGTTCAGCCCCATCATGCAGTACCACTCTGAGGGTCACAGCGCTGCGGAGAACCGCGACCGCACACCTTGGAACATAGCAGCCAGGCACGGGGACGAGCGCCCGCTGAGCGTCTATCGGGCCTACGCGCAGCTGCGCATGCGTCTCGTCGACTACCTCCATGCCGAGGCGATGTTCGCCGCCGAGGCCGGCGTGCCGCTCATGCGTTACCCGGCGCTGGAGTTCCCCACCGCCCACGATTTCCTGGCGGCAGACGAGTACGCGTACCTGTTGGGGCGCGACCTGCTGGTGGCGCCCGTCACGGAGCGGGGCTGCGCCACTCGGGAGGTCCGCCTTCCGCCGGGGCGCTGGGTTGACCTCTGGTCGGGCAGCGAACTGGCCGGTGAGCGCTCGTTCACCGCCGCGGCGCCGCTCGACATCATCCCTGTGTTCGCCAGGGCGGACAGCCCACGCCTCGACTTTCTCCTGCGAGCGGTCGCAGGCTTCCGGCCGCTGGCCGTCGGGTAAGGCATGTACGAGCGCGGCTGGCGGCGCTTCGGGGTGTTCGCGCTGTTCCTGGGCCCCAGCGTGCTCGGCTTGGTGATCTTCACGGTCGGGCCGATGTTGGCATCGCTCGGCCTGTCTTTCACCAACTGGGACTTGCTGACACCGCCCAGGTTCGTTGGCGGCGGCAACTACCAGCAGCTCGTGAACGACAAGGAGTTCTGGCACACGCTGAAGAACACGCTCACGTTCCTCGTCGGTTACGTGCCGCTCGTCATCACCATGGGGCTGCTCATCGCCGTACTGCTGAACAGCAGGATCCCGTTCAGGCAGGGCTTCCGCGTCATGTACTTCGTGCCTGTCGTCACGTCTTGGGTGGCGGTGGCCCTCGTCTGGAAGTGGCTGTTCAACCCGGTCTACGGCCTCATCAACAGCGGGCTCTCGCTCCTGGGGCTGTCAGGTCCAGCGTGGCTCTTCGACCCGAACTGGGCCATGCCTGCAATCATCCTCACGAGCGTTTGGAAAGACACCGGCTTCGTGATGGTGATCCTCTTGGCGGGCCTACAAGGCATACCGCGCGAGTACTACGAGGCGGCGAGTATCGACGGCGCCAACCGGCCACAGTCCTTGTGGGCCATCACGTTGCCGCTGCTCACGCCGTCGCTGATCTTCTGTCTCAGCATCAGCCTGATCGGGTCGTTCCAAGTGTTCGACCAGGTCTACGTCATGACCCAAGGGGGCCCGGCAGGCGCGACCATGACCATGGTCGAGCGCATCGTGGCGCACGCCTTCTCCTACAGCAACATGGGTTACGCGTCCGCCTGGTCGTGGGTGCTGTTCCTCCTCATCTTCGCGGTGACGTACTTCTTCTACCGACTCAACAAGGCCAGGGCGTGAGGCACCGCAAGTTCCCCTGGCGCGTAGCCGGCCTCACGCTGCTCGCCCTCGTCGGCGGCCTGGCGATGGTAACGCCGTTCCTATGGGCCATAGGAACCTCGCTGAAGCCGAGTGGCGCCCTGCTCAGCCTGCCGCCGCAACTGGTGCCGAGCGAGCCGACTGTGGCGGCTTACACGCGAGTGCTCACACGCTTCCCGTTCCTGCGCGTGTTCGGCAACTCGGTGCTGGTCGCGGCCGCCACCACCTTCGGACAGCTGGTCGTGTGCTCCATGGCCGGCTACGCCTTCGCGCGCTTCACGTTCAAGGGCCGCGATGCGCTCTTCGCGGTCTACTTGGCGACCCTCATGGTGCCGTTCGCCGTCATCATCACGCCGCTCTTCATACTCGTCACCAAGATGGGCTGGGCGAACTCCTACGCCGGCCTCATCGTCCCCGGCATGTTCAGCGCCTTCGGCACGTTCTTCATGCGCCAGTTCTTCCTGTCGATCCCGCGTGAGCTGGAGGAGGCCGCCACCATCGACGGCGCCGGTACCTTCGCCACGTTCTTACGCGTCGTGCTGCCCATGACGGGCCCCGCCCTCGCGACGTTGACGGTGCTGTCGTTCATGGGGTCGTGGAACAGCTTCTTGTGGCCGCTCCTCATCATCAACGACCGTAGCCTGATGACCCTGCCGGTTGCGCTGTCGGCGTTGCAAGGACTCTACCCAGGGCAGACGCAGTGGAACGTCGTCATGGCGGGCACGGTGTTGGCCACGGTACCCACCATCCTCGTCTTCCTCGTCGCGCAGCGCTGGGTCATCGAGGGTGTTGCCGGCTCCGGGGTGAAGGGGTGACGGACGTGGAAGCGGATGTCCTGCGCTTGCTGAGGGCCCAAGACCCCGGCGGCGCCTATCCGGCGGGAGCCGGCTTCTCTCAGTACGGGCAGTCGTGGTTGCGGGACGGTTCGTTCATCGCGTACGCCCTCGACCTGGCCGGGCAGCACGCCAGCGCCGCTCGCTTCCATGCCTGGGTGGCCACGTGCCTGCTGCCCCTGAGGAGCCACGTCGAGCGGTTGATCAGCGCACGTGCCGCGGGTGACCAACTGAGCGAGTTCGACTTCCTACCGGCGCGCTTCGCGGTGGACGGCCGGTGGGTACGTGACGGTTGGCCGAACTTCCAACTAGATGGCTACGGTCAGTGGTTGTGGAGCCTAGCCGGCCATATGCGCGTTACCGGCGACGGCAGCCTGCCTGGGCCGGTAGCTGCCGCGGTTGAGCTCGTCGTGCGCTACCTCGAAGCGTTCTGGAACGAGCCCTGCTACGACTCTTGGGAGGAGTACCGGAGCCAACTCCACACCTCCACGTTGGCGTCGGTGGCGGCTGGGATGCGCGACATAGCGGCCGTGGTGCCGGCGGTTGCGGACTCTGCCCGCGTCGTCTCGCGAGCTGCGCTCGCATTCCTGTTCGACGAATGTGTCGTCGACGGGATGTTCGTGAAGCACGTGCGTAACCCCGCCGTGGACGCCTCGCTCCTCTGGCTGGCAACGCCCTTCGACCTGGTGGCCGTGTCCGACCCCCGCATGATCGCAACCGCAGCGCGCATCGAGCGCGAGTTGTTGGGCGGTGGCTTGCGGCGCTATGCCGCCGACACCTACTACGGTGGCGGAGAGTGGGTGCTGCTGACCGCGTGGTTGGCGTGGCACTGGTGGCGCACCGGCCGGTTGGTAGACGCAGAAGCGCTGTTGGAATGGGTCGAGGCACAGCGCGATCCGGACGGCGGGTTGCCTGAGCAGGTCCCCGGCGCAGAGGCACATCCATACTTCCTCGAGCACTGGACCAGGACCTGGGGACCCGCTGCCAGTCCGCTCCTCTGGTCACACGCCATGGTCGTGGCCGTGCGGCTCAACCGCGGCCAGGCCGAACATTAAGGTTCCGTGTAGCAGGGGGCGTGCATTTCTCCGCGAAATGGCGTAAGGTGGGTCGTTCCCGGAAAGCTGAATCAGTTTTCTAGTGACTCGGGCCTCATGGCTCGGAAATCCAAACGCTAAACCAGTTTTAGCAGTCAGGCAAGACATCATGGCAACAGGCAAAGTCAAGTGGTTCAACGGCGAGAAGGGCTTCGGCTTCATCGAGCAGGACGACGGCGGCAAGGACGTCTTCGTTCACTTCTCCGCCATCCAGGGTGAGGGCTTCCGCAACCTGAACGAGGGCGACGAGGTCGAGTTCCGCGTCGAGCAGGGCCAGAAGGGCCTGCAGGCGGCCAACGTCACGGTCACGAAGGCCGCGGGCCGCTACTAACCAGTAACGTCAACTCGGCGAACGGCGCCTGGAGAGATCCAGGCGCCGTTCGCGTTTCACCCAGGGGCGCCTTCCTCGATGGGCCCAGGATGTGAAACTCACTGCTGGCCGGCCGGATGGACCTGCCCTAGAATGCCCGCACTCCTGGCTCGTTAGGCAGCAGTCCGGTAGGGGAGGCTCAAGGATGGGTCCGATTCGTGCTGTATCTGGTGCCTTGTCACGCTCGCGTGGCGTGCGCGCCCGCTTCGCGGCGTTGGCCGCTCTTCTCATCGTGCTGGGCCTTACCACGGCGTCGGCGCAGGGCGCGGCAAACGGCACCCTCGCGCTTCCCGCTGCGGCCGACCGCGCGGCCGACGCCGCGTTGGTGCCGGCCGGTGCGCCCGCTCGTCCCGAGGGCGAGTTCGACATGGGCGTCATCGAGGACGCAGCACTGGCACGTGCCGAGGCCCTGGCGCCCGAGTTCTGGGAGGTGGGGGCCCTAGCCGATCGGCTTGGACCCGACGCTGTCAGCGCGTTCGAGTTCGTGCGCGACCACGTGGCCTTCGATCCTTACGCCGGCGTGCTACGCGGCGCTGAGGGCACGCTCGCCGCGCGCGCCGGCAACTCGTGGGACCGTGCGCTCCTGCTGCGCGCGCTCCTCGACAAGCAGGGGCATGTCTCCCGCATCGTCTTGGGCGACCTGGGCGACGATGCCATCGCGGAACTGTTAAGCGCCGCGGCCGCGGGAGCTCCCGTGCCGCTAGACGAGCCCGGGGCGGTCGCCGCCCCCACCCTCGACGTCGTTGCGCTCGGTACTCGCGCTCGGCGCGACTTCGCGCTGCTCACGGGAGCGCTGGCGGACGCGGGCAGCCTGGACGCGCTCGGGGCGACCGCGGCAGGTGCGGCCGCTGACGCGCGCGCCGCCATCCGTCAACACGCCTGGGTGCAGGTGCAGCAACCCGACGGCGGCTGGCTCGACCTCGACCCCTCGTTGAGCGGGTCGATGCCCGGCAGCACGCTCACCAAGGCCACGGCGGCAGCCGACCAGGTGCCGATGGCCTTCCACAACCAGGTGGTCGTACGCGTGCTGGTCGAGATGCTCGAAGACGGCGAACTGAGCGAGGAGGTCTCGCTGGAGAAGAGTCTGCCCGCCGCGGACGCGGCGCATAGCGAGATATGGCTCTACTTCCAGCCCGAGGCGGCGGGCGGCGGGGGCGGAGGGGTGGGAGCCCTCGGCGCGGCCGTCACGGGTGGGGCGGGCGGCGGCGGATGGCAGCCGATCCTTCTGGTGAACGGCGACCCCACCATCGGCTCGGCTTTCTCGTTGAAGGCGGGTGGTGGCGGCGGTGGCGGCCTGTTCGGCGGGTTCGGGGGGTTCGGTGGCGGAGGCGGTGACGGGCCGCAGCTCGCACGGTTGCGCCTGGAACTCGTCGCCCAGGCGCCGGGTGGACCGGAGCGCGTGGCGAGCCGCGTGCTGTTAGACCGCGTGGACCCCGCCCTACGCGAGACTGGCTCCGTCTCGGCGAGCACCCTCACCGAGCTGCCGGAGTCCGGCAACCCGGCGGCGCTGGAGTCTTACCACCAGATCCTCGTCTCTACCGGGAGCATGAACCCTCGGGAACAAGCCATAGCGAGCGCGTTCGCCGTCAACTTCGCCGGCCACTACCTTCAGGACGACGAGGCGGCCTCCAGCTACCCCATACAGGACGTCCTCTTCCCCATGGCGGTGGGGAACCGGGAGCTGGTGCTGGCTTCCGAGCGGGTCATCGTCGACGGCATGGCAGCGGACGGCGTGCGCGCGTACGTGGGTGGCGCTCGCGTGTTCGTCGTGTCGCTAACGCCTTTCTCCGGGGTCGAGGGCGGCACCGCCTCGATCATCGACCTCGCGCTGGACGATGTGTCGATAGTGGGCGCGGCCGACTCCGCGACCGAGGCCAGGCAACGCCTCTGGTACGGGACGCTCCAGGGTGCGCTGGAGACCCGGATGACACTCGGACGCTCCCTGGCCGTCGACCCGGGCACCGAGGTCATCGACAGCGTCAGCCTGCGGATGGGGAGCCCGCTGACGGTGCTGTCGCCAACCGACGCCACCGACGTGCCCGCCGCGGCGAGTGAGCTCAAGGGCGCCCTGGCGGCCGGGGACCTGGCCGTGAGCGTGGGGGAACCCGGCGCAAGCGGAGCGTTCTGGGCCATCGACCCCGCGTCCGGAGCCACGAGTTCCGTGATGGAGCCCGGGCTCAGGCTCGGGTTCGTAGGCGGCGGGAACTACGTGAACTCGGCCGGGAGCGCCATCCGCTACATCATCGATCCCAACACCCTCAACACCATCGGTTACGAGGTGAACGGGCAGACGTTCTACTTCGGCCGCACGCCGGCAAGCAGGTGCTCGGGCGGCCAGGAGTACGTGACCCTCCTCGGGTGCGTCTCGATCCCTGGTGCCTTGACGGTCGGGCAGCTTGGCATCCTGATAACCGCCGTGACGGCCTGGACGGTCGCCATCATCAGGATCTACAGGGCCCCTTGGTGATCTCGGACCGCCTGGGCGGCGGAGAGGCCCCTAGCTCGTCAAGGGTTCACTTGGCGCCCAGGCACTCCTCGGCGTTCCACACCAACACGCCGCGCCCGGGCACGTTCAGCGCGATCTTGCCCTTCTGGCTCGGTGAGACGGGGAAGCGGACCAGCGTCACGCGGCTGGCGGGATCGGTGGCGACCAGGCCGATCACCTCGGGCCTGACGCCCCGGCCCTCGACGGCGAGGACCGATGCGGAGCCGAGAACCGCGCTAGGCAACGCCTTGGCGCTCGTGCTCTCGTGCACGAGCAGCACGATGCCGGTGTCTGCCGACCAATCGCCCGGATCTCCCTGCAGCAACCCGGCGGCGGTTGCCGGCGTGACCCAGGTGGCCTCCACGGCCACGTCGACGCCGCCGTACGTGACGTGAGTTGACTGGGTAAGGCCATCCAGCGAGGTGGGTTGGGCGGCGGCGAAGCCAAGTAGGGACGCCATCACGAGCGAGAGGGCGGCTAGCGAGACGTGCCGGTTGAGGCGGTGAAAGCGGTGTTCCATGTGACGACCTCCGTCTATCCGACGTCCGGCTGCGGGGTCACGGGCGTCTGCACGCTCTAACGGTGCTCCTGTGGGTGGCAGCGCTGCGAGGGGCGAAAGCCCCGGCCGCCTTCTGGCAGACCGAGCCTCGAGGGCATCGCGGCGGTCCCCACGGCGTTGACGGTTACCCGCCTAACGGCTAGACTTCGTAACGCTGACGAGGCAAGCTGTGGGATAACCACGTGCCGGTCACGACGAGGGCGGTTAGCTCAGCGGGAGAGCACTCGCTTCACACGCGAGGGGTCACTGGTTCAATCCCAGTACCGCCCACCACAAGAAACGAAGTCTAGGAGGGCAGAGGCTCCCGCGGACGGCGACGGCTCGTGAGGTGACGGCGTTATCGCGGGGCTGCGAGTCGTCGCCCGCGAATCTACGAGATGAGGGCCGCGAATCTACGAACTCGTGACCGGATGCACGTTCAGGAAGCGCCTTCGTCCGTCGTCATGAACCTATGCGAGGGTCGGTTCCAGCAACGGGGCTCGGCCGGAGGAACGCACTACTACGGTAACCGAGACGCTGGCCGACACGCCGATCACGATCATCCAGGGTGCCCGCCAAGTCGCGAAGGGCACGCTTGCGGCGGAATTGGTCGAGCAGCCGCTTCGGTCTGCATCACTTCGGGGACCCCGACGGCGGCGAGGTAGACCTCCTAATCGAGGCTGCCTACGATGACCTGATCGCGGTAGAGGTGAAGGCGGCCAAGAGCGTACATAAGGGTGACTTCAGGGGCCTGGAGCGGGTCCGAGACCGGTCCGGGCCGGCCTTCAAAGCAGGGGTCGTGCTCCACGTAGGCTGAAAACGCATTCCTTCGGTGACCGCCTTTGGTCCATACCTCTGGATGCGATCTGGGGAGCAAGAGGGGGATAGGCCCTGGCATCGGGTTGGCGCCGGAGACGCGTGCCGTAGCGGTGCAGAGGCAGAGTCCCGGAGCGCTCGGGGTAGCGGGGCGGCGGAGCACGATCGGGGGCACGTCGGAAGGTCGCTTCGCCTAGTCTTAGCTCTCGCTTCGCCTTCCTGCTTTCACCAACCCAAGTGCCATAGCGCAGGATGTACGACTGCGCGCCGCGGGGCTCGACGGACCTTCCGACTAGCCTCTGAGTCTTGGCCCAGCGGTGCGGCCACGGCCTCACCTCAAGTCGAGCAGCTGGCGCGCGTACTCCGGGTTGCGGATCAAGTCGTACAGCACCTCGTATAGGACGCCGCGTCTACCGTCGTCGTGCTTGAGCAGCTCGAGGGCGTGCTCGTGGT
>CAYNNL010000029.1:2121-21487 GCA_964398765.1 uncultured bacterium | reverse complement strand
AAGTCGACGCTGGCGGATCGTATCCTCGAGCTCACCCAGAGCGTGTCGCTGCGCGAGCGCCGCGACCAGATGCTCGATTCCCTGGAGCTCGAGCGTGAGCGCGGCATCACCATCAAGGCCACGCCCATGCGGCTCCACTACCTCGCCGACGACGGCAAGACCTACCAGTTCAACCTCATCGACACGCCCGGCCACGTCGACTTTAACTACGAGGTGTCGCGCGCGCTGCGCGCCTGCGAGGGCGTGCTCCTCGTCATCGACGCGGCGCAGGGCGTCGAGGCCCAGACCATCCAGAACGCCTACCTCGCGGCCGACAACGGCCTAGAGATCCTCCCGGTCATCAACAAGATCGACCTGCCCGCGGCGAACGTGCCGGGCGCCATCGAGGAGCTCGAGGACATCATCGGGGTGCCGGGCGACCACGCCGTGGCCGTGTCGGCCAAGACGGGTGAGAACGTGCGCGCCGTCCTCGAGGGCGTGGTGCACCACCTGCCCGCCCCGTCGGGCGACCCCGCCGCCCCGCTGCGCGCCCTCATCTTCGACGCCGTGTACGACGCCTACCAGGGCGTCATAGCCTTCATCAGGGTGTTCGACGGCACCCTCAAGGCCAAGGACCGCGTGCGCATCTACTCGACCGGCAAGGTCGTCGAGGTCGAGCGGGTCGGGTTCTTCCGCCCCGAGCCGACCGTGTCGGCGGAACTGGGCGTGGGCGAGGTCGGCTGGTTCACCGCCGGCATCAAGGAGATCGCCGACACGCAGATCGGCGACACCATAACGAGCGCCGACCACCCGACCGACCGACCCGTCCCGGGCTTCAAGCCCGCCATGCCGGTCGTGTTCTCCGGCCTCTACCCCACGGACACGGAGGACTACCCGCGCCTGCGCGAGGCGCTCGAGAAGCTCAGGCTCAACGACGCCGCCTTCTCGTTCGAGCCCGAGACGTCGGAGGCGCTCGGCTTCGGGTTCCGCTGCGGTTTCCTCGGCCTGCTGCACGCCGACATCGTCCAGGCGCGGCTCGAGCGCGAGTTCGACCTGTCGCTCATCGCCACGGCACCGGGCGTGGTCTACAAGGTGGTCACCACCGACGGCGCCGCCTTCGACGTGCAGAACCCCAGCGAGCTGCCCACGCCCGACCGGCTCGAGTCGATCTCGGAGCCGTTCGTCGCCCTGTCGGTCTTCCTGCCGGAGGAGTACGTGGGCGCCGCCATGGGCCTGCTCCAGGAAAAGCGCGGCGAGATGAAGGACATGGTCTATCACGGGCACCGCGTGGAGCTCAGGTACGAGGTGCCGTTCGGCGAGATCCTCTACGACTTCCACGACCGCCTCAAGTCGCTGTCGCGCGGCTACGCCTCCATGGATTACCGGTTCCTCGGCTACAGGGCGGGCGATCTCGTCAAGATCGACGTGCTCGTCAACGAGGAGAAGGTCGACGCGCTGTCGATCATCGCGCACCGCGACAAGGCGTACGACGTGGGCAGACGCATGGTCGACCGCATGGCGGACGTGATCCCGCGGCAGATGTTCGCCATCCCGGTGCAGGCGGCGATCGGCGGCAAGATCCTGGCGCGCGCGACGGTCAAGGCGTTCCGGAAGGACGTGTTGGCCAAGTGCTACGGTGGCGACATCACCCGCAAGAAGAAGTTGCTCGAGAAGCAGAAGAAGGGCAAGGCGCGGATGAAGCAGATAGGCACCGTGGAGGTGCCGCAGGAGGCGTTCCTGGCCGTGCTCAGCACGGAGGAGTGAGGCGGGGGCGGCCGTGACCCAGGTCAGGGCTGCCAGGGACGGTGCGGCAACCGCGAACCCGCCCCGGCGGGCGCCGCTGAGCCTGCGCACCCAGGTCGCGTTGGTCATCGCGCTCCTGTCCGCCTTGCCGAACGTCGTGCTGGTAGCCACCACGCTGCTGCCCGTCTACCGGACGGCCGATGGCGGCGGCCTGTTCGCCTGGCCGGTGGTCCTGTGGCTGGCCGGCGTGGTGGCGCTGTCGGCTCTCGTAGGCTACCTGCTGTCGGGCCAGCTGTTGGCGCCGCTCCTCAAGGCGGAGCACGAGGTCGCGGGGCTCCCGCGGACGGTGTCGCGCGTGGCCGCGGGCCGCGTGCCCGTGCGACCGGACGATCCGCAGGAGGTGGCTGCCCTCAAGGGCTCCTTCAACGCCCTGCTCGCGCAGGTCGAACTCCAGGAGTCGCGGCGCAACGCCTTCACCGCCGCGCTCGTGCACGATCTCAAGACGCCGTTGATCGCCGCCACCAACCTCCTGGAGGTGGTCAGGGACGACGACGACCTCGATCGCGCCAGCCGCGTCGACCTGGTTGCACACCTGCGAGACGAGATGCAGGCCATGATCGAGCTGGTGCAGAAGATGGTCGACGCCCACCGCTTGGAGCGCGCCGACGTGCCGCTGACGCGCCGCGACGTCGACCTCGTGGGGGTGGCGAGCGGGGTGGTGCAGCGGCTCAGGCCTCTGGCGGACGGGCGCGCGCTCGACATCGTCGTCACGGGCGAGGGCAGGGCCTGGGCCGACGAGCGCGAGGCGGAACGCGCCCTATACAACCTGATCAGCAACGCCGTCAGGTACGCGAGGAGCAGGATCGTGATCGAGGTGTTCAGCGGCATGGTGAGGGTCCAGGACGACGGTCCGGGCCTTCCCGCCCCGCTGGCGCAGCTCGCTCAGCCCTTCGTGGGGCGGACGGTCGAGATAGCGGGCAAGGAGTACGCTGGCGGCACGGGTGGTCTGGGGCTCTTCATCGCGCGGCGCGTCCTCGAGGCGCACGGTGGCCAGCTGACGTGCGAGGCGACGGGCCCCAACGGGACCATCTTCCTGGCGTACTTCGGCGGTGACGGGAAGGGGCGAGCGTGAGCGAACGAGCGGACGAGGCGGACGAGCACGCGCCGAGGGTGGTGATCGCCGACGACCACCCCCTCTTCAGGATGGGCCTCGTGTTGGCCCTGAAGGCCGAGGGTTTCGTCGTCGTCGCGGAGGCCGAGAACGGCAAGCAGGCGGTCGAGCGGGTAAGGCAGAGCGACGTCGACGTCGTGCTCCTCGACGTGCGCATGCCCGAGATGGACGGCATCGAGGCGTGCCGGCGCCTGACGGCCGACGAGGGGGCGCCGGTGGTGGTCATGCTCACCACCTTCGATGAACCGGCCGTCGTGCAGGCCGCCAGGGTGGCGGGCGCGCGCGCCTACCTCTCAAAGGAGACCGCCCCGCGCGAACTGGCGCGCATGCTGCGCAACATCCTCGCCAGCCCCGAGCGCGACTGGCTCCCCGAGGTCGCCCTGCCCGACCTGACGCCCCGCGAGGCGGAGGCGCTGGCCGCCATGGCGCGCGGGCTCAGCAACAAGGCGATCGCGGCGGAGCTAGGCATCAGCCCCGACACCGTCAAGGACTACCTGGAGAACGTGTACCGCAAGCTCGACGTGCGCGACCGCGTGAGCGCCGTGCGCCGCGCCACGGAGCTCGGGCTGGTTTGAAGGGTTGAGCCGAGGCCCGGGTCCGCGCCCGGCGGCCGCCTAGCCCGCCTAGGCACGAGCAGGTAGGGGCGGGGCGCGCGCGGCGATCCGCCGGCAAGCTTGGGGCATGACGCCCTCACCCACGCCCTCCCCGAAGTGGGCCGACGCTGCGCCCGAGCGGGGCGGCCTGGCGCTCGTCGAACTCCTCGTGGTCCTGGCGGTGCTGGCGATCCTCACCTCGGTCAGCCTGGCGTTCGCCCGGCCCAGCCTCGCCACGGGCGCCGCGCGGGCGGTGCGCACGGCCGTCCTGTGGGCCCGCACGGAGGCCATGTGGCGGGGCGAGCCGGTCAGCGTCACGGAGCTTCCGGGCGGCGCCGGCATCGTGGTGAGCACCGCGGCCGACCCGGCCGCACCGTGTGCGGGCGGCACCACGCTCGCCCGCGTGGCGCTGTCCGACTTCCCGGGCGTGCGCCTCGCGGCCGGCATCCCGCGGGGCCTCGTCTGGCTGCCGAGCGGGTCCGGCCGCACCTGTTCCGGTGGCGGCGTCATCTCGGCCACCATGTCGTTCGCGGACGCGCGCACCACGGTGAGCGTCGTCATCTCCGCCCTGGGGCGCGTGCGGTTGGGCTCGCCGTGAAGCGCGGTTTCACGCTGGTAGAGACGCTCGTGGCGTTGGCCATCCTCGTCGCCGTCGGTGGCGCGCTGGTCGGCCTGCAGGTCGCCGGCCTGAGGGCCCAGCGGGCCGCGGAGCGCCTCCACGCCGCGGCGGCCGTCGTCACCGACGAGCTCGTGCTGCAGCGCACTAGCGCCGCGGCGGCGCCGGGAGCTTGCCTGGCCGGTTCCGCAGCGGGCTGGGCCGCGCCGGCGGCCGCACCGCTCGAGTGCGAGGTGCGCCGCGCGTGCCTGGTCGCAGGGCCGAGCGGCTGCCGGCTCGTCCTCGTGACCGTGAGCGTCGGCTCCCCGTCTGCCGCTGCCGCCGAGCCCATCCTCGAGGCCACCACCGTGGTGGCACCCTGGCTGGAGGGCCGCCCATGAGTCGCCGCCACGGGCTCACCCTGGTCGAGCTCCTCGTCGCCATGGCAGTGGGCGCTATCGTCGTGGCGCTGCTCGCCAACCTCGTGGCGGGCTCCCGGCGTCACGCCACGGCGTCCGAGGCCCGAGTCGACGCCGCAGCCACCCTCAGGCTGGGCGCCGAGCTGCTCAGGGAGGAGTTGCGCCTCGCGGGCGCCGTGCCGTGGCCGCCACCGAGTGACCGCGCGCCCGAGGCGCTCGCGGCGTGGCTCGCCCCGGCCGTCACGATCGCGCCCGTGGCCACGGGTCACGCCCTCGGGGTGCGGGGCCTCGACCACCGGGTCGCCGGGGCGCCCGTGGAGCGAGACCTCCTCTTCGAGGTCGCCGCCGACGGCGCAGGGGAGTGGCAGCTCTACCGCAAGCCGGCCGGCGCCGCTCGTCAACCGCTCGTCGGCAACCTGGAGGGCCTCCGGGTCGATTGGGTGGTGACCGCCGAGGGCGCCACCGTGCCGCCCGGCGCGGCCGCCGGCGTGCGCGCCGCGGCCCTCGGGCTCGAGCTGGCGCTGGGCGCCGCCAGGCTGAGCTTCGTGGTCGAGCTGCCGGCACGTCCGCTGGTGGGCGTGGGTGTCGCGCCATGACGGGGTCGGACCGGCGCTCCGGCGGGGCGGTGCTGGTGATGGTGCTCGGAGGCGTGCTCCTGGTGGCCGCCATCTTGTTCGCGGCCCTGTTCGGGGTCACCCTCGAGACCCTCGCCGCTCGCAGCGCCGCCCGCGCCGCCATCGAGACCGCCGCCCTTCAGGGCGCGCTGAGCCAGGCAGCCACCGACCTGACCGGGGTGCCCGGCGGCCCACCGACCGCCCCCGTTGAGCTGGGCCCCTGGCCCCACCTCGCCCTGGCGGGAGGCGTCGGCCACGTCACCGTGGTCGTCACACCGGTGGGAGAAGGCGGGGTCGTGGAGCTCGAGGCCAGGCTCGTCGGCTCGTCGCGACCGGTCGCGGCGACGCTGGTGCTCGCGCTCGAGCCGGAGCCGGGGCCCCTGTGGCGGCCGTGAAGCGCGGTGGCACCACTCAGGGCCGCGCCCGGGCCGCACCGGCCCTCGGCTTGACAGTGGCGCGGGGGGCTGAAACCATACGGCGTGCCCGAAGCGCCGGAAGACCGCCCCCAAGCCCGCGCCGCCGACCCGGCGGCCCCGGCTCCGGTGGAGGTGCCGGACCGTGGCGCCTACCTCGGCGCGCTGCTCAGCGCGGCGCTCCTGGCCACCGGCCGTCCGGTCACCATGCGCGAGCTGAAGAGCCTGCTGGACGTGAGCGAGGAGGCCGTCGAGCGCGAGGTCGCGCGACTGCGCGCCTCCCTGGCCGCAGCGGACCTCGGGATCGAGGTCGAACATGTGGCGGGCGGCTACCGCCTCGTCGTCGCCCCCGCGCTCGTCCCGGCGCTCGCCACGTTGTTGTCGCCGCCGCCGCTCCCGCAGCTCAGCCAGGCCGCCCTCGAGACGCTGGCACTGGTGGCCTACCACCAGCCCGTCACGCGCGGCGAACTGGAGGCCGCCCGCGGGGCGTCGTGCAGCTCGACGCTCGAGACCCTCCAGGAGCGCGAGCTGATCAAGGTCGTCGGACACAAGGACGTGGTGGGGAAGCCGCTGCTCTACGCCACCACCGAGCGGTTCCTCCTCGAGTTCGGGCTCGCTTCACTGGCGGACCTGCCGCCCACCGAAGACGACGCGCCCAGCAACTTCCTGCGCGGCTGAGCCGAGCTGGCTCGCGGCGGCTAGCTTCGCGCGGCCGTGAGCTCGGCCAGGTGCCTGATGGCCAGGCGGTAACCCGCCGCACCCAACCCGATCACGCTTCCCACGCACACGGGCGCCACCAGGCTCTTGTGCCGGAACTCCTCCCGCGCGGCCGTGTTGCTCAGGTGAACCTCCACGACCGGCACCGTCACGGCGGCGATGGCGTCGCGCAACGCGACGCTGGTGTGCGTGTACCCACCGGGGTTGAACACCACGCCGAGCGCGCCCTCGGTGGCGGCGCCGTGCAGCCAGTCGATGAGCTGACCCTCGTGGTTGCTCTGGCGACACACGGCGCGCTGGCCCAGCTGGGCGGCCGTGGCCTCGCACATGGCCTCCAGCTCAGGGAGCGTCAGCCGGCCGTACACGTCGGGCTCCCTGCTGCCGAGCAGGTTGAGGTTCGGTCCGTTCAACACGAGGATCACGCGCGCGCCTCCAGTTCCTTCCACGCCGCGGCCAGCTCGGCGTCCGTCACGTCGGCCACGACCAGCGGCCGGCCGATGTCCGCCAGCAGCACCATGCGCAGCCGGCCGCCGGCCACCTTCTTGTCACGGGCCATGAAGCGCCGCAGGGTGGCGAAGTCGGTGCGCGGCAGCGGCGCGGGCGCCAGCCAGCGCAGGAACTCCGCCATGCGCTCCACCAGGTCGGCCAGGCCGCGCGCCCTCCCCAGCAGCGCCGCGAACAGGAGGCCGTAACCCACGGCGTCGCCGTGCGGCAGCGCGTGACCGCTCGCCGCCTCGAGGGCGTGCGCCAGCGTGTGCCCCAGGTTGAGGTGGGCGCGCACGCCCGCCTCGCGCTCGTCGGCGGCCACGACCGCCGCCTTGACGGCCACGGAGCGCGCCACCACGTCGGCGAGGCGCGCCGCGGGCGCGCGCTCGGACCAGCCCGGGCCGAAGGCCTCGAGCAGGTCGGGCGCGGCCAGCAGGCCGTGCTTGAAGGCCTCCACGGTGCCCTGGCGGAACTCGTGAGGCGGGAGGGACCCGAGCGTCGACACGTCCGCGACCACCGCGCGCGGCTGCCAGAACGCCCCCACCAGGTTCTTGCCCTCCGGGAGGTCGAGGCCGGTCTTGCCGCCCACGCTCGCGTCGACCATGGCGAGGAGCGACGTGGGCGCCTGGTAGAACGCCACGCCCCTCATGTAGGTGGCGGCCACGAAGCCGCCCAGGTCGCCCACCACCCCGCCGCCGAGCGCCACCACCGCGGCGTCCCTGGCCAGCGCCGCGCCGGCGAGGCGGCGCAAGAGGGCGCCGTACCGCTCGAGCGACTTGCTGCCCTCCCCGGGCGGCACGGCGAGCACCTCCACGCGCCTGCCGCCGGCTCCGAGCGCGGCCGCCACGCCGTGCCCGTGCGCCGCCAGCACGTGCTCGTCCGTGACGAGAGCGACCTCGCGCTGCGTCACGAGCTCCGGGAGGAGCGTCAGTGTCAGCCCGGGCCCCACGCTCACGGTGTAGGGCGGGTCGGTGGCCACCCGCACGTCGAACCGCTCGCCGCCCGCGGTCACGACTCCGCCGTCCGCGCCGCGTCCTGCGCGCGCTTCCACTCCTGCAGGCGCACCACGATCTCCTCGACGACCTCGGCGGACTGTCGCCCGTCGGTCGACACCTTGAAGGACGCCACCTCGTCGTAGGCCGCCTGTCGGGCGGCCAGCAGCTCGCTGATGCGCGCCAACGGGTCGGCGTGCTCGAGCATCGGTCGCCTGTGACGGCGCGTGCGGCGGAATATGGTCTCCGGGCTGGCCGTGAGGACCACGACCGGGCCGCGCGCGCGCAGGAGGGCGCGGTTCTCCTCACGCATGACCGTGCCGCCGCCCGTTGAGACCACCACCTCGTCCAGGCGCACGGTGCGCCTGACCACCTCAGCCTCGTAGTCGCGGAACACGCTCTCGCCGTACAGCTCGAACAGGTCGGGGATGCGCATGCACGCCACCCGCTCGATCACGCGGTCCGTGTCGATGAAGGTGAGCTGCAACCGGCGTGACAGCTCCCAGCCTATGCGGCTCTTGCCGGTACCCATGAAGCCGGCCATGGCCAACCACGTGACCACGCGGTCTGGCGGGAGGTGCCTGCGGCCGGTCGACACGGTGAGAGCCTCCTCAGTACGCGGCCGTGTAGGCGCGGTGCTCGTCAAGGCGCTGACGCATCTCCCGCACCGAGTCGGCGCCGAACTTGTCGGCGGCGGCGTTGGCGAGCGTCAGGGCACACATGGCCAGCACGACGATCGACGCAGCCGGCACGGCCGTCACGTCGGACCGCTCGCGCGAGGCGCCGACCGGCTCGTGACTGACCACGTCGATGGTGGGTAGGGGGCGCATCAGCGTGGCGATGGGCTTCATGGCCGCCCTCACGACGAGCTCCTCGCCGTTGGTCATGCCGCCCTCGAGACCGCCCGAGCGGTTGGTCGCGCGGTCGTAGCGCTCCGCCCCGCCCACGATGGCGTCGTGGACCTGGCTTCCCGGCAGTGTGGCCGCGCGCCAACCGTCGCCGATCTCGACACCCTTGATGGCCGGGATGCTCATCACCGCCTGCGCCAGGAGGCCGTCGAGCTTGCGGTCCCACTGGACGTAACTGCCGAGCCCTACTGGGACGCCCTTGAAGCGCGCCTCCACCACCCCTCCGAGGGTGTCACCCTTAACCTTGCTGGAGTCGATGAGCTGCAGGATGCGCTCCTCGGCGGCGGCATCGAAGGAGCGCAGGGGAGAGGCGTCGAGCTCCTCCAGTCGTTCCCAGTCCATGCCTCCGTCGCAATCGACGCCGCCGAGACTCACCACGCGCGCGCTGGCAGACACGCCCAGCTCGTCGAGGAGCCTGAGGGCCACGGCGCCCGCCGCCACGCGCGACGCCGTCTCGCGGGCCGAGGCGCGCTCGAGCACGTCGCGCAGGTCCTTGTGCCCGTACTTGATGCCGCCGGAGAGGTCGGCATGCCCCGGCCGGGGCTGCGTGACGGCGCGCTTGCGCGGCTCGCCGCCAGGCTCGACCGCCATGACGTCGTGCCAGTTGGCCCAGTCGCGGTTGACGATCTCCACCGCGATGGGCGCGCCCGTGGTGCGGCCCGCTCGGACCCCACCCTTGAAGGTGGCGCTGTCCTGCTCGATGACCATGCGTTGACCCCGACCGTAACCGCCCTGCCTGCGCCGCAGCCACGGGTCGACGTGATCGGCCGTGGTGAGGGTCAGCCCGGCGGGCACCCCGTCGAGGATGATCGTGAGTGCGGGACCGTGCGACTCGCCAGCGCTAACGTACCTGAGCATCAGGCAAGACTAGCACGCGCACCCGCCCGCCCTGAGAAGGCGCGTCTGACACGAGGAAGGCGCCAGGTCCACGTGGACCTGGCGCCTCGGCGGTGTGGCTTCCTAGGATCAGCTGGTCAGTCGACGACCTGGGCCGTCACGATGAGCAGCAGGTCGGTCGTCTCGTCCTCGGACACCGTGGAGCCGAAGAGCTCGCCGATGATCGGGATGTAGCCGAGGACCGGCACGCGCTTCTTGGTCAGCTTGAACTGGTTCTGCATCAGGCCGCCCAGGAGCGCGGTCTGACCCGGCTCGAGGTTCACGGTGGAGGTGACCGAGCGGTTGGAGAGGTGCACGAAGTTCGGGTCGTTGGCCGCCGAGAGGAGGTCCTCGACCTTGGCGACGATGACGAGCGTCACGCTGCCGTCGTTGGCGACGCGCGGCGTCACCTCGAGCTGCACGCCGTAGGGGATCTCGCGCTCGATGTTCTCGCCGGAGCCGGGCAGCGAGATGAAGATGGTGCCGCCCGACTGGATGTAACCGGTCTGGTTGTCGAGCACCGTGATGTTCCCGTCGTCCACGCGGCGGGAGAGGCCCTGGGTCTCGAGCGCGTCGAGCACGGCGCCGATGTTGAACGACGACACGGCGGCGGCCGAGTCGAAGATGAACCGGAGGCCCGTGTCGAGGATGCTGGCCGAGAGCTGGCCGAGGCCACCCGTGATGTCGAGGCCCAGGTCGTAGCTGATGCTGTGCGCGACCTCCTGGATGCGGACCTGCACGTTCACCTGGTCGCGCCTGAGGTCGAGCTGCGGGATGAGCTCCGAGAAGCGCGCCTGCACGGCGGCGCTGCCGGTGACGATGAGCGCGTTGGCGCGCGGTTCGGCCACGATGGTGAAGTCGGCCTGCTGGCCCGGGTTGCCTTCGGAGTCGGTCGTCACGATGCCCGTCGACTGCAGGACCTTGGCCAGGTCCGCGGCCACGGCGTTGCTCAGGAAGTATGTGCGCTGCTCGAGCGGCACCTGCTCGGCCGCCGTGTCGAACTGCGAGAGGAGCCGGCCGACGCGGTCGTGGTCGTCGGCGGTGGCGTTGACCATGATGCTGTTGACGCCGGGCAGCGCCTGCACGTCGAGGTCGGGCATGGCGCGCTGCAGTATGTCGACGACCTGATCGGGCGAGGTGTTGACCCGGTAGAAGCGCTGCTCCAGGTCCGAGGCGGGCGGGGTGTCCGACGCCACGGTCGTCGCCGGCGCAGTGGGGGTCCTGAGCCGCGCCACGGAGGCGGGCGAGCCGACCACCACGATGTCGTTGTCGAGGAGCACGTAGTCGAGGTCGTTGAGCGTCAGGACGATGTTCCACACCTGACGGAACGGCTTCGGGTCGCCGATGTCGTAGACGATGACGTCGTTGGGCACGTCGTCGGTGATCGCCGTGAGGTCGATCGCCTTCGCGAGCGCCGTGATCATGGTCGGGAGCAGCTCGCCGCCGGAACCCGTGCTGAACTCGACGGGCGAGTCGTAGCGCGAGTCCTGAGGCAAGGGCGCGAGCGTTCCCTGCGCGGACGCGACCGTCAGGACCGCAAGGAGCGTAAGGATGAGGATCCGCTTCATGATCACCGCCTGATATCCAAGGAGAGCACCTGGGTGTTGTCGCCCAGCGAGAACTTAGCTTCGTAACCGCGCAGGTCGGCCAGCACGATCTCCGTGTCCGGCAGCGATTGACCCAGGGTCAGCACCACCGGCTGGTCGTACTGCTTGGAGCGGAAGACGCCCACGCTAAGGGGCCCGAGAGCGGTGCCCGTGAAGCGCACGTCGTGGTCCCGCAGGTAGCGGCTGAGCGCGTCGGCACCCACGACCAGGGGCAGGGTGTTGGTGGTCGACACCTTGACGGACTCGGCCGTTGGCTGGCCGGGGCCCAGCACGCTGGGGCCGGCGAGGGCCGTCCCCTCGTCCTGCGGTGAGACGGCGGGGAGTTGAGCGGCCTGCGCGTCGGTCGGCACCCTGACGGCGGCCACCTCGGCGAGGTTGGCGGGGCCGGTCGGGGCGCTGGCGACGGTGCGGGAGTCGCGGAGGATGTCGGGCGTGATGGGGAGCGTGCCCGTCGGTAGCGGCCGCGGCAGGTCGGCGGCGCGCGTCGGCGCCGGCGCCAGCGGTCGCGGTGTGGGCGGCTGCACCGTGCGTCCCGCGGCGGCGGTCGTGGTGCCGCCGGCGGCCTGGCCGCTCGAGGCGGTGGTGCCGCCTGTCACGGGGACCCCGTCGGGGCCGGTGTCGACGATGATCACGTCGGGTTCGGGGCTCGGGCCGGCGTCGGCCACCACCTGCATGGGGGTCGCGGCTGGGGGTGCCTGGACGACGACGGGGGAGAACGGGTTGATGTTGCCGCGTCTGGCGGCCTGCGCCCGTGCGGCGGCGCCCTCGTCTTCGGCTTCCGACTCCACCTCGGGGCTGGGGGGCGCGGTGACCAGGAAGGGCAGTTCGTCGACCACCAGGTCGCGCAGGACCACGGTGGGAGGCGTGACGACGGCGGGCGCCACCGGGCCGACGGCCGCGGTAGCCCCCTCGACGCCGGCCTGAGCCGTGGCGGCAGAGCCGCTGGGCTGCGCGGTGGCGCTTTCGACGGTGGGGCTGGCGCCGACCTCGCTACCGGCAGCCGGCGTGGCGGTTGGCGAGGTGGCGGCCGCGTCCGCGGCCGCTGCGCCCGGGACCGTCGCCGGCTGGCTGAGCAGGGGTGAGGGCGCCTCGGGCTGGTTGAAGAAGTTGACCCAGAAGAAGGCTGCGGCGGCCACGAGCAGCAGGGCTATCAGGATGCGGGCGGTTCTGGAAAGGGTCATGGCCTACTGCTCCCCTGGATCGCTACCCGTGTAGACGTAGACGGTGAACGAGAAGGCGGCGTTGAGCAGCGGGTCGGTCGAGTCGTTGTCCTCGAGGTTGAGCGACACCTGACCGATCTTGGCGAAGCGCTGCATCGTCTCCAGGCGAGCCAGGTAATCCATGGTCTGGCCGTACGTGCCGCTGGTGGCGATGTTGAAGCCGATCGAGCGGACGTCGGTGACCTGGTCTTGAGCCGACCCCTGCCCGAACGACTGCAGGAGCACGTCCGAGTCGAGGGCGCTGGCCCTGAGGGAGTCGATCAGCCCCGCGATGTCGCTCTCGCGCGGGAGCTGCGAGAGGAACTCGCGGCGGTCGGCCTCGAGCTCCTGGACCGCCAAGCGCAGGGTCGGCAGGTTGCGCCGCGCGTCCTCGCCGCGCCTTATGTCGCCGTCCAAGCGGGCGATGTCGGACTCGAGCTGCGCGATGCGGTCCTGCGTGGGCGAGTACATGTAGAAGTACCAGACCACGGCCAGGATGACCGACACGACGATGAAGATGATGGCCCAGTCGCGCTGCTTCAGGCGCTTCAGGTCGAAGGAGCGGCTCACGGGTTACCACCGCCGATGGCGCCGACCGTGAGCGAGTACTGGTAAAGGCCCTCGTCGCTGTCGCGCTGAGCGTTCTGGAAGGCCACGCCGTACTCGTCGCTGCGCTCGAGCGCGCGGATGAAGTCTGCCAGCACCTCGGGGCTGACGACGGTGCCCGACACCGACATCTCCGCCGACACCGGCTTGCCCTCGTACCGCTGCGGGTCGGAGCGCGCCGGGACCACGCTCTGCATGGTCAAGGTGCGGAAGTCTATGTCGGGGCGGGTGCCGCCGCCCACCGGAAGGGTCTCGAGCAGCCCCGCGATCTCGCCGGTCCAGATCACCGTGTTCTCGCGGACGTTCCTCGCCACGCTGATCAGTTGGTTGAGCTGCTGCTGGCGCGAGAGCAGGTCGCGCTGTTCGCGCAGGAACGGTTGCAGCAGCGCCAGCTGGTCCTCGCGCGCGAGCTTCTCGCGCTGGAGGTTGTTGGCCGTGGTGGCGGCCGAGTACTGCATGATGCCCGCCACGATCAGGACGAGGAGCGGGAACGCGACGGCGAGCAGCCGCCAGTAGCCCGGTTCGCGGACGCGTCGAAGGTTCTTGGGAAGCAGGTTGATGTTAATCAACGCCGGCCACCCCCCTCAGGGCGAGGCCCAGCGGCACTGCGAACTCCGAGCCCACCTTCTTGAGATAGTGCGTGTCGAAGCGGTTCTCGTCGACCGTGACGCTGAGCCACGGGTCGCCGAGCTCCACCTTGATGCCGAGCGCGTCGCCGATGGCCTCGGGCAGGCCGCGCAGCTTGGCGCCGCCGCCAGTGACCACCATACGGCTGATGGTGGCGTCGCCGGACTGCACCCGGAAGAACTCCAGCGAGCGCCTGATCTCGGTGGTCAGCTCGACCAGCACGGGTCGTAGGGCGTCGTAGACGCGGGAGGGGGAGTACTGCTCGCGCTTCGCGTCGAAGTTGAGGAGCTCCTCCTCGTCCTCCGTGGGGATGGTGGCGGTGCCGTACTCGATCTTCACGTCCTCCGCGCTGTCGAAATCGAGCCCGAAGGCTCGCTGCACCGCGGAGGTGAAGTCGTCACCGCTGACGTTGATGTTGCGGTTCATGAGGACGCGTTGGCCGCGGACGAGCGTGACGGTCGAGGTGCTGGCCGCGATCTCCAGCACGACCCCGATCTCGTTCGCCTCCGTGAAGTTCTCGCCGGAAAGCGTGTCCTTGGTGAGGTGCTCGCCGTGCAGCGAGCCGCGCAAGGCCCTGAGCAGGGAGAACGGCTTGACGTCGATCACGTGCGGTTCGAGCCCCGCGTGCTTAAGGTACTCGACCTGCTGCGACACCTCGTCGAGCCGCGCGGCCGCGATGACGACCTCGAGCTGACCCCCCTCCTCGACGTCCTCGGGGTTATCGAGCACGAAGTAGTCGAGGACCACCTCGTCGATCGGGAAAGGGATGTAGCGCTCCGCTTCCCAGCGGATCGCCTCGTCCAGCTCGGCCACGGTCATGCGCGGAACGTGGATGTTACGCGTGATGGCCTGGCGGTTGCTGACGGCCGTTACCGTGAAGCGGCGCTGTATCCCGGCCTCATGGAAGAGCGCCTTTATCTCCTCTGCCAGCCCCTGTGGGTCGGTGACCTCGTCCTCGGTGACGAGGCCAGGAGGCATCGGCCGCACGGCGAGGGCGCCCAGCGTCGGGGGGTTGCCGGCGCGCAGCTCCACCACTTTCAGCGCGCTGGTCCCCACCTCGAGCCCGACTGCCTCGATCTTGGGACTGAGCAAGCGAGACATCCGCTCGCGTAGTGAGGCCATACCGTCTCCTCCTAGTAAATCTGGGGGAGTCTACCACGGCACCTTTCCGCCCCCACGTGAAAAATGCCTTCCAGCGCACCGCCCGAGCCAAGGCCCGTCGCACCCCGAACGCGTCCAGCGCGGCATTACTCCATGAAGCGAGCCTGAGACCCGGATGTGGGCTTTCTCGCACGGCTCATCCGGCCGGCGCGCCGGGACCTCAGGGCTGACCCTTGGCGAGGTCGTTGAAGCGCACGTGCGCGTTGTGGAACTGCAGCTCCAGGTTCCCCGTCGGCCCGTTGCGCTGCTTGCCCACGATTATCTCGGCGATGCCGTGCTTCTCGCTGTGCGGATCATAGTACTCGTCGCGGTAGATGAACATGACGAGGTCTGCGTCCTGTTCGATGGCGCCGGAGTTGTGCATGACCACGCCGTCCGCCAGCCAGGAGGCCGGGCCCGGTACCGTGAGATCGAACACCTGGTGTGTGCCGGCCGGCTCGATGCTCACGACCTCATCCCAGTAGAGGTCGGAATCCTCTGATGTGCCGGTGGCCTGGCTCTCCGCGGACGACCTTGCCCCAGAGAACTGCCGGGCGATGGCTACCCGCGTGCCCGGCGCCATGCGCGAGAGCGGCTGCCACCCGTCGAAGCTGTACCAGAGGTGCTCGGCGGTGGTGCGGCGCACGCGGCCGCCGGCCAGGCGCACTTCGAACACCGGTCGCTCACCCACGGGCCACACCTTGTCGCTCATGGCCGTGACGATCTTGCCGCCAGCGTCCATGGCCAGTACATCCGGCCGTTGGCCGACCAGCTCCGCGATAGGAACGCGCCGGCCGTCGGCCAGGTTCACGAGCGTGTCGCCCGTCACGCACTCACGCAGATCCGACAGCATGGGCCGCTTGTTCGGCCGCGACTCCACGGCGCGCGACAGCTGCGACAGGACCAGCACCGGCACGTCGAGCTCGCGCGCGAGGCCCTTCAGCCCGCGCGAGATGGCGGAGATCTCCTGCTGACGGTTCTCGCTCGTGCTGCGGGAGCTGCCCGACATGAGCTGGAGGTAGTCGATGATGAGCAGGTCGAGGCCGTGCTCTGCCTGGAGGCGGCGCGCACGCGAGCGCAGCTCCATGACCGTCATGTCGGAGTGGTCGTCTATGAAGATGCGCGCTTCCGACATGCGCCCGGCGGAGTCGGCCAGGCGCTGGAAGTCGCGGTCGGTGAGGGAGCCGGAGCGCACGCGCGTCATGTCGACGCGCGCGTCGGCGCAGAGCATGCGCTGCACGAGCTGCACGGCCGACATCTCGAGCGAGAAGATGCCGACGGACGCGCCCTCCTTCAGTGCCGCGTTGAGGCCGATCGTGAGGGCGAGCGCCGTCTTGCCCATGGAGGGCCTGGCGGCCAGGACGTTGAGGCTGGCGGGCTGGAGCCCGCCGGTGATGTTGTCGAGCTCCTTGAACCCCACCTTGAGGCCCGACACGGGGTCGGGGCTGGCGAAGCGCTCGTTGATCTCCTGGAAGGTCTCGGTGACCAGCGTGCGCATGCCCTCGAAGTTGGAGCGCCGCTTGCGGGTCGTGAGGTCGAAGACCGCCTTCTCGGCCGAGTCGAGGACCTCCTCGAGCGGGCCGGACTGGTCGTAGGCGGCCTGCATGATCCGGCCACCCGCCCCGATCAGGTCGCGCAGCGTGGCCTTCTCGTGCACGATGCGGGCGTAGCTCTCCGCGTAAGCCGCGGTGGGGACGGAGTCGACGAGGCCCACCAGGTAGGCCACGCTGCCCACGCCCTCCAGGTCACCGGCCTGGCGCAGCTCCTCGGTGAGGGTCACGAGGTCCATCGGTTCGCCGTGGCGGTGCAGGCGCTCCATGGCCCTGAAGATCTTGCGGTGCGCCTCCTTGTAGAACTGCTCGGCCGTGAGGGTGCCTTCGAGGTTCCCGTACACCTCGTTGTCGAGCAGGATGCTGCCCAGGACGCTCTGCTCGGCCTCCAGGTTGTGCGGCGGCGTGCGGGTCTCCACAGGCGGCATCTTACCCGCAGGGCGGCTCCTCCCCGGCGCCCCGCGGGTCCCGCGCCGGGGTGCGGGGCGGGTAGAATGGCGCCCTGATGGAGCTGTTGACCACCTGGGTGCTGCCGCTGCTGATCGCCTACGTCGTGGGCTCCCTGCCGCTCGGCGCCTGGCTCGTTCAGGCGGCGTCCGGCTTCGACCCGCGCGACGTCAACCCGCACCTCCTGGGGGTCGAGAACGTCTACAAGCTCGTGGGTCCGTGGGTGGCCGTCAGCTCCTTCGTGCTCGACGTGCTCAAGGGGGCGCTCGGGGTGATGCTCGGGGCGCTCGTCATGGTGGCTGCCAGCGGCGCGACCGGCCTGATGTTGGACCCCGTGCTGGGCCTCAGGGTCGAGACGCCGTGGTCGCTCACGGGACTGGGTGACTTCACGGCGCCGTTCGCCGTGGCGCCCATCGACCTGGCCGCCGCGGCCGGCGCCGCCTTCCTCGGCGTCATCTTCGGGCACCTGCATCCGCTGCCCATCCGCCGGTTGGCGGCCGTGCCGCGCGGGCGCGGGAACGGCGTGGTGGTCGGCGCGCTCGCGGCGCTGTTCGGGCTCGGGGTCGTGCCGTTCTGGGTCCCAGCGGCCGGCGTGGCCGTCTACGCGCTCGTCCTGGCCCTCAGCGGCTACGTCGCCCTGGCCAGCGTGGCCGGTCTGGGCGCGCTTGCCGCCCTGGGGGTGGTCGCCGCCGCCTACGGGCTGATGGCCACCGCGCCCAGCCTCACGGTTCTCCTCACGGCCGCGCTGCTCGCCTGGCGCCACCGCCAGGCCATCAACCGCATCAACGACGGCACGGAGGCGCGCCTCGGCGCACCGCCGCCCGTCAGGGGCCTCGACCCGAACACGGTGCTGTGCGCGTTCATGGTGCACCCCCTCACGTACGACGACGTGTGGCAGCCCCGCTCGAGCCGCTGGTTGAGGTGGGTCGTCGAGACGCTCGTTAGGCCCGGCATCCTGCCCGAGCGCTGGCTCAAGCGGCTGTTCCTGAACATCAGGCCTCAGTTCCACGGCGTCATCGAGGGGATAGAACTGGCCGACGGCCGCAACCTGCGCGTGCTCCTCATCTCCGCCCCGCTGCTGCCCGACCAGTTCCGCACCAACCCCGACGACGCCCTGCGCATCGCCATCCAGGGCGCGCGGTTCGCGCACAGGCTCGGGGCGGAGGTCGTGGGGCTCGGCGCCTTCTGGTCCACCGTGGGCGAGAAGGGCGTGGCGGTGCAGGAGGCCGTGCCCGAGATCGTGGTCACGAACGGCGGGGCCTACACCGCCGCGACCGTCAAGGCGGCCGTGCCGGGCCTGCTGCGGCGCTTCAAGGCGCAGGGCGGGAGCCTCAAGACCGCCAGCGCCGCCGTGGTGGGCGCGAACGGCGTGGTGGCCTTCGGGGTGGCGCGCATGATCGCGCCCGAGGTCGGCGAGGTGGTCCTGATCGGACGCGACCGCGAGCGCCTCAACCGCTCCGCCGAGAGCCTGCGCCGCAAGTACCCCATGACGCGCGTGGTCGCCACCACGGACGTGGACGCGGTGGCCGGTTCCGACCTGATCTTCACTGCCACGTCCGACCCCAGCCCGGTCATCTTCGCGCACCACGTGAAGCCGGGCGCGTGGATCTACGACCTAGGCCGCCCGGTCGACGTCGACGAGAGCGTGCGGGAGGTGCCCGGCGTGGAACTGGTGCCCGGCGGCGTGGTGAGACCGCCCGGCAGCATGCGCAGCCGCATCGACCTGCGCTTCGGCGACGGCAACGTGCCCGCCTGCCTGGCGGAGACGATGATCCTGACGGCCACCGGCGACCACTCGCGCCGCAGCCTCGGGAACGGCACGCGTTCGGCCGACATCGAGTTCTACCTGCTGGAGGGCGAACGCCTCGGGTTCGAGATCGTCACGCGTGACGCGCGCCTGGCCCCGGCCCGGGTGGTGGCTTGAAGGCGGTCAGGCTGGCGGGTCTAACTGGTGAATCGCCGGAGGTCGCCGTGCTATGGGACCTTGGGTGCCTCGGCCTCGTCGAGGACGGCGACATCGACGGCGTGGCCGTGATCGCCTACTTCGCCGAGGAGACCGACCTCCCGGTGACGGGCACGTGGAGCGAGGTGCCCGACGTCGACTACGTGGCGAGCTACCAGGCGGGTCTCGAGCCCGTCAGGTTCGGTCCGCTCGTCGTGGCGCCCAGCCACTCGAGGGTCGAGCTGACGGCGGGCGAGACGGTGTTGTGGCTCGACCCCGGCGCCGCCTTCGGCACAGGGCATCACGAGACGACGGGCATGGCGCTCGCCGCGCTGACGCGCCTCGACCTCGCCGGGAGGACGGTGCTCGACGTGGGCAGCGGCAGCGGGCTGCTGGCCATCGCCGCCGACCGGTTGGGCGCCGAGCACACCTACGGCGTGGACGTCGACGCCTCCACGGTGGCGGTGGCCAGGGAGAACGCGCTCCGCAACCGCTCGCGGGCCCGCTTCGCGGTGGGCAGCGTGGACGCGGCCGGTCTGCCGGGCCGCGTCGACGTGATCGTCGCGAACCTCTACGCCGAGCTGCACCGCGACCTGTTCGGCGCCTACGCGCGCCGACTTGTGCTCGGCGGCCGGCTGCTACTCACGGGCATCCTCGAGTCGCGGGGGGGGGGGGGGGGGGGGGCCCCCCCCCGCCGGCGGGGGGGCGGGGGGGGGGGGTGGGGCGGGGGGGGGGTGGGTGT
>CAYNNL010000029.1:0-2111 GCA_964398765.1 uncultured bacterium | reverse complement strand
CACCCGGGCAGCCTCGAGTCGCGGCGCGGCGTCGTGGTCGGCGCCGCGCCGCGCTGCCTGGCTCCGGTGGGGGAGGAGAGCGCCGGCGAGTGGTTGCTGCTCGAGTTCGAGCGGACGGACGCGCCTTGCGACTGAACCGCGTGCTCGTGGCGGACCTGGGCGAGCCGCGCCTCACGCTGCGCGGCGCGGAAGCTCACCACCTGCGCGACGTGCTGAGGCTCAAGCCCGGCGCCGAGATCGAGGCGTTCGACGACCTGGGCAACGTGGCCGACGGCCGGCTGGTGGCCGTCGACCGCGACGGGGTAAGCGTCGAGCTGACGCCGCCCCGCAGGAGCCCGGCGGAACCGGCGCTGGAGCTCACCATGGCGGTCGCGCTCCTCAAGGGCGACAAGCTGGCGGACGTGGTGCGGCAGTGCACGGAGCTCGGCGCCGCGCGCTTCGTGCTCGTCAGCACGCGCCACGCCGACGTGGCGTCGCTGTCGCCCGCCAAGCTGCAGCGCCTCGAGCGCATCGCCGAGGAGGCGTCGCGGCAGAGCGGCCGGGCGCGCGTGCCGCGGGTGGACGGCCCGCTGCCCCTCAACCACCTCGGCTGGGAGGGCTTGGCGGTGGTCGCCGACCCGCGCGCGGAGCGCACCCTGGCCCAAGCGTTGGCGCCGCTGCGCTCGCTTGGGGGTGACGCGGATGTCGGAAGCGCCGTGACGCTGGTGAGCGGGCCCGAGGGTGGGCTCGCGCCGGCCGAGGTCGACGAGCTGACCGGTCGTGGCGCCGCGGCGGTGAACCTTGGTCCCCTGATCCTGCGAGCCGAGACCGCGCCCGTCGCGCTGGCGGCGGCCACGCTCCTCGGGGGCGCGTGAGGCGCATCCGCCCCGCACCCACGTTGCGCGGATGGGCGCCTGCCCTGCTGCTGGTCGCGGCGCTGGCGCTACCGGCCTGCCGCCCCCTGTACGTGCCCCTGGTGCCCGAGGCGCCGCAGGGGCCGTTGCCCACGCGCCTGGCGGGCGGCAGCGCGCTGACCTTGAGCGCCGCCGGTCGCCCGCGGCTGGCGGTCGAGGTGCTCGACCTGCCAGGGCCCGGCTGGCTCGCCGTCCAGTGGTTCGCGCCGGGCGGCGGGGAGGCGGCCTCCGAGAGCGTCTGGCTCGAGCCCCCCTCCGGCGAGGCCGAGTTCGTGCTGCCGCCCGACGTGGAGGCCACGGCGGGCGAATGGCGCGCCGTAGTGTCCTTCGAGGGGCTCCTGCTGAGGCAGTTCCTGCTCGTCGTCCCGAGCCGGGGCGGCTGAGGTCGGGGAACGCTTGAGGGGCGCAGCCGTGCCGCGCCCCTCACACCCGGCCGGGTCTGCCCGCCTCCGGCGAAGCTACCCGGCCACCGGATCAGTTCAAGCCTTGGCCGCGCGCCTGCCGCCGCCCCCGCTCCGGTTCGCGGTGGCCCTGCGCTGCTGCCACTCGCGCGCCCACACGAGGAGCGGCGACAGGATGAAGATGCTCGAGAACGTGCCGACCCCGACGCCCACGAGCAGCGTGAGGCTGAAGCCACGCAGCACGCTGCCGCCGAAGATGATGAGCGCCAGCACCGGCAGCAGGGTGGTGCCGGCTGTGGCCACCGTGCGGGTGAGCGTCTGGTTCACGGCGAGGTTCACCAGCTCGCGGTACGGCCGATCGCGGATGGTGCGCACGTTCTCTCGGATGCGGTCCGCGATGATGATCGAGTCGTTCAGCGAGTAACCGATCACGAACAGCAGTGCGGCCAGCACGGGGATGGAGAACTCGATGTTGAATAGCGCCTGCACGCCGAGCGTGAGCGCCACGTCGTGGGCACTCGCGATGACGACGGCCAGGGCCACGAGCCAGTTAGGCCAGAACCGCCACGCGAGGTAGAGGAGGACGAGGAGCAGCGAGACCGCCACCGCCATGATTGCGCCGCGGCGCAGGTCGGCGCCCACCGACGGACCGACGAAGTCGGACGACAGTGCCACGCCGTTGGTGGCCGCCGCGAGGCTGGTGGCGAACTCCTCCGTGGCGGACTGCGTAGAATCGCCGAGGCCGACTCGCACCGAGACCTGGCGGTTGCCCTCGCCGACGGCCTCGCGCGACTCCACGATGGTGGCGCCCTCGCCG
>CAYNNL010000028.1:0-22000 GCA_964398765.1 uncultured bacterium | reverse complement strand
GGTACGCCGTCCACACCTACGTGGGGCACGAAGAGAAGGCCAAGGAGAACATCCTGAGCCGCGCCCGCTCATTGGGCATGGCTGAATCCATCTTCCAGGTCGTAGTCCCTGTCGAGACCACCATGGAACATATCGGTGGCGGCAAGAAGAAGGAGACGATCAGGAAGCTGTTCCCCGGCTACATCTTCGTGCAGATGGACCTGGGCGACAACCCGGACGAGCCCAACGAGGCGTGGGAGGTCGTGCGCTACACGCCCGGCGTCACAGGCTTCGTCGGCACGGCCACGCACGCCGTCCCGCTCTCCCCGGACGAGGAGGCGCGCATGCTCAGCGCCATCGGGGTCACGGGGCAGCGCGAGGCGCCCAAGGTCCGCATCACGTTCAACGTCGGCGACATGGTGCAGGTCACGGCCGGACCGTTCGCCGACTTCACCGGCGTCGTCTCCGAGGTGAACCCCGAGCGCGGCAAGGTCAAGGTCCTCGTGTCCATCTTCGGGCGCGAGACCCCCGTCGAGCTCGACTTCTCGCAGGTCATCCGCGCCTAGGCCGTCGGCGACCCCTGTCGCCACGCGCTGCCGGCGCTGTAGACGAAACGCGCTATCACCCCGCGCCTAGCCATGTGCGTGGGGGAGCCTAAGGAGGAACCATGGCCAAGAAAGTAGCCGGCATCGTGAAGCTCCAGCTTCCGGCCGGCGCCGCCACCCCCGCGCCGCCCGTCGGGCCCGCGCTCGGGCAGTACGGCGCCAACATCATGCAGTTCGTGAAGGAGTACAACGCGGCCACGGCCGGTCAGGCGGGCGCCATCGTGCCCGTCGAGATCACCATCTACGCCGACCGCTCCTTCACCTTCATCACGAAGACCTCCCCTGCCAGCTACCTGATCAAGAAGGCGGCGGGCATCGCCAAGGGTTCGTCCAGCGCCAACAAGGACAAGGTCGGCAAGCTGACCTGGGCCCAGTGCATCGAGATCGGCAAGGCCAAGATGGCCGACCTGAACGCGGGCGACGAGGTGGCCGCGGCGCTCATCATCGCCGGCACCGCTCGCTCCATGGGCGTCACGGTCGAAGGGCAGCCCAGCTGATGGCCAGGCACGGCAAGCGCTACCGCCAGTTGGAGCAGAAGGTCGACCGCGCCCGCATGTACTCCGTCGAGGACGCCGCCACGCTGGTGAAGGAGCTCGCGAGCGCCAAGTTCGACGAGACCGTCGAGGCGCATTTCCGCCTCGGCATCGACCCGCGCAAGTCCGATCAGAACGTCCGTGGCACCGTCGCGCTGCCACACGGCACCGGCAAGACCGTCCGCGTGCTCGCCGTGACCCAGGGTGACGGTGTCGCCGCGGCGGAGGCGGCCGGGGCCGACATCGTCGGTGGCGCCGACGTCATCGAGCGCATCCTCGGCGGCTGGATGGAGTTCGACGCCGTCGTGGCCACCCCCGACATGATGGCCGCCATCGGCTCCAAGCTCGGCCGGGTGCTGGGCCCCCGCGGTCTGCTCCCGAACCCGAAGGCGGGCACGGTCGGCACCGACATCGGCGGCATCGTCCGCGCCCTCAAGGCGGGCCAGATCGAGTTCCGCGCCGACAAGACTGGCGTGGTGCACGCGCCGATCGGCAAGGCCAGCTTCGCTGCCGAGCAGCTCGCCGCCAACTTCGCGGCCCTGCGCGGCGCCGTCGAAGCCGCCAAGCCGGACGCCGCTCGCGGCCAGTACCTCAGGACCATCCACCTCGCCTCGACCATGGGCCCCAGCGTGCGCGTCGCGCTCGGCGCCGTGAGCGAGGCCTGAAGCTAGGCATCTTGGTGCGCAGCGCGAGCTGAACACCTCTGGCGTTGGAGACAGCAGGGGCCGCCAGGCTTAAAGATCCTGCCGAGGCGTGGGTGTTGATGCCGTGAGAGATCACGGCGCGCTGCACGCGCTTCGCGGCACGTCCGGGGCAGAGACGGCCCTGGACCAAGCTTCAGACTGAAGGGGAAGGTTGCCATGGCAAACCCCAGGAACGAAGCGACCGTAGCCCTGCTGCGCGAGCAGCTCGGCGAGGCCAAGACGTTCTTCCTGGTGGACTACCAGGGACTCTCCGCAGGCGATCTGGGCCGGCTTCGCGCCGCAGTGCGCGAGGCGGGCGGCAAGATGCTCGTCGCCAAGAACACCCTCATCAACGTCGTGCTCAAGGAGCAGGGCGTCGAGGGCTTCGACGCGACGCTGCAGGGGCCCACGGCCCTCATCCTCGTCGGCGAGGAGGTGGTGGCGCCCGTCAAGGCCATCACCGAGTTCGCCAAAGCTCACCCGAAGGAGCTGCCCAAGTCGAAGGGCGGTCGCCTCGAGGGGAGCTTCCTGGGCGAGGACGCGCTCGTGCGCATCGCCAAGCTGCCATCGAAGAAGCAGATCCAGAGCCAGTTGGTCGGCGTGCTCGAAGCGCCCCTCCAGCAGCTCGTCGGTGTGCTCTCCGGACCGCAGCGGAACCTGGTCACCGTGATGAACAACTACGTGGACAAGCAGAAAGATGGAGGTAACTGAAGATGGCTTTCGATAAGCAGGCGTTGATCGAACAGCTCGGTGGACTGACCGTGTTGGAGCTCGTTGAACTCGTTGACGGCCTCAAGGAGGCCTGGGGCGTCGAGGCCGCGGCCGCCATGCCCATGGGCATGATGATGGCCGCCCCGGCCGGCGAGGCCGCTGCCGCCGAGGAGCAGACGGAGTTCACCGTCTCCATCAAGCCGAGCACCGGCGACAAGAAGCTGAGCGTCATCAAGGAAGTCCGCGCCATCACCAGCCTGGGCCTGAAGGAGGCCAAGGACCTGGTCGAGGCCGGCGGCGCCATCAAGGAGTCCGTGAGCAAGGACGAGGCCGCCGATCTCAAGGCCAAGCTGGAAGCCGCGGGCGCCGAGGTAGAGGTCAAGTAAGCCCGCGGGGGGCGGCGGTGCGAACCGCCGCCCCACCTGGGCCCAAGATGCAGGCCAACACGGCCGGGCCGAGCCGGCGGCGTCCACGTGGCGCCGCCGCGCCGGCCGAAGCCCCGCGCGGGGGGCGGAGGAGACCGCGAGCGAGGTAGCCCGGCGCTACCAGGGGGCGAAGAAGCGTTGCTAGAATGCGAGGTCGGCGGGAGGCCTGACGATTGACCTGCGGGGAAAACCTATCTTGATGACGAACCATCCGCCGCGGCCCACGAGGTCGCGCGTCGTCGTGACGCTCCGCGCCCCGACAGGGGGCGGCGTGGCCGAGAACACAGCCAGGACCACCAGACGGGTGGCGCGCTGCGCGAACGGCCCCTCCGAATATTACGCACAACAACACCCGAACATGCAACGCCCGAGTGGCGGAACCCGGAAGGCGCGAGACGCGCGCCCCGGCGACCGCGAGCGGGCGGCGCGCCCTGACAGCCAGACCCGGCCTCACACGAAGGGATGAAGATGCGCGAGATCCGGAACTTCGGCAGGATCAAGGAAGTCATCGAGCTACCTAACCTGACCAACATCCAGATCACCTCGTACAACAACCTGCTGCAACTCGGACGGAGCGCGCACGAGCGCGAGGACGTCGGGTTGCAGGCGGCGTTCCGCGAGGTGTTCCCGATCGACGAGACCGAACGCGGGCGGCAGACGGACCTGGTGCTCGACTTCCTCGAGTACCGCCTGGACGAACCCGAGTACGACCCCGACGAGTGCCGCGAGAAGGACCTCACCTACCACGCGGGCCTGTTCGCCAAGCTGCAGCTGGTTCACAAGGACACCGGCCTCATCAAGGAGGACGAGGTATTCCTCGGCGACCTCCCGCTCATGACGGAGGACGGCTCGTTCATCATCAACGGCGCCGACCGCGTGATCGTCTCCCAGATCCACCGCAGCCCCGGCGTCTACTTCACGAGCGCCATGGTCAGCGCCACGCAGCAGCGCTACACGGCCAGCATCATCCCCATGCCCAAGCGCGGCCCCTGGATCGAGGTCGAGTTCGACAACTCGCAGGTCCTCTGGATGAAGGTGAACAAACGTAAGTTCCACTTCACCCTCCTCCTGCGCGTGCTCGGCTACGGCGACACCCAGATCCGCGAGCTCTTCGCGGGGCACGAGACGCTCATCGACGCCACCCTCGAGAACGAGGGCTCGCCTGGCATCACGCCCGACGAGGCGCTGCTGCGGCTCTTCACCGTCCTGCGGCCCGGCGACCCGCCCAAGGTCGACAAGGCCACCCAGTACCTGTTCGGCCTCCTGGCCGACCCGCGCCGCTACGACCTGGGCGACGCCGGGCGCTTCAAGATGAACAAGAAGCTCGGGCTGAGCCACGCGGTGAACACCCTCCTCGGCTTCGAGGACGGCCGCTTCGTGGATTACGGCCTCGTCCCGACCCTCCAGTACCTCGTCAGGCTCCAGGCCGGCGACGAGGGCTACGAGGAGGACGACATCGACCACCTTGGCAACCGGCGCATCCGCACGGTCGGCGAGCTGGTGGCCGACCAGATCCGCGTCGGCCTCGGCCGCATGGCGCGCGGCGTGCGCGAGCGCATGCTGCTCGGCAACCCCGACGCCGCCACGCCCCAGAAGCTCGTGAACAGCCGCCCCATCGTGGCCGCGCTGCGCGAGTTCTTCGGCCGTAGCCAGCTGAGCCAGTTCAAGGACCAGGTCAACCCGCTCTCCGAGCTGCGCCACAAGCGCCGCATCTCGGCGCTGGGACCGGGCGGCCTCACCCGCGAGCGCGCCGGCTTCGACGTCCGCGACGTGCACCGCACGCACTACGGCCGCATCTGCCCGATCGAGACGCCCGAAGGCGCCAACATCGGCCTCATCACCTCGCTCGCCAGCTTCGCGCGCGTCAACGGCCTCGGCTTCATCGAGGCGCCCTACCGCCGCGTGGTGAACGGGCGGGTGACCGACGAGGTCCAGTACATCGACGCGCACGACGAGGACAAGTACCTGATAGCGCAGGCGAACACGCCCCTCAACGACGACGGCACCTTCGCCACGGACACCATAGTCGCGCGCAAGCTCGGCGACGCCGTCTTCCTGACGGCCGACCAGGTCGACTTCATGGACGTGTCGCCCAAGCAGATCATCTCCGTGCCCACGTCGCTCATCCCCTTCCTCGAGCACGACGACGCCAACCGCGCGCTCATGGGCTCGAACATGCAGTCGCAGGCCGTGCCGCTGATCAGGGCGCAGGCGCCGTTCGTGGGCACGGGCGTCGAGGAGCGCGTCTCGCGCGACTCCGGCACGGTCGTCCTCGCCAACGAGGCGGGCACGGTCACTTACGTCGACGCCAACCGCATCGTCATCGAGAACGCCCGCGGCATCGACCAGGAGTACCTGCTCACCCGCTTCCAGCGCTCCAACCAGAACACGAACCTCAACCAACGGCCCGTCGTCAGCCTCGGCGACGCCGTGAGGGCCGGCCAGGCCATCGCCGACGGACCCGCCTCGGAGGTCGGGCGCCTGGCGCTCGGCCAGAACGTGCTGATCGCGCTCATGCCGTTCGACGGTTACAACTTCGAGGACGCCATCGTGTTGTCCGAGAACCTCGTGCGTTCCGACTCGTTCACGAGCGTCCACATCGAGAAGTTCGAGAAGGAAGCGCGCGACACCAAGCTCGGGCCCGAGAAGATCACGCGCGACATCCCCGGCCTCTCCGAGGCCGCGCTGCGCGACCTCGACGAGGACGGCGTGGTGCGCATCGGCGCGGAGGTGCGCCAGGGCGACATCCTCGTGGGACACACGAGCTTCAAGGGCGAGAAGGACCCCACCCCCGAGGAGCGCCTGTTGCGCTCGATCTTCGGGGAGAAGGCCAAGGAGGTCAAGGACACCTCCCTCAAGGTGCCGCCCGGCGACGGCGGCATCGTGCTGCGCACCGTGCGCTTCCGCAAGGGCGACCACGGCGTCGAGCTGAAACCCGGCGTGCAGGAGATGGTGCGCGTCTACGTGGCGCAGAAGCGGCGCCTGATCGAGGGCGACAAGCTCGCCAACCGCCACGGCAACAAGGGCGTGGTCGCCAAGATCCTGGCGCCCGAGGACATGCCCTACCTCGCCGACGGCACGCCCGTCGACATGGTGTTCAACCCGCTCGGCGTGCCGTCGCGCATGAACCTCGGCCAGATCCTCGAGACCCACCTCGGCCTGGCGGCGCTCAAGCACGGCGTGTCTTACGTGACGCCCGTCTTCGACGGCGCGCGCGAGAGCGAGATCAAGGACCTGCTCGAGGAGTCGGCCAGGGTGGAGCAGGCGGAGAACGACGCCGCCGGCTTCGAGCCCGACCAGCGCGAACTCGAGGTCTACCGCCGGTCCGCCAAGCTGGGGATCGTCGACCGCGACCTCACGCCGGCACAGGCGCACTCGGCGCTGGCGCGAGCAGGCAAGACGGTGCTGTTCGACGGCCGCACGGGCGAGGCGATCGACGCGCCCATCGTGGTCGGGATCATGTACATCATGAAGCTCTACCACATGGTCGAGGACAAGATGCACGCGCGCTCCACCGGTCCCTACTCGCTCATCACGCAGCAACCGCTGGGAGGCAAGGCCCAGTTCGGGGGCCAGCGCCTGGGCGAGATGGAGGTCTGGGCGCTCAAGGCGCACGGCGCGGCGTACACGCTGCAGGAGATGCTGACCATCAAGTCGGACGACATCGACGGCCGCAACGCCGCCTACGAGGCGATCGTCAAGGGGAACGACGTCCTCGAGCCGACGATCCCCGAATCCTTCAAGGTGTTGGTGAAGGAACTCCACTCCTTGGGGCTTGACGTGACGGTGCTGGACGCGGACGACAAGCCCGTGAGCATCTTCGACGAGACGGGACGGCACTGGTGAGCGACACTACTAGGTTCAACAACTTCCGCGACGGCCCCCGGGTGAAGGAGCAGCCGCGCGAGTTCACGCAGGTGAGGATCCAGATCGCGTCGCCCAAGCGCATCCGCGACTGGAGCTACGGCGAGATCACCAAGCCCGAGACCATCAACTACCGCACGCTCAAGCCCGAGCGCGACGGCCTGTTCGACGAGCGCGTCTTCGGACCCGAGAAGGACTGGGAGTGCTCGTGCGGCAAGTACCGCGGCCAGCGCTTCGCCGGCAAGACCTGCGAGCGCTGCGGCGTGGAGGTCACGCGCGCCACGGTGCGCCGCTACCGCATGGGTCACATCGAGCTCGCCACGCCCTGCGCGCACATCTGGTACGTGAAAGACATCCCCAACAAGATCGGCGGCCTCCTCAACCTTTCGACCGCCGAGCTCGAGCAGGTGCTGTACTTCGCCAAGTACATCGTCACCGACGCCGCCGAGGCACGCATGCCCGACGGCCGCCCGCTGAGGCGCGGCGACCTGCTCTCCGACGACGAGTACCGCCAGCTACGCTACGGCCAGCAGGAGACCTACACGGTCTCCGGCGGCGAGGACGCGGTCGTGCGCGACGGTGAGATCGTCGAGCCCGGCCAGCAGCTCGCCAAGGGCGTCAAGGCCAAGATCGCCGGCATCGCCCAGTACCGCTTCCCGCGGCGCATCACCCTCGACTACCACGAGGCGCGCGACGCCCGCCTCGTCGTCGCCAAGAAGGACTGGATCGAGGAGGAGGCCTACAAGGGCGGCCAGCCCATCGCCGAGCTCGGCGGCGACGTCGTCGTCGTCAGCGAGGCCGAGGGCGTCGTCGAGCTGCTCCCCATCGGTCAGGACGGCGGCATCCTCTCGGTGCACGACGTCGACACCGAGGAGGTGCTCGCCTCCTACCTGCTGCCGGCAGGCATGGAGCCGCTCGTGGCGGGCGGTGAGTTCGTCGAGGCCGGCACCGAGCTGGCCCGCGCCTCTGCCGGCGCCGGCCTCACGCTGCCGCAGGGCGCGACGGCGACGCTGCGCACCAGTAAGGCGAAGGGCACCAACGTCACCGTGACGCTCAAGGTCGAGTGGGAGCGCTCCGAGACCCACGAGACGAACCCCACCATGCACGTGCTCGTCGGCGACGGGGCCACCGTCCGCCCCGGCGAGAAGGTCGTGGGCGCCATCGACGCGGCTCAGGAGATCACGGCCGCCGCGGCCGGCACGGTGCGCCTGTCGCACCCCGCCAGCATCATCGTGTCGCGCGCTCGCGTCTACGCCTATGACGACGAGCCGATCGTCGTGAACGGCGACCGCGTCCGGCGCGGCGACGACCTCGCCGATGGCGGCCGCATCAAGTCCGACATCGAGGGGCGCGTCGAGATCGACCTCGTCAGGCGCCAGGTGCGCGTCATCGAGAGCTACGACTTCGAGGCCAAGATGGGCGCCGAGGCCATCAAGGAGCTGCTCGAGTCCATCGACCTCAAGGTGCTCGAGGCGGAACTCGAGGAGGAGATGACCTCCCAGAGCCGCCACAAGCGCGCCAAGGCCCGCAAGCGCCTCGAGATCACCCGCGCCTTCCTGCAGTCGGGCACGGGCGAGAACGAGAACAAACCGGCCTGGATGATCCTGGACGCCGTGCCGATCATGCCGCCGAGCCTGCGCCCCATGGTGCAGGTCGAGGGCGGCCGCTTCGCCACGTCCGACCTGAACGACCTCTACCGCCGCCTGATCAACCGCAACAACCGCCTCAAGAAGCTCATGCAGCAGGGCGCGCCCGAGATGATCGTGCGCAACGAGAAGCGCATGCTCCAGGAGGCCGTCGACGCCCTGATCGACAACGGGCGCCGCGGCTCCGCCGTGGTGCACCCCGGCTCCGACAGGCCGCTGCGCTCCCTCACCGACCTGCTCGGCGGCAAGCAGGGGCGCTTCCGCCAGAACCTGCTCGGCAAGCGCGTCGACTACTCCGGCCGCTCCGTCATCGTCGTCGGCCCGCAGCTCCAGCTGCACCAGTGCGGCGTGCCCAAGCGCATGGCGCTCGAGCTGTTCAAGCCGTTCCTCTTCAAGAAGCTCGAGGAGCGCGGGGTCGTCTCCAACATCAAGAGCGCCCGCAAGATGCTCGAGCGCTACCGCGACGCCCGCGACGAGGTCTGGGACGCGCTGGAAGAGGTCATCAAGGACCGCGTCGTGCTCCTCAACCGCGCTCCCACGCTGCACCGCCTCGGCATCCAGGCCTTCGAGCCGGTGCTGGTCGAGGGGCAGGCCATCCAGCTGCACCCGCTCGTGTGCGAGGCGTTCAACGCCGACTTCGACGGCGACCAGATGGCCATCCACGTCCCGCTGTCGGTCTACGCGCAGTCCGAGGCGCGCCTGCAGATGCTCTCGAGCCACAACCTCCTGAGCCCGGCGCACGGCAACCCCAACGTGCAGGCCACGCGCGACATCATCCTCGGCCTGTACGTCCTCACGCAGCTTCACACTGGCCACCGCGGCATCGGCATGGAGTTCCCCGACGAGGGCGCCGCCACGGCCGCCTTCGAGAGGGGCGAGGTCGACCTCAACTCCGCCATCAAGGTGGGCGGGGTCGACACCTCGGTCGGGCGCATCATCTACCGCTTCGGCAACGTCGACGAGGCGCTCCTGGCCGTGGCCGAGCACCGCATCGACATGCAGGACGTGGTCACCACGCGCGTCGACGGCGAGGTCATCGAGACGAGCCCGGGCAGGCTCCTCTTCGCAAGGATGGTCAAGGAGACCCTCGAGGCGGGCGGCGAGGTGCCGCGCGACCTGCTCCGCTACGACACCGTCTACGAGCGTGGGGCGCTCCGCGACCTCGTCGTCGAGACCTACAAGCGCCTCGGGGTGGAGCGCACCGCCGCCCTCCTCGACGGCCTGAAGCAGTACGGCTTCGAGCTCTCCACCACCTCCGGCATCACCATCGGCATCGACGACGTGGCCATCCCGCCCCAGAAGAAGGTGCTGCTGGCCGAGGCGGAGGAGAAGCTGGCCAAGATCAACTCCGCCTACCAGCGCGGCTTCGTGACCGACTCGGAGCGCTACCAGCAGGTTGTGAAGCTCTGGAACGACACGACCGAGAAGGTCAAGGACGCCGTGTTCGACCACTTCAAGGAGAACATGCCGTTCAACCCCCTCTTCGTCATGGCGCAGTCGGGCGCGCGTGGCAACCCGCAGCAGATCCGCCAGCTGGCCGGCATGCGCGGGCTCATGGCCAACCCGTCGGGCGAGACGATCGAGCTGCCCATCCGCGCCAACTTCCGCGAGGGCCTCGACGTGCTCGAGTACTTCATCTCGACCCACGGGGCACGCAAGGGCGGCGCCGACACGGCGCTCCGCACCGCCGACTCCGGCTACCTCACGCGCAAGCTCGTCGACGTGGCGCACGAGGTGGTCGTCCGCGAGGACGATTGCGGCACGGCCGATTTCGAGACCACGCTGCTCTACGAGGGCGAGCGCGCCCGGCCCAAGGGCCAGATCGAGATGAGCCTCTACGGGCGGCGCCTGGCGTTGGACCTCGACCTCGGCGACGTCCAGCTGGCCGCCGGCACCCTCCTATACAAGGAGGACGTCGACGCCATCGTGAAGGCCATGGCCCGCATGCCCGAGCTTCGCACCGTGGCGATCAGGAGCCCCCTGACCTGCCAGACGCGCGCGGGCGTGTGCCGCAAGTGCTACGGTCTCGACCTCTCCATGATGCGCGAGGTCAGCCTCGGCGAGGCCGTCGGCGTCATCGCGGCCGAGTCGATCGGCGAGCCCGGAACGCAGCTGACCATGCGCACGTTCCACACCGGCGGCATCGCGTCCGGCGGCGATATCACCCAGGGCCTCCCGCGCGTGATCGAGCTGGTGGAGGCGCGCAAGCCGAAGCTGAAGGCAGTGATCGCCGAGCTCGACGGCGTGGTCGAGCTGCAGGACGACGAGGACAAGGAGCGCCTCCGCATCGTCGTCACCAGCGAGGACGGCGAGTTCAGCCGCGCCTACCGCGTGGACCGCAACCTGCGCGTGCTGGTCAACACCGGCGACAAGGTCGAGGCCGGTCAGCCCCTCACGCGCGGCAGCATCAACCCGCACGACCTGCTCGAGTCGCGCGGCCCCGACGCGGTGCAGGCCTACCTGGTCGACGAGATCCAGAAGGTCTACCGCGGCCAGGGTGTGAGCGTGCACGACAAGCACATCGAGGTCATCGTCCGCCAGATGCTCAAGTACGTCGAGGTCGACGATCCGGGCGACAGCAAGTTCTTGGAGGGCCAGACCGTCGAGCACTTCGACGTGCAGAGCGTCAACGACGCCCTGCTCGAGGAGGGCAAGACACCCGCCTCTTGGAAGCCGCTACTGCTCGGCATCACTAAGGCCTCCCTCTCCACCAAGAGCTGGCTCTCCGCTGCCTCCTTCCAGCACACCACTCACGTCCTGACCGAGGCGGCGCTCGCCGGCAAGGCCGACGACCTGGTGGGCATGAAGGAGAACGTGATCCTCGGCAGGCTCGTCCCGGCCGGCACGGGCCTGGCGGCCATCCGCCGGACCCGCGTCGCCGACGAGCGCTCCCTCGAGAAGCTCGCCAGCGCGCCCGCGCGCGCGGCGGAGCCAACCGTTCCGGCCGGACCGCGCCCCGGCGCACCGACCGCGCCCGCCCAGAGCGAGGCGCACGACTAGCGGCTTCGCGCACAACTGAGATCGGGGCGCGCGTCCACCGGAGATGGTGGACGCGCGCCCCTTCTCGCATCGTGAGGGCGCGCGCGGGCTGTTAGGCTGGCCCTGACATGCTCGTCGCGCTCGATCCCGGCAAGAACCTCGGCGTGGCCTTCGTGACCGCTGACGGTCGCCTCGAACGCGGCCTCGTGATCGAGCCTCACGCGCTGGCGGACCTGGACCTGCCGGCGGGCGCCACGGTCCTGGTCGGCGACGGCACGGGGAGCGCCGCCATCGTTGCGGCCCTCGCCGAGCGCGGCGTGACCGCACTACTGGTGGAGGAGACGGGGACGTCGCTGGAGGGACGTGAGCTCTACTTCGCCGCCAACCCGCCACGTGGCCTCAGGCGGCTGGTGCCGCGGGGTCTGCTCAGCCCGCCCACGCTCGTCGACGACTACGCCGCCTACGCCATCGCGCTGCGGTGGTTGCGGCTGGACCACAATGAGAAGCGCCGCGCTTGAGGGCGCGGCGCTCGTCACGTGGCCTGAGTGAGCTAGTTGAGCTCGTCTTCCTCACCGGCGTCCATGAGGACGCGGGCCTCCTGCTGACTGATGCCGAGCACGGCGCTGATCTCGCCCGCGAGGAGGCGCAGCGCGCGCCGGTACGCCTGCCGGTCGAGGTCGGGGAGGCCGCGTTCCAGGTCCCAGCGCCTCAGCTCGCTGGCCAGGGTGGCGATCTGGTACGGGTCGCCCGTCGTGAGCAGGTCGGTCACCTTGCGGTGGCGAGCCGCCCACTGCTTGGGGAGCGTGATGCGGCCGTTCTGGAGACGCTCCAGGACGCTCTGGACCTCGTCCTTGGTCAGGGCGGCGCGGAGCCCGGCGCCCTGGGGCGCGGCGACCGGCACGTACGCGCGCGACGTTCCGTTGGGGAACTCGACCTGGTAGTACTTCTGGTTGGCGCCGGCGATCGTGCGCTCGGTGGTGCCCGCGACGACCCCTACGCCGTAGGGTGGCAGAACGACCTGGTCGCCCATCTTGAACGTCTTCCCCTGGTCTTTCAATTCAACTGGCTCCCTTCGAAGCGCGCCGGCGGGCGCGACTACAACAGCGCGGCTACTACAAGGCGTTAACGAGGCGCTTGGTCTGGCTTGATCCCGCTATCCGGCCCAACGGCCGACGCGCTCCGGCGAGTGACCGGAGCGGCGTGCGGGGGCGGGTCTAGGGGGTGCTGGCTTCGGACCTGTGACGCTCATGGGGCGAGTGACGCTCATGGAGTCTCACGTACCCAAGCACGTCACATATGGTAGCAGGAAATGCGGGAAATTGCACGCGGTTCAACGACCTTGCCGGCCCCTCCGAGGCAGCACCACGGGCCCTTGCCCGGCCGGCCGGTCGGCGGCCGCCCGGCGCGGCGCCTGCCCCCGCGACGTCAAAGCCACGCCCACGAGCAGGACGACCGCGCCCAGCACCGTGAGAGCCGCCGGCTCCTCCCCGAACAGCAGGAGCGCGAGCAGCCCCGCGCCGATCGGCTCGAGCAGGAGGGCCGCCGCGACGAGCGTCGTGTCGAGGTGCTTGGCGGCGTAGTTGATGCCGGTGTGGCCGATCAGCTGCGGGACCACTGCCAGGGCCGCCACGGCGAGGTAGGTGATCGTAGGGTACCCGAGGTAGGGGACCCCCAGTAGCGCCGGTAGGGGTGCGAGGACCACGGCCGCGACGGCGTAGGCCGAACCGGCGTACGCCTGCAGGCCGAGGCCGAGCTCCTGGGCGTGCCGACCCAGGAGGAGGTAGGCGCCCGCGGCGATGGCCCCGGCCAGGGCGAGGGCGTCGCCCAGCAGCGCCCGCTGGCCGGCCTGCTCGGCAGCCGCGCCGACGTCGGCGTAGCCGATGACGGCCGCTCCCCCCACGGCCACCAGCGCGCCTAGGAGCGTCAGGAGGCTCGGTGGGCGCCGCTGCAGCCACCACGCCAGGAGCGCAACCCAGAGCGGCGCCGTGGCCGCCAGCGAGACGCTGGCGGCGACCGTCGTGTACGAGAGCGAGGTGATCCAGGTGGCGAAGTGCACCGCCAGCGCCACCCCGGCGAGGAACGTTGCGCGGGCGGTGGCCCGCGTCGGCCTCGTCCGCCGCAGGCCCCGGATGGTCATGGGCGCCATCAGGAGGGCGGCGATGAGCATGCGGTAGAGGGCAACCAAGACGCCGGGCGCGTCGGCCCAGCGGATGAAGATGGCGGCGAAGGACACCGCCGCGAGCGCCACGCCGAGCACCAGCGCCACGCGCCGGACGGGCGGGCCGGGTGGCGTCGGGACGGGCTGCACGGCGCCGATGCTACCCCGCCGTGCCGACAAGGGCGGGCCAGGCGCCGGGTGGTGCGGCATAATGACCCCGGAGCATCTTCGTGAGCGAGCTACCCGACGACTTCGCGTGGGGCGTGTCGACCTCGGCATACCAGATCGAGGGTGCGAGCGCCGCCGGCGGCAAGGGCGAGTCCATCTGGGACCGCTTCGTGAGGCGTCCCGGTGCCGTCGTCGACGGCACGACGGGCGACGTCGCCACGGATCACTACTCGCGTCACGGCGAGGACGTCGCGCTTCTGCGCCGCCTCGGGGCGCGGGTCTACCGCTTCTCCGTGTCGTGGCCCCGCTGGTTCCCTGACGGCCGCGGGCGGGCGGCGCGAGCTGGGGTCGAGTTCTACGACCGCCTCGTCGACGAGCTGCTCGGCGCCGGCATCGAGCCGTGGGTGTGCCTCTACCACTGGGACCTGCCTCAGGCCCTGCAGGAGCTCGGCGGCTGGGGGGAGCGCGACACCGCTCACCACTTCGCCGACTACGCCGAGGCCGTGGCCCGCCTCCTCGGCGACAGGGTGGGTACCTTCTTCATGCTGAACGAGCCGAACGCTCACGCCCTGCTCGGCCACCTGGCCGGCGTGCACGCTCCCGGTCTCAGCGACCTCTCCACCTACCTTGCAGCCATCCATCATCAGAACCTGGCGGTCGGCCTCGGCGTGGAGCGGCTGCGTGGCGCAAGGCCGGGGCTCAGGCTCGGCTCAATCGTGCAGCTCCAGCCCATCGAGGCGGCGGACGCGGGTGGGGGGCCGACGGAGGAGGACGCGGCTGCGGCGGCCCTCGCCGACGCCGTGTACAACCGCTGCAACCTGGATCCGCTCTTGCGCGGGGGCTACCCCGAGCCGGTGGCGGGCTTCTTCGAGCCCCTCGTGAGGAGCGGCGACGAGGAAGCCATGCACCCGGGCATCGACCTGTTGGGCGTGAACCATTACACCGTCGAGCGCGTGCGTGCCGGCTCGGGCCCGCTCGGCATCGAGATCGTGCCGCCTGGGCGAGGCGAGGAGGTCACGGGCGCGGGGTGGCGCGTGGCGCCGGGGGCGCTCGAGCGGGTGTTGCTCGAGCTCCGCGACGCTTACGGGAACCCTGCCGTGGTGGTGACGGAGAACGGCGCCGCCTACCCCGACCAGGGTCCTGGCGCCCGCGCGGACGAGCGCCGCATCAGTTACCTCTCGCGCTACCTGCGCGCCGTGGCCGCGGCGGCCTCAGCCGGCTGCGACGTCCGCGGCTACCTGGCCTGGACGCTGGTCGACAACTTCGAGTGGTCCGAGGGGTTCACCCGCCCTTTCGGAGTGGTCGCCCTGGACCACCGGACGTTGAAGCGCGAACCGAGGGCCTCGTTCGACTACCTCACGCGCGTCTTCGCGGGCGGGTCACTCGACCCGTGAGCCCGGGCGCGCCAGCGCCACCACGGCAACACCCCAGCCGACGGCCAGCAGTACGCCGCCGACGGGCGCGACGGCTCCGAGCCAGCTCGGGCCGCCCGCGACGAGCAGGTAGAGCGCGCCAGCGAAGACGGCCGTGCCCCCGATCAGGAAGGGAGCGGCGCGCGCCACGCGCGGGTTGTGGTGCGCCAGGGCGGCCAAGGCCAGCAGGCCGAGGCCGTGATAGACCTGGTACCTCACCCCCGTCTCGAACGTCTCGAGGCGCGCTGCGCTGACGAGGTCCTTGAGCGTGTGCGCGCCGAAGGCACCCAACAGCACGCCAGTGCCGACTAGCGCCGCGCCCCACACGGCCGCGCTCCGCGCCCCGGGCGGGTTGGTGCCCGCGCTCCCTGTAGCGGTCCGGTTCATACACTCTCCTTCGCGTGGTCGGCGCCGGTGGTCGCCGTGATGGCGCCCCGCGCGTCCACGACGCGGCCGTCCAGCAGCTCGAGCACGGCGTCGGCCCGCTCGGCGATGCCCGGGTCGTGCGTCACGATTAGCACCGTGCGACCCTCGGCCGCCACCTCCCGCAGGGCGGCCAGCACCTGCTCGCCGCTCCTACTATCGAGGTTACCCGTAGGCTCGTCCGCGAACACCACCGCCGGGTCGTTGATGAGCGCTCGCGCGAGGCTCACGCGCTGGCGCTCCCCGCCCGACAGTCTCGCCGGCAGGTGGTCGGTGCGGCCCTCCAGCCCGAACCGCGCCAGCATCGTCATGGCGCGCTGACGCCGCGTGGCGGCGTCCACCCCCGCCAGCCCGAGCGGGAACGCGACGTTCTGCCAGGCGGTGAGCACCGCCACGAGGTTGAAGGACTGGAACACGAAGCCGAAGGAGTGCAGCCGGAGGTCCGCCATCTCCCGCTCCCCCAGGCTCGAGAGGACGGTGCCGCCCAACCGGACCTCGCCCCGATCGGGGTGGTCGAAGCCCGCCAGGAGGTTCAGGAGAGTCGACTTACCGGACCCCGACGGGCCGATGATGGCGGTCACCGCGCCCGCTCGGAACTCGGCCGTCACGCCTGAGAGCGCCGGCACCTCGCCGCCGGGCGTGAGGTAGGTGCGCGTCAGGTCGGTGGCGCTCAGCACCACCGCTGCCACCGCACCCCGCCCGGCGTCAACGTCCGCCGGAGGAGCCGCCACCGCCACCGCCGCCCCCGCCGCTGGAGGAGCCACCGGACGAGGCGGAGGCCGACGCGGAACTCAGTGCGCTCGACAGCGTACTGATCGAGCTGCTCAGCGCGCCCAGGCTGCTGAAGGAGCCGCCACTGCCCGCGCTAAGCCAGGTGGCGCGGCTCATCATGGCCGCCTCGTCGGCGCCGGCCAGGGGGGCCGCCTTCTTGAGCGTCTTCAGGTACTCGTCGGCCACCCCGAGAGCCGCCGCGTAGCAGTAGTAGACGTCCCACAGGCCGAAGAAATCCAGGGGCGCGTCCTTCATGCGAGTGAAGTCGGTCAGGGTGCGCTTGAACCCCTTCCAGGCGTTGACCTCGCTGGCCACCTCGGGTCGCCAGGCGACGAGGGAGATGTTCGAAGCGATGGAGGAGATGAGGGCCGCGAGCGCGACGGCGACGGTGAGACCCCTGGCCGGTCCGGTGACGAAGAAGGCCAGCGCGCCCGAGGCGAGCGTGACGAGGAACAGACGCCCGCCGTGCTTGCGCGCCGCCTTCACGCTCTCGGCGGTCACGAGCGGGCCGCCGAGCTTGGCCTCGAGCCAGGTGCGGACCTTCTTGCCCCACGCCTGTATGAAGGCGCTCCCCCGGCGCTGCGAGTAGGCCCTCAGCTCCGCGCTCGACAGCCGCGACGGGGCGCCGGGCCTCGCCGCTTGCTTCAGGTAACCGAGCACGTCGCTCTCGAACTGGTTGAGACCGCTCGTGTCGATGTCGTGAAGGTCGATGGAGAACTCGCGCGCCTTGGCGCCGGTCACGAAGGTCCCGAAGCCCCGTCGCATGAGGTCCATGATCGTGGCGTGGAAAGCCGGACCCATCGCGCTCGGGTTCGCGACCTGTTGCAGCACGGAGGTGACGGCGGCGGGCGGGAGGTCGGAGGGCGGCTCGAAGGGGTACTTCATCGTCTCGTCGCGGGGTTCGCGCCCGATGCGGCGGTAGTCGCGCAGGCTCGCGAGGCCAGTGATGCCCAGCAGCGCGGCGGGCAGGGCGGCCCACCAGGGCGAGCGCTTGACCTGCAGCATCGTCTGCACCCCGGCGTCCTTCGCCTCCGCGAGGAGGAACGACTCCATGCCGGGGCGGCTGCCCCTGTCGGTGAACAGGTCCGGGTCCATGAGGTAGCGGATCTCGACCCCGTCACCCTGCGGGATGCGTGAGAAGCTGACGTCCAGCCGGCTGCGGTCCTCGCTAAGCGTCACGGTCGGGAGCTCGGGGTTGGCGAACCGGTGGACGTAGGCGTCGTACGGGGCCGCGCTCGGTCCCGGCGTGGTGACGGTCAAGCTGTAGCCGCGGACTGGCGGGTGGTCCTGCTCCAGGATCTGCCAGTACCACTGGACGACGTCGCTGCGGAAGTCGAGCGCCCCCTCGAGCCGGTACACGAACCGCACGCGCCGTTCCTTGACCCTGACGCTGTTCCTCACGACCACCTCGGTGCCGTCGCTGCCGTCCGTGCACGACTGCTGGAACGCCGTGGCCGACGGCCCGGGGCCGACGGCGCCGGATCCCTCGAGCAGGGTCAGGCGTTGCCCGTCCAAGAGGTGGACACAGATGAACGCCTCGCCGAAGTCGCCGTCCGTCCTGAGCGTGCGCGTGTCATCGACGATCACGCCGCCGCCCGGCAGGATGCTCACGTTCTGGACGACGTCGAGCCACTGGTAGGACTGGCCCGCTGCCACGCTCACCAGGAGCGGCGCGCAGGCGAGAAGTAACCGGCGGAGGAGAGGCTGTCGTGACATCCCTGGATTCTAGCGTCCGGCACTCACCGGGCCTGAGCGGTTCGCCTCACTCGCGCGCGAGCGCGCCGGCGACGCTGAGCCGAGCAGCCCGCGCCGCCGGCACAAGCCCCGAGAGGACGCCCATGCCGAGGGCGACCAGCACCGCGAAGGCCACCAGGCGCGGCGTGAGCAGGGCGACCTCCAGGTTCACGTACCGCTCGGCGACCCGGTTGACGGCGAAGACGCCGAGGCGGCCGAGCAGCACGCCGACGGCCGCGCCCGCCACGGCGAGCAGGATGGACTCGGCGAGCACGAGGGCCAGCAGGAAGCGTGGCCTGGCGCCCACCGCCCGGATGACGCCGAACTCCCGCGTCCGCTCGAAGACGCTCATCATGACGGTGTTCGCGACGGCGATGGCCCCGACGATGAGCGCGATGGCGCTGATGCCGAGCCTCACGAAGTCGGACACGCGCAGGCTCTCGTTCACCTGCGCGAACAGCTCGGAGCTGGTCTGTGCCCCCAGGTCGGGGAACCGGGCGCGGATCGCGGCGGCCACCTCCTCGGCCCGCTCCGGCCTCACGCTCGAGACGGCGAGGAGGCTGAACCGGTCGTCGACCCCGAGCGCGCGTTGCAGCGTGGCCAGCGGCACGACGATGAGGTTGTCGAGCAGCCCACCCCCGGCGCCGACAACGCCGACCACCTCGAGGCTCGTGCTCGGGTTGAGGCGCAACGTCGAGCCGAGCCCGAGCCTGCCGCGCTCGGCCGCGCTCGCTCCGATCACCGCCACGTCCATACCCTCGTCGGCCGGTCCGAGCGGGCGACCCTCCAGGACCGCGGCGCCGTGGAACAGGTCCTCGAGCGGCTCGCCGGTTGGCAGTCCCTCTATCACGAACGACTGTGACGGGCTGAGGCCGCCGCGCAGGTACACGAGCACCGGAACCACGGCGCGGACCCCCAGTTCCGGCGCCGCTGCCTGTAGTTCGGCCAGGTAGTGACCAGGCAGGTCGGGGGTGGTGGGGAAGAAGTCGCCCGAGGCGGGGCCGTAGGTGACCTGGATGTCGGGTCCGAGGTTCGCCAGCTGGTCAGCGAACACGCGCCGGATCCCCTCGCCGAGTGACAGGAACACGACCGCGCCCGCCACGGCGACCGCGATCCCGACGGCCGTGAGGAGCGTGCGCACGGGCCTCTGCCGGAGCGAGGCGACCGCCAGGCCCAGGGTGACGCCCGGGGCGGCCGCCCGCCTCACTGGGCGGCCGGGTTCACGGGTAGGCGCGGCTCACTGGACCTGGAACGCCCTGCCCACCACGGCGCCGGACGATCCCATGGCGAACGGGACGCCGTCGCCGAGCGTGATCTCGACGCCGGCCGCGTTGCCCGCGTGGACGTACACCGGCAGGGCGAAGCGGTAGGTCTGACCCGGCGCGGCGGTCGTGTAGACGAGCCGCTCCCCCTCGTTGCGAGCCGAGCCCTTGTAGACCTCGAGCCAGCTGGTCGCCTTGACGGCGATGACTATCTCGGCGGCGCCGACCTCCTGCGCCGGCCCGGCCGGCGCCTCGGTGGTAGCCGCGTCGGCCGTCAGGCGGAGCTCGACCGCCTGACCCTCCGTGAGGTCGAGCGTGCGCCGCTCCGTCTGGTAGCCGTCGAGTGACACCTCGAGGGTGCGCCCGGCTCGCGCCGTGACCGGTGCCGCGTGGATGGGCGTGACGCCCGGCAGCACGAACCCGTCGACCGACACGCGCGCGCCCGGTGGGTCCGTGATCACGTCGATGAGCACCGTGCCGCCCGTGGCCGCTGCCGTGGGCTCGGCGCCGCTTGGGTCGCCGACCGCCACGGGGGCCGCCAAGCCGCTCGCCGGCTGTGCCGCCGCGGGAGGCTGCGCCGTGGTGGAGGCGTCGGTCGTCTGCGGCGCGGGGCCCGCGCGGAAGAACAGGGCGTTGTAGCCCCACACGGCAAGCGCCACGAGGGCCACGACGAGCAGCAGCGTCGGGACCGCCGGGTTGACGTGGAACCCCCCGGCGCCAGCGCGCTTGCGCGGCTGCCGCTCCGGCGGCTCTCCCCGGCGCTCCTTCTCCAGCCTCTCCTCCAGGGTCGTGAGACCGCCGGCCCGCTGCCGTTCTCGCTGGTAGACCTCGAGGGCCCGTTCCGGAGGGAGGCCGACGGCCTGGGCGAAGAGCCGCACGAAGTTGCGGGTGTAGACGTCCTCCGGCAGGTCGCCGTACCGACCCTCCTCCAGCGCCCTGAGGTAGTCGCGGCGCACGTGGGTGAGCTCGGCGATGTCCTTGAGCTCGAGCCCCTGCTCCTGCCGCGCCTGCCTGAAGAGTGCGCCGAGCTCGTCCTGGCCGCCCTGGAACGCGGCCACGTGAAGGCCCTCGTCGCGGCCACCGTGCGGGGCCTGGTCGCGACCGCCGGTCACGTCGCCCCCGTTCATGCCGGGGTCCCGAGGGCGGCGCGCTGGTAGGCGATCGCCACGCGCGCCGCCAGCCTGGCGTTCTCCTCGAGGAGACGGAGGTTCACCGTCATGGTCGCCCCACCGGAGAGCTCGGTCAGAGCGGCCAGGAGGAACGGGGTCGTGTCGCGCCCCCGGACGCCGCGCGCCCTCGCGTCGGCCCTCGCGCGCTCGAGCAGCCGGGCGAACTCCGCCTCGTCGAGCCCGGCGCTCACCGGGTTGCTGAGCACGATCCCGGCGGGGAGGCCCAACGCCTCCTGGGCGAGGAGCACGGCCGCGGCCTCCTCGGGTGTCTCGACCCTGGCGGGGAGCGGGACGCTGGTCTGGCGGACCACGAACCCGGCGAGGTTCTGGGAACGGTAGCCGACGACGGGTACACCCATGGTCTCGAGCCGCTCGGTGGTGGCGCTCGCGTCGAGGATGCTCTTGGGGCCGGCGCAGACGGTGATCAACCGGTGCGCGGCAAGCGCGCCGAGGTCGGCGGACTCGTCGAACGGCGTGTCGTGAACGCCGCCGATTCCGCCCGTCGCGAACACCTTGATCCCGGCGCTGTGGGCTGCGAAGAGCGTGGTGGCGACCGTGGTGCCGGCGTCGCGCCGAGCAGCCACCAGCGCGGCCAGGTTCCAGGTGGAGGCCTTGTCGGCCCCGCCGGCGGCCAGCCGTTCGAGGTCGGCGTCCGTCAGGCCGATACGGACCTCGCCGCCGACGATGCCGACGGTGGCCGGCACCGCGCCCTCGTCTCTGACCGCGGCCTCGAGGCGCCTGGCGAGTTCCAGGTTCTGGGGGCGCGGGAGGCCGTGGGTGATGACGGTGGACTCGAGCGCCACCACAGGCTCACGGCGCGCCAGCGCCGTCGCCACGTCCGGCGAGAGGCAGGGAGCGAAGGTCACGGGGTCAATGTTACCGCAGCGGCGCCCGCCCCGGCGCCCGGCCCTTGAGTGCAGCGCGCTGGGGGTTCGCCCCTGCGTGGTAACCTCGGCCGGTGGACGTCGAGCTGACCAGCGTCTTCCCGTGGCTCCAGCAGATCGCGTTCGGTGGAGTCGCCGGTTTCATCGCCGGCTACGCGCTCAAGAAGGTCGGGAAGTTCGTGGCGCTGGCGCTCGGTCTGCTGTTCGTCGCCATCCAGTTGTTGGCCTGGTCGGGGTTCGTGAGCGTTGACTGGGGCGCCGTGCAGTCGCAGATCGACCCGTTGCTCGAGGCGAGCGCGCTGGAGCGTGCCTGGCGGGGTGTCTTGCGGGTCCTCACCTACAACATCCCGTTCGCCGCGGCGTTCGTGCCCGCCATGGTGTTGGGGCTGAAGCGCGGTTGAAGGCGCGGGCCCGCAGATGACCTGAGTGACTCAGGCTCAAAGAGGTTGATGCGGTTCACTTGACAGGCTCACCGGGCCGCGGATAGCATGTAGCCGTTTGGCACTCGCAGGTCGAGACTGCCAAGTAAGGCACAAACACTATCCGGAGGAACCCATGGCAGACAAGAAGCAGACCCTCAGGCCGCTGGGAGAC
>CAYNNL010000027.1:0-22218 GCA_964398765.1 uncultured bacterium | reverse complement strand
CGACGACGAGGGCAGCAACGTCAGCGCCGGCGAGAAGCAGCTGATCACCATCGCCAGGGCGTTCCTGGCCGACCCAGCCCTGCTCATACTGGACGAGGCGACGAGCTCGGTCGACACGCGCACGGAGCTCCTGTTGCAGCAGGCCATGACGGCGCTACGCGGTGACCGTACGTCCTTCGTGATCGCGCACCGCCTGTCGACCATCATCGGCGCCGACACGATCCTGATGATGGAAGAGGGCCGCATCGTAGAGCGCGGCACGCACGAGGAACTCCTGGCGCGCGGCGGGCACTACGCCGAGCTCTACCGCTCCCAGTTCGAGGTGGACGAGAAGGCGGCGTGATCGCCGCACCCCCTTCGGCGCCACCGAGCGCCGAAGGGGGACACGGCTCAGCGCCAGTAACCGTTGGCGGCGGCCACCGTCTGGAAGTTGATGGCGATCACCTGCGACGCGGCGGTCAGGCTGTCGGCGTCGTTGGCGTACTCGGGGCGGAGCTTGTCGCGTACCTCGGCGGACGGCTGGGTGTACTTGACGCCCATGCGGGCCATCTTGATCGCGAGCTCGAACCCCGCCTGCGGCGTGGGCGTGATGAGTGAAGTCAGCCAGGTGTCCATGATCCTCCTTGGGCGCGGCGACGCCAGAACGTGCCGCTACTCACAGTAACTCGCGTCGGCGGCGCGGTTCGGTGCGCGTGTGACCGGTGGCGTCAGTCGAGCAGGGCGGCGTAGCGCCCCCAGCTCGGTTCGTTCCGGAGCGTCCAGTCGTAGTACTCCCGCTCTCGCAGGTGAGCGGCGGCCGCCTCGTCGACCAACACGAGGCAGTGCGGGTGCAGTTGCAGCGCGGTGGCGCTCACGACCGAGGTGACGGGCCCCTCAAGCGCCGTGGCGAGGATCTCCGCCTTGTGAGCGCCGGTGGCTACGAGGAGGACCTCGCGCGCCTCGAGGATCGTGCCGACCCCCATGGTGAGCGCCCGCCTGGGCACGGCGGCCGGGTCGCCGCCGAAGGCGGAGGCGTTCTGCTCCAGCGTCCCGGGCGCGAGCACCTTGGGCCGCGTGCGCGAAGCGAGCGACGAGAGCGGCTCGTTGAAGCCTATGTGGCCGGTGTTGCCGAGGCCGAGGAGTTGCAGGTCGATGCCGCCGACGCCGCGGATGAGCGCCTCGTAGTCGACGCACTCGGCGGCCAGGTCGCTCGCCACGCCGCTGGGCAGGTGGGTGCGGCGCCGGTCGAGGTTGACCCGGGAGAACAGCCGCTCGGTCATGTAGTGGTGGTAGGAGCGTGGGTCGTCCGGACCCAACCCCACGTACTCGTCGAGGTTGAAGGTGTGGACGTGAGCGAAGTCGAGCCGCTCGGCCGTGGCCAGTTCGACGAGCCGGTCGTAGATGCCCTCCATGGTCCGGCCGGTGGCGCAGCCGAGGACGAGGTCGGGTTTGGCCTTGACGCGGTCTGCCACGATGCGGGCCGCGAGCCGTTCTGCGCTCGCCGCGGTGGGGAGTATCACGATCTGCATGGCCTCACCCTATCCGAGGCCGCGCGGAATCGGAAGCTCGGGAGAGCGCCCTGGCCGCGGCCAGGGCGCTCCTCACCTCATCAGCAGGCCGCCCGACTTGTCGGGTGCCTCCTCGAGCGCCGCGAGCAGCCTGCGGCCCTGTGCCGTGGCCAGCCGGACCGTGTCCTCGGAGCGGGTGGCGATCGCCTCCGCCACGGAGCGCTCCAAGCTGAACAGCTCCATCTCGAACACGTCCGCCAGCCGCTTCGTGTCGGCGAGCGAGCGTGCCTCCAGGAGCAGGCCCCTGAGCCGGGCCTCGACGTCCGCCTGGGTCTCGCGCCTCACGCCGGACCGCCAGGCCCACGCCGTGCCGACCGCGCCTTGCCGTACTCGGCCTTGATCTCGCGGAAGAGCCGCTTCGCCAGGTCGCCTTCGAGGCGCCGCTCCGCCGAGGCGAAGAACTCGTCCAGGTGCCTGTGGCCGCCCTGTGACGGCACCGGAACGCTGGCGTCGTAGCGCTCGCCGCGCTCGTAACGCAGCGCCTCCAGGCACATGTCGACTAGGTTCATGTCGCGGACGAAACGGGCGGTCGCGTCCGCGCGCTCCTCGTAGGCGAGCCAGTGGTCGAGGAGTTCGGGGTATGGGGCAGGGAGCAGCCCCGCGATGGCCTCCCGTTCGAGACGGGCCTTCTCGGCTTCCGGCACGGGGCGGTCCGCTGCGGCGGCGCGGGCCGCGAAGTCGCCGGTCGTGGCCTCGGCCAGGTCGTGGAGCACGGCGATGGCCAAGGCGCGGCCCGGGTCAACACCGGCATCGGACGCGAACAGGAGGCAGAGGTAGGCGGTGCCCCAGGAGTGGGCGGCGACCGTCTCCGGCCGCGCCACGCCGTGCATGACCCAACCGGCGCGCGGCTCGTCCTTGAGCGAGTAGGCGGCGTACGCGAGTCCCAGGCGTTCGGTGAGGGCAGTGTCCATCCGTGCGTCAGAGCCTACTGCGAAGCGGAGGGCTCAGTCGCTGAACGACTCGTGAGCCGCCGCCTCGAAGGCCCCCTCCGGCCCCCCGAGCGGCGCGTTGGTGGCGGCGACCGCCGCGGCCTCATGGACGCTGAGGCCCGCCGAGGTCAGCCTCGGCGCCGGCTGGTGCCGCGCGACCCTCACGTAGGCGAACGCGCTCGCCACGGTCAGGGCGGCCGCGATGGCGAGGGCGAGCTGCGGTCCCGAGCGCGTGGCCAACCACCCGAGCGGCCCCGACGCGACCGCGATGCCGACGAAGAACACGAGGGAATGCACCGACAGCATGGAAGACCTGAGCGACGACGGGATGGCGTCGTGGAGGAGCGCGTAGTGGGGCACGTTGGTGGTGGCGAGGGCGAAGTAGGTGAGCGCCAGTCCCGCGCCGAGCCCCCACGACGCCGTGGTGGACGCGAAGAGGAACATGGCGAGGCCCCGGATCACCGTGCTGGTGCCGGCGAGGGCCACGCTGCCGCCGGGGAACCGCTTGCCCCAGCGCATGACCGCCAGGCTGCCCAGCAGCACGGCCACCCCGGACAGGGTACCCAACACCGCGAACGGCACGGACCTGCTGGGGTCGTCCCCGAACGTGAAGGCGGCGATGGGCTGCCAGAACGTCTCGATGCTCACCATGGCGAGGCCGCTGGCGCCGGCCGCGATCAGCAGCCACCTGATGCTCGGCACCTTGCGCGTGAGCCTGCCGGCGTCGAGCAGGATGCCGGGCACGGCACCGAGCCCGGCCACATCGCCACCCTGCGGCCTGGTGGGCTCGCGCATCAGCGCGGCCGTCATGACCCACACGACCAGGCGCAGCGCTATGCCGGCGAAGAGGGCGACACCGAAGCCGGCTAGCGGCCACGGGAGGTCGAGGTGAGCCGTCAGGGAAGGCAACACCCCGCCCAGGGCGGTGCCGATAAGCATGCCGCCGGCCTGGAAGACGTTGACCGTGGCGAGGTGCGGCTCGAGCTCGGCCGCGGCGTCGAGCCGCTTGATCTCGTCGACGTACCAGGCGTCCATGGCGCCGGAGTGCAGCGCGGATCCGATGCCCTGGAGCACGGCGTACACCAGGGCGAGGAACGGGCCCGCCACGAAGAGGAGCGCCGCGAACGACGCCACGGTGAAGAGCTGCGACGCCAACGCCACCGGCCGACGCCCGATGGCGTCGGCGAGGCCGCCCGTGGGAAGTTCCAAGAGCACGACGAGGACGGCCCGCAGCGTGAAGGCGAGACCGATGACAGCGAGGTCGAGCCCGCGGCCGGTCATGTGGAGGATCAGGACCGGCAGCGGCACCGCGATCGCCAGTTCCAGCATGCCCACCAGGAAGGCGTACCGGTAGGTGAGCGCCTTCTTCTGGTCTCCCCTCACGGCAGGCACGGGCTGGTCCGACCCCGGGTGTGGTGCATCCTCGCTGGAAGGTGCGCCTTCGGTGTGAGCACTGCCGCTACCCGGGCTGCCCCCGACCCGAACGTGCGCTCGACTGGCGCCATCTCGTTCTCCTAGTGCCGAGCATCATACCAGTGGCTCGGCCGGCGGGGAGCGGTGGACTAGGCGGGTTCCCTGTCCGGCGCCGCGGCTCCCCTCACGAAGTAGTAAGGCGTGCCCCACCGAGACTCGCGTTCGGGCAACTGGCGCAGGAATGCGTCCCGTACCGCCGCGACCTCGGTCTCGTCGAGCACGGCGCGCAGGTGGTCGGCGTAGCTCGCTCGCCCTGCGCCGGCCTTGAACCAGCCCTCGACCACCTCGCGCTGCAGCGGCCGGGCGTCGAAGAACGTGCGCTGAGTCACCCTCACCTGGGCGAACCCGGCGGCCCCCAGCGCGGAGGCGACGTCGTCCGCAGAGGGCCCGAGGTGCGCGGCGCCCGGCGCGTCGGCGTCGGCCGCCCGGGGCGCGTAGATGCGCTCCTCGGCAGCGGCAAGGCGCTCGGCCAGCACAGGGTCGTCCGAGAGGTCCACCAACTCGTAGAGCCGTTGCGCGCGGCGCGTGTCGACCTCAGCGAGGACGATGGCACCGCCGGGCGCCATCACTGCCCGCAGCCGCGCCGCCGCCGCGGCCAGCCAACCGCTCCCCGTCTCGGTGACGGGGGAGGGGCCGACGCCGGCCGCGACCACGCCGCGACCCATGGCGACGTCGAACCGCACCCCGGCCAGCCGGTCGACGTCGAGGTCGTCCGGCGCCGCGCGCAAGACCACGGGTCGAGCCAGTTCGGGCAGGTTGCGCGCCTGCCCCTCGAGGTCACGGGCAGCCGCCTCGTCCGGCTCGAGCGCGAACACCTGACCCTCCGGCGTGCGCCGCACGGCCTCCCACAGCAAGAGCCCGGAGCCGGGGCGCAGATCGAGCACCAGGTCGTGAGGCGCCAGGGGTGCCAGCTCGAACAGCGCATCGCGCACCTCCCCGAGCCGTTTCCCGCTGGTGGAGACCGTCCGCTCGAGCCACCTGTCGCGCGCGCCGCGTCTGGGGCTTACGGTCAGCACCTCCGGCGCGGGCTCGGTCTCGAGCATGGCGGCCAGTTGCGCCTCGCGTCGCCTGGCCACGTCGTCGCGCACGCCCGCCTCGAACCCGCTCGCGCTTGGTTCGTAGAAGACCTTCCCCTGGAGCGACTCCGGCAGGTACTGCTGCGCCACCCAATGATCGCGGTAGGCGTGGGGGTAGGCGTAGCCGGCTCCGTGCCCCAGCGTGTCCTTGTCGCGGTTGGCGTCGCGCAGGTGAGCGGGCACCTCCGCCTCCCGCTCGCGCTCCACGGCGCTCAGGGCGTCGAAGAAACCGAGCGTGCTGTTGGACTTGGGAGCGGTCGCGAGGTAGAGGGTCGCCTGCGCCAGGTGGTACCGGCCCTCCGGCAACCCCACGTAGTCGTAGGCCTGGGCGGCGGCGGCGGTGTGGGGTAGGGCGTGCGGGTCGGCGAGCCCGACGTCCTCGCTCGCCAGGACGAGCAGGCGCCTGAAGATGAAGCGCGGGTCCTCGCCCGCGTAGACCATCTTCGCCAACCAGTAGAGAGCGGCGTCCGGGTCGGAGCCGCGCACGCTCTTGATGAACGCGCTGATGGTGTCGAAGTGGGCGTCGCCCTCCTTGTCGTAGAGGACCGCCCGGCGTTGGATGGATTCCTCGGCGACCTCGCGCGTGATCCTCACGGCCCCGTTCACGGGCGGCGTGGTCTCGACTGCGAGCTCCAGAGCGTTGAGGAGCGCGCGGGCGTCACCGTTCGCCACGTTGACCAGGTGCTCTAGCGCCTCGTCGTCGAGGACGACCGGGCGGCCGCCGTAACCCCGCTCCGGGTCGGTCAGCGCCTGCCGCACGATCCCGCGCAGGTCGTCAGCGTCCAGCGGGCGCAGCTGGAAGACCCGGCTGCGGCTGACCAGAGCCTTGTTGACCTCGAAGAACGGGTTCTCCGTCGTGGCGCCGACCAGGATCACGGTGCCGTTCTCGACCCAGGGGAGGAGCGCGTCCTGCTGCGCCTTGTTGAAGCGGTGGACCTCGTCGACGAACAGGATGGTCTTGGCGCCCGCCCGACGCGCCGTCTGCGCCGCCGTCACGGCCTCGCGGATCTCCTTCACGCCCGACAGCACGGCGTTGATGGCGGTGAAGCGGGCGCGGGTCGAGTTGGCGATGACCCGCGCCAGTGTGGTCTTGCCGGTGCCGGGTGGCCCGTAGAAGATCAGCGACGAGAGCTGATCCGCCTCGATGGCACGCCTAAGGAGCCGGCCGGGGCCGATGATGTGGTCCTGGCCGATGAACTCGGCCAGGACACGCGGCCGCATGCGCGCCGCCAGCGGTTCCGTCTGGGGCGACTCGAAGAGGGACGGGTCGCGCCCTGTCAGCGGGGGACGTACTCCTGGAAGGTGAGGGTGAAGTCGCCCGCGCCGTCCGCGGCCCAGGTGCTCACGTACACCACGTACTCGCCGGGGGCGAGGACTAAGAAGAGCTGGGAGTCGGTGGCGTAGCCGCTGGCCTCGCTGTAGTCGAGGTCGTCGTTCGACGCCACCATCCGGCCGGACTCGTCGAAGAGGTAAAGGTACGTGTCGAAGTCGTACGACCTGGCGTCGATCTTGAGGGCCGTGTCGTCAGCCACGGAGAAGCTGTACGCCTTGCTCGGGCCGGTCCAGCCGTCTGGCACCACCGGGTCGCCTGCGTTCAGGGTGCCCTCGACGCTGCCGGGCACGGTCACGCTCTCGGCGTCCTGAGGTGCGAACGGCGTGGAGGTGGTGAGGAGCACCTCGTACGCCCCGAGGCCGTACTGCGAGTAGGAGCTGACCACGACCGTGTACCTGCCGTCCTCGTACAGGTAGAGGTCGAGGCTCGAGCGGTACGTGGCCGAGTAATCCCAGTCGGCGTCGTCGTTGGAGTCGATGAGTTCGCCGCTCGGCCCGAAGACGCTCAGGTACGTGTCGAAGTCGTCGCTGCTGAGGTCGACACGGACCTGGCCACCCGCCAAGCCCTCGAACTGCAGGAGGTCGACGCGGGCGCCGTCCTTGTAGCTCTGCCCGTCGGCCTCGGTCAGTTCGCCCTGGAAGGGGACGCCGCTGGCGAGGACGGGGAGCTGCGACACGTAGTAGTTGGGCACGACGAAGGGGCGCTGGGCCTGAGCGGTGACGCCGAGCGCCAGCAGGGCTAGGAACACGGTGGGGATGAGCCGACGAAGCATGGGGTTCCTTTCGGGGCCGCTCGCCGCAGCACGTTCCAGCTCGGCGCCGCCCTCAACGCAACGATTGTACGGGGTCGGGGTCGTTCGCGGTAGGCTATGCCGTCATGACGAGATCCGACCCGAACCGCCCGGATTCCCCGCGCGAGACCGCCCGGGCGCGCCTCCGCCCAGGCGGCGGGGCGAGCGCCGGCAAGGCGCGGCCGCAGACCCTCACGTTCCGGCAACGCTTCTGGCGGGAGGTGCGCGGCTACGGCGAGGCGCTCGTCATCGCTTTCCTCGTCGTCACCTTCCTCTTCACGACGGTCGGGGTCGTGGGCACCTCGATGGAGCCCAACTTAGACGGCGGCAACGGGCGCGGCAACCTGCTGCAGGCGCTACTCACCGGCGACCGCGTGTTCATCCCCAAGTTCGACACCTGGCTGCGGCGTGCCGGGCTGCTGGGCGACTACCAGCGCGGCGCCGTCGTGGTCCTGCGCGAGCCCGCCAACGCGCCAACGGCCCTGGAGACGGGCAAGCGCAACTTCTTCATCAAGCGCGTGGTGGCCGTTCCCGGCGACCGCCTCCGGATCGAACGGGGTCAGGTGTTCGTCAACGACGTCGCCATCGACCAGGGCTTCATCACGGACGCCGGCACGGTGCGGGTGGCCCCCGTCGACTTCCCGCTGGTGGTCGTCAGGGACGGCAAGGTCGCGTCGCTCGTCATGGGCTTCGAGACGACACCGAAGGGGAACAGCGTGCCCATGCTCCCCATGGGCGGGTTCGTGCCGGCCAGCGTTGGCGTCGACGACCCGCGCGTGCAACTCTTCTACGGCAACGTCGTGAGCGCCGTCGAGGTCCCCGCTGGCACGGCGGAGGGCACGCCCGTCGTCCTCGACCTCGTGGTCCCGGAAGGGAAGTACTTCGTCATGGGCGACAACCGCTCCGCCGGCGGCTCCGAGGACTCGCGCTACTTCGGCCCGGTCGACTCCATCGCCATCGCCGGCCGCGCCACCGCCGTGATCTGGCCGCCCAGGCGCGACGGCCACTGGAACTTCAGGGGGTTGGGCGCCCCCGCCGCGTTCAAGGCCGCCGACGTGGCGAGGTGAGGGCACCAACGGCTAGGTAGGAAGGGCTCCGGTCGGTGGGTCGTCCAGCGGGAACGCGCACGGCCACCCCGCCGCGGCCCAGTCGCGGGCAAGGCCCTCCAGGCGCCGCCGCACCGCCCCGTCGCCCAGATACTGCTCGTGGGTGAACGCCCGCACGCCCGGCGCGAGGCCCCCCGGCCCCACCGTCGCCGCCGTTGCGCGCGCCTCGGCCAAGGCCAGGAGCGCGCCCGTGGCCTGCTCCAAGCGCTCGAGTCGCATGTCGGTTGAGAAGAGGAACAGGCCCGTGAGCGGGTCCCGGCCGGCGCCGCGGGCGCGCACGGCGAGCCGCGCCGCGTCGTCCAGGTGGTAGACCTCCTGCCGGTCGTCGTCGGCCGTGAGGAGCCCGCGCAGCCCGTGGAGGCCCGCCGCCATCGCCCGCACCGCGTCCAGCCCTCCCGTGTAGTAGTGGAGGCGCGGCGCCCTGTCGATGGCGCCCTCACCCGCGAAGCGGGCGACGGCTTCCACCACCTCGCCATAGTGCTCGCGCGCGGCGGCCGCGGTCGTCGCCCCGGCGGAGTACCGGGTGGCCGCGTTCAGGGCGTGGAAGCCGAACCTGAGCCACGCCGCGTTGGCGCCGAACTCCTCCGCGAAGCGCCCGTCGGCGTCCGCCAAGCGCCAGCCCCCAACCGCTTCCTCCTCGGCGAAGCAGTAGAGGCTGAAGCGGAGCCCGTAGCGCTCATGTAGGTCGCGCAGGTAGGCGAACGTCGGCTGGGTGAACGGCGTGGCGTGGACGCCGGTGAAGACGTCCCGGAGGCAGCCGAACGCGTCGTCGACACTCAGGTGCAGGTAGGGCGGCACTCAACGGTCGCCCAGGCGGTAGGTCTCCTTCGTCAGGTCGTACGCCAAGGCGCGAGCCAGGATGGGCGCCTCGTCCTCGTCCACCAGGCCGCGGACGGTGCGCCCCGCCAACCAGTTGCAGGTGACGCGCCGCCACACGTCGTGGCGGGCCGGGATCGACGGGAACGCCCGCGTGTCGTCGACGAAGCCGGCGAGGTTGTATATGCCGGCCGTCTCCGTGACGGCGTCCAGGTAGCGCTCCATGCCCAGTACAGAGTCGAAGAACCACCACGGGGCGCCTAAGCGCACGCTCGGGTAGAACCCGGCCAACGGCGCCAGCTCGCGCGCGTACGGGGTCTCGTCGACGGTGTAGAGGACGAGTCGGAACGTGGGATGGTCGCCCAGCTCGTCGAGGAGGGGTCTCAGCTCGCGCGTGAACGTGGCCGCGACCGGGATGTCGGCCCCCTTGTCGCGACCGAAGCGGGCGAACGTGGGGCCGTGGTGGTCGCGCAGTGAGCCGACGTGGAGCTGCATCACGAGGCCGTCGTCGGCGCTCATGCGCGCGAGCTGCAACAGCATGTGAGCGGCGAAGGCGCTGCGGTCTCCCAGGCTCGCCGTGCCGGCGCGCACGCGGGTGTAGACGGCCTCGACCCCGCTGAGTTCGGTGGCGTGCGCGCTGATGGCGGCGTGATCCGTGGCGGTCGCGCCGGCAGCCTTGAACGCGGCCCGGCGCTGTTCGATGGCGGCGATGTAGCCGGCGTAATCGTCGACGGACACGCCGCTGCGCGCCTCCAGCGCCTCCAGGGCCCCAGCGAAGTCGTCACGGGTCGGGTCGACGACCGCGTCCGGGCGGAACGTCGGGACGACGGGCAGGCTGGCCGCCTGGAGCGCCGCGTGCTCGCTCAGGCCGTCGGTGGCGGCGTCGGTGGTGGCCAGCACCTCGAGCCCGAAGGTGCGGAAGAGGGCGCGGGGTCTGAACTCCGGTCGGCTCAGCCGCTCGCTCAGGTGGTCGAAGGTGCGGTCGGCGTTGGCCGCCGAAGGCCGCTCGGTCAGACCGAAGAGCTCCGTGAACTCTTGCTTCAGCCACAGCCCCGAGGGCGTGCCGGCGAACAGGTGGTAATGCGCCGCGAACTCGCGCCAGATGGCGCGCGGGTCGGTCTCGACCGGCCCGCCGTCCAGGCGCGGGACGCCCAAGCGGGTCAGGGGTACGCCCTGGCTATGCAGCATGCGCAGGAGGTAGTGGTCGGGCACGACGAACGTCTGCGCGGGGTCGCCGAGCGGGGCGTCCTCGAGCAGTAGGTCGGGGGAGACGTGGCCGTGGGGCGACAGCAGGGGTAGGCCCGCCACCTCGCCGTAGAGGTCGCGCGCCAGGCTGCGCTGCGACGGTTCCGGGGCGAAGCAACGGTCGGGGTCGAGCGTCCAGGGTCTGCTGGGCGCGCTCACGCCTCCACCCCCGCCGCGGTCATGAGTGGCACCAGGTGGCGCTCGAAGTGGCGCCGCAGCGCCGCGCGGTAGGCGGCGGGGTGGCGCCGCAGCGCCGCGTCGATCTCGGCGCCGTAGGTCCTCAACGCCGACCCGAAGGTGACGTGCAGCACCTGGCGCGCGTCGGGCTGCTCGAGGAGCGCGCCGATGGCCGTGCCGGGCAGGGCGCCGAGGGCGGGCATGCCGGCCGGGCTGCCCGAGATGTGGTAGCTGAGCACGTCCTCGTCGAAACGCTCCGTCGCCAGACGCGCGATCCGGTGCAGCAGCTCCGGTTCGTAGGCGCCGATCACCCGCAGCGCCTCGAGGTAACTGGTGCCGGCCGTCTTCAGGTGGACGAGCCCACCCGCGGCCTCGGCGGCCGGCGCGTAGACGGAGAACTTGTCGGAGCCGGAGTGGAGGCTCAGCTTGTAGGGCCCGAGCTGCGCCGCGATGGAGGCGTGACCCCGCAGGTTGTCGGCCAGCGCGGCTAGGTCGCCGCGGTACTCCACGCCCTTCTCGAAGTCGCCCACGAACCGGGGGGCGAGCGACACCCACTCGACCCCGAGGCGCCTCAGCTCGGTGGCGAAGTAGAGGTGCTCCGCCAACGAGGTGGGGGTGGGTGTCTCGTCGACGGACACCTCGAGCTCCGTGGGGTAGGTGGCGCTCCGGGCGAGATGGGCGGCCAGCCGCGCCACGTGCGCGACGGCGCGGCCGTACTTGACGGCGGCCCGCTCGAGCTCGCCGGGGCCGAACGTCACGGCGCGGTCGCCTGTGTCCATGGCTGCGGTGCCGAGGCGCGCCCGCAGGTCCGCCGGGGTGGTGTCGAGGTCGTCCCAGGGCAGCGCCGCGAAGGCGGCCTCGAGCACGGTGCCCGACATGCGATCGGCGTCCCCGTTAACGTGGGCGCCGGGGTCGATGGTGAAGAAGCTGTAGCCGGCGGCGAGGCAGAGGTCGACGTCGGCCTCCGACTTGAGGTGGTCGGCGTCGGCGCCGACGGGCGAGGCCCAACCCGCGAGGAACGCTCCCCACGTCGCGTCGTCGACGACCTGCTGTGGCGTCCGGCCAGTGCGGGCGTTCTCGCGCATGGACTGCTGCGCGAAGATCGGCGCCACGGACGTCGCGTTGGCCGCTCGCAGGGCGTCGACGTGGCCCGGGGTGGCGAGGCCGAGCCTGTCACCGAAACCGGCGCTGGTCGCGAGGCCGAGCGGTTGCGGGGTGAGGTTGGGCAAGAGGCGCCTGAGGGACGCCAGCGTGGCCGGGTCGCGCGGCGCCCGCACCACCGTCAGCTGGTCGGCGTCACGGCGCTCGCCTGCCACGTCCTCGAGCCGGGCGTCGCCCCGCCCTGCCGCGAAGGCGACCCGCTCGGAGTCGCCCTCCGCCTCTGCCCAGGCGAACAGGCCCTCGTGCTCGCGCGCGCTCTCCGGGACGTGGGCGCGGCCCTCGCGGGCTGCCACTTGGGCGGCGGGGTGGTTCGTTCTGCTCGCGTCAGTCATGCTCATCTCCTTGCGTGAGGGCGGCGCCCTCGCATCGTTCGCCTGGTCGTGTCACGGGCCGGAGGTTGCCGACCGTCAAGGCGCGCTCTCCCTGACGATCAGCTCCGGCCGGAACGTCACGTCGGGGGGGTGGGCGCCTCGCTGCAGCTCGAAGATCGTCTCGCACGCTTGATGGCCAACGTCGTACTTCCCTAAGCGCAGCGTCGTCAGGGAGGGGGAGGCGAGGCTGGCGAGGCGGATGTCGTCGCAACCCACGACCGCTACGTCTCGCGGCACGCGCAGCCCGGCGTCCTGCAGCGCGCGCATGGCGCCGAGGGCGCTCAGGTCGTTGTAAGCGAAGATGCCGTCGAAGCCTCGGTCGTCCCCTCGTACGTCGGCAACCAGGCGCGCCACCTCCGCGTAGCCCGCCTCTTCCGTCGGCTCGCACGAGAGGAGGCTGCTCGGGCCGAGCGGCAGCCCTGCCGCCTCGACGGCCCTCACGAAGCCGGCCCGTCGGTACCGAGCGCTGGCGGAGCGCTCCGGCCCGCCCAGGTGGATGAGCCGACTCCGGCCGCCCCTCACGAGGTGGCTGACCGCCAGGTCGGCTCCGAGCTGGTCGTCGAACATCAGGCTCACTGCGCGCGCGCCCTCGGCGCGCCGGTTGATGAGGACGCTCGCCGAGTGAGCGGCCAGTAGTTCCGCGAGCTCGTGGTCCGCGAGGCGCGGGGAGCAGACGATGATGCCGTCCACGCGGTGGCCGGCGAGGTTACGCACGGCGGCGCGCTCCCGCGCCGGGTCCTCGACGGCGTTGGCGAGCGCGACCGTGTAGCCCGCCTGCCAGGCGGCGTCCTCGGCCCCACGCACCACCTCCGGGAAGAAGGGGTTCGTGATGTCGGGCACCACGATGCCTATGGTGCGAGTGCGGCCCTGGGTCAGCGAGCGCGCGAGCTGGTTCGGTTGGTAGCCGAGCTCGGCGATGGCGCGCCGGACGCGTTGGCGCGTTGCCTCGCTGACGCGACCGTTGTCGTTCACGACGCGCGACACGGTCATGGTCGACACGCCGGCGCGGCGCGCCACGTCGGCGTTGGTGACCCGGCGCGAGCGCGTCACCCCCTCACCTCATCGTCCCGCCGGTCCGCGTACCGTCACGCGCAGCTCACACCCCGCTCGTCACCGCGAAGCCGCCGTCCACTGGCACGACGACTCCCGTCACGAAGCGGCTGGCGTCGGAGGAGAGCCACACCAGGGTCCCGACCAACTCCTCGGCCTCGCCGAACCGCCCCAGGGGCGTGTGCGCGATGATCGTGGTGCCCCGCGGGGTGAGTGAGCCGTCCTCCTCGAGGAGGAGGCGCCGGTTCTGGTTGCCGATGAAGAACCCTGGCGCGAGCGCGTTCACCCGCAGGGCCCCGCCGTACTGGCGACCGAACTCCATGGCCAACCAGCGGGTGAGGTTGTCGATGGCCGCCTTGGCCGCCGAGTAGCCCACCACGCGCGTGATGGCACGTAGCGCCGCCATGGAGGAGACGTTGACGATGCTCCCGTGGCCGCCCTTCGCCAACTCCGGGCCGAACACCTGGACGGGCAGGACCGTGCCCATGTAGTTCAGGTCCACGACCTCGCGCATGGGGGCCTCGTCCAGCTCGAAGAAGCTGGCTCCGGGTTGGAGGGTGGCACCCGGCATGTTCCCGCCGGCCGCGTTGACCAGGATATCGAGGCGACCGAAGCGCGCCAGTATGGCGTCTCGCGCGGCCTCGAGCGTCCCGCGTTGCAGGACGTCCGCCGGCGTGGCGATGGCGTCGTGCCCCTCGGCGGCCAGGCGCTCGGCGAGCTCCGCCGCTCGCTCGGCGTTGCGCCCGAGGACGGCCACCTTCGCCCCGCGCGCGGCCAGGCCGCGAGCCATCTCGCCGCCCAGCACGCCCGTGGCGCCGGTGACGAGCGCCACGCGCCCGGTGAGGTCGAACAGGTCGGTGCTCACCGCAGACCCGCCGCGGAGGCCGGATCCAGGTAGAGGCGGGCGTGGCGCACGGTGCGGAGGATGGACCCGGGCCTCGACTCGTCCACGGACTCGTAGAGGCACGCGCGCACGGCCGCGACCTTGCGGGCCTCCGGCACGATGCAGAGGACCTGCTTGGCCGCGAGCAGCGCGGGGATGGTGAGGGTTATGGCGTGCGTCGGCACGCTGGCTAGGTCGGGGAAGTGCCCCTCGCCCACCTGCTGCTTGCGGCTGGCCTCGGCGAGCTCGATGACCTTCACCCAGTGCGGGTCCTGGAAGAGCGCGTATGGCGGGTCGTTGAACGCGAGGTGGCCGTTCTCGCCCCAGCCGAGCGCCACCAGGTCGGCCGGATGTGCGCGCAGGAGCGCCTCGTACGCGCGGCAGTTCTCCTCGGCCTTGTCCTGGTCGCCGGGAACGGGGTGGAACTCGCCGAGAGGCACGTGATCGACGAAGTGCTCGTGCAGGAACCGAGGGAAGCTCGCGGGGTGTCCGTCCGGCAGCCCGAGGTACTCGTCCATGTGGAAGGCGCGCACGCGCGGCCAGTCGATGCCGCCAAGCCCGCGTAGGGCGTGGAGGAACGCCAACTGCGAGTTGCCGGTGGCGAGGATCACGTTCGCCTCGCCGCGCCCGGCGATGGCGGCGACGATGGCCTCGCGGGCGGCTAGCGCGGCGGCCAACCCCATGGCCTCCGTGCTGGCGTAGACGGCGACCGGGAGGGAATCGACGGCTAGTTCACGTACCGGTGTTGGTGCGCCTGGCATGCGGACGTCCTTTCGCTCGCCGTCGACCGCCCGGTAGCGCGCGGATGGCGTCTAGGACGGTCCGTACCCGTTGAACCGGTTCGGGCGAGTGGGTGTGGGTCGCCACGGCGACCCCCTGTTCGACACGTTAGGTTACCGCTAACGCAAGCTGCTCGACTGGTGACGAGGATAGGTTGGGCGGTGGGGGATGTCAAGATGACCCGCGACGACCACATGATCGACGCCACCACGCTCGTCACCTACATGGTCATCGTCCTCGGGTTCGTGTTCATCCCGGGGCCCGCCACGCTCTTGGTCGCGGCAAGGGCGACGAGCTCGGGGGCGAGGGTCGGCATCGCGACCGGTGTCGGGATCGCTGTTGGCGACGTGATCCACACGTTCCTGGCGATAGCGGGGGTCTCCGCCATCGTGGCCACGTCCGCCGCCCTGTTCAGCGTGATCAAGTACCTGGGCGCCGCCTACCTCGTCTACCTGGGGGTCCAGGCCATCCTCACGAAGACGCCGGCGAACCCGGCGGCGGGCCGGACGCACCCCATCGCCGCGGGTACGGCCTTCCGGCAGGCGGTCTTGACCGAGCTGTTCAACCCGAAGACCGCGCTATTCTTCCTGGCCTTCCTGCCGCAGTTCGTCGACCGGGCCAACGGTTCGGTCGCCCTACAACTCTCCGTCCTGGGGATCACCTTCGTCCTGCTCGGTCTGTTGAGCTGCGTCGTCTTCGCGGTCTCCGCGGGCGGGGTGGGGACCTTCCTAAGGCGCAACCCCGCGGTGCTGAGGTGGCAGGGCAAGGTCGTCGGTGGCGTCTTCTGCGCGTTGGGCGTCCGCCTGGCGTTCGAGGAGCTCTGAGAGGGTCGGCTCGCCGGACCGGCTCCGTGACCTAGGCTAGGCGGCGGGAGGCTACTAGTGGAAACGCCAGAACGTGGTTGCTGCTGCCCCGCTCCCGGACGCGCGCCGGCGCCGAGCGTGCCGCCGGTTGCCCATCCCGAGGCGACCGCGCCCCACCACCATGCTGAGCGGCTCGTCCACCTCCCCGCCGGCACGTTCCGGATGGGCGCCGAGGGCGAGGGCTTCCCGGCCGACGGCGAGGGCCCCGCGCGAGAGGTGCGGCTCTCGGCCTACGCCATCGACCGCCACCCCGTGACGAACGCCGACTTCGGCGCGTTCGTGGAAGCAACTGGCTACGTGACCGAGGCCGAGCGTTTCGGCTGGTCCTTCGTCTTCCAGGCGTTCCTAACCGACCCGAAGGGGTTCAGGCCCGTGCCGGCGGCCCCCTGGTGGCGCCAGGTGCACGGCGCCACCTGGAACCAACCGGAGGGCCCAGGTAGCGACGTGGACGCGCGCCAGGATCACCCCGCCGTCCACGTCTCGTGGAACGACGCGCTCGCCTACTGCGCGTGGGCCGACGTGCGGCTGCCCACGGAGGCAGAGTGGGAACGTGCTGCCAGGGGCGGGCTGGATGGAAGGCGTTACCCGTGGGGCGACGCGCTCAGGCCCGGCGGGGAACACCGCTGCAACATCTGGCAGGGCGAGTTCCCCGTCCGGAACACGGGGGAGGACGGCTGGGTCGGGACCTCGCCCGTCGGGTCCTACGCGCCCAACGGTCTCGGCCTGTACGACGTCGCCGGCAACGTCTGGGAGTGGTGCGCCGACTGGTTCGGCGTCGGTCCGGACGGCCGTGCGGCCGTCGACCCGGTCGGCCCGCGCCACGGTCCGGGCCGCGTAGTGAAGGGCGGCTCCTACCTCTGTCACGCCTCCTACTGCAACCGCTACCGCGTGGCGGCCCGCACCTTCAACACTCCGGACAGCGCCACGGGCCACATGGGGTTCAGGGTGGCCAGGTCGGCCGCCCCGCCGGCAGGTCCGCGAACCGGTTAGGCTCGCGGCGACCGCCGCGTGAACCGAGACCGCGAGCGCGCGGCCCGAGGAGCAACCCCATGAGCCAGTCGACCACCGACCTCCCACCGTCCGCCACCCTCGACCTGGCCGAGCTGGGCGCCTTCTACCGCCGACATCTGGAACGGGACGTGCTGCCTTTCTGGTTGGGTGAGCCGAGCGACCGCGTGCACGGCGGGGTGTTCACCTGCATCGACAACCACACGGGCAAGCGGGTCAAGGACGACAAGTTCGTCTGGTCGCAAGGTCGGTTCGCGTGGCTCATGGCGCACGCCGCGCGCCTCGTGCGCGCCGGGCTTCTCACGGGTGACGCCGACGACCTGACCGCTCGCGCCGTCGAGACCGTCGAGTTCCTCCGCGCCAACGCCTTCTTGGAGGACGGTTCCGTGGCGTACCTGCTCACGGCCGACGGCCACAAGCAGGAGTTCCTCGCTGGCAAGGGCCACGACATCAGCTACTTCGCCGACTGCTTCGTGGCGTTGGCCCTGAGCGAGACGGCGCGAGCCACCGAGCGGTGGCACTACCTCGACGAGGCGGTGGCCGCCTACGAGCGCGTCGGCGCGCGCCTGGCTGCCGGCACCGCCCGGAGTGAGCCGTACCCCCTCCCGGCCGGTTGCCGCGCCCACGCGGAGCCGATGATCCTCCTCAACGTGGCCCAGGAGCTCGAGCTGGCCCTGGGCCAGCGTGGAGACCCGCATTCAGGGGCCATGGCCGCTAGTGCGCTCGCGCACATGGACGCCATCCTGGGCAGGTTCGTGCGCGCCGACGGGCTCCTGCAGGAGGTCGTCTGCCAGGCGCCCGGCGGCGGCGCGGCCGGCGGACGGCTCCTGACCACGCACGTGACGCCCGGCCACGCCATCGAGTCGATGTGGTTCGTGATGGAGGAGGCCGCTCGGCACGAGCGAGCTGACGCGGTCGAGGAGGCGGCCCGCGTGTTGCGACGCTCGTTCGCCGCCGGGTGGGACACGGAGTACGGCGGCATCTTCCGGTACGTGGGCGGCGACGGCAGGCCGCCCACCGGCCCCACGGACGGCCCGTTCGAGGAGCTCATCCTCGGCACGTGGGACACCAAGATCTGGTGGCCGCACTCGGAGACCCTCTACGGCGCGCTCCTGGGGTACGTCCTCACCGGCGACCCGCGGCTGCGGGCCGTCCACGACCAGACCTTCGACTACGTCTTCGCCACCTTCCCGCATCCCGACGAGCGCGTGGGCGAGTGGGTCCAGATCCGCGACAGGCGCGGCGCGCCGCTCGACCGCGTCGTGGGCCTGCCGGTCAAGGACCCGTACCACCTGAACCGGAACCTGATGCTGCTCGTGGAGCTGTTGCAGGGTGGGTTGAGCGCCCGCACTACGGCCGCTTGAGCACCGCGCTTCGGTGCCGCTCGTACGCGAGGGCTCGCGCCCGGTGCCGACGCGGGGTGGAGCAGTCTTTGGCCCACCAGGACGCGATTCCTGGAAGTCTTGACCGCCCCAGGGGCGCGTGCTAACCTCCCAGCACTAGCAATCCGCGTTATCGCTAACGCAAACCGGCGGGCAGGTCGTCACCGAGCAGCACGCCGGCAACCAGGGCGATCCTCAGGGCGTCTTACGCCCTCCTGCACGGAGGGGTTCGCGCATCTCGCAGACCAGTCAAGGCCGCTAGACCCGAAAGGAGTCCACATGACCAACCGCTCCACGTCGCGCTCCCGGAACCAGGGGTGGAGGCGCCTCGCCTTCCTCCTCCTGGCGATGGCCACGTTCGGCCTGGCCTTCGGCCAGCAGTATCACGAGGCCCCGGCCCTGGCCGAGCTCGTGGCGAAGGGCCAGCTGCCACCGGTCGCCGAGCGCCTGCCCAAGAACCCGCTCGTCGTCGACGTCGTCGACGAGATCGGCACCTACGGCGGCGTCCTGCGGCGCGCCTTCACCGGCCCCGCTGACGCCAACAACTACGTGCGCGTCGTGTACGACAGCCTCGTCCGCTTCTCCTCCGACGGCTCCGAGATCGTCCCGCACCTCGTCGAGTCCTGGGAAGCGTCCGACGACTTCCACAGCTGGACGCTGCACCTGCGCGAGGGGGCCCGCTGGTCCGACGGCGCGCCGTTCAACGCCAGCGCCATGACCTTCTGGTACGTGCGGGTGATCCTCAACAAGGACCTCACGCCCAGCGTCCCCGCCTGGTTCGCGAACCGTGACGGCACGCCGGCCAAGCTCGAGGCCATCGACGACAACACGGTGCGCATCACCTTCGACTTCCCGAACACGCTGTTCCTGACGGAGATGACCTTCCGCGACGGCGGCGACCGCACCCTGGCGGCCTTCCTGCCGGGTCACTACCTCGAGCAGTTCCACCCCGACTTCGTGCCGGCGGCCGAGTTGGACGCCAAGGTCAAGGCGGCCGGGCTCTCCAACTGGGTCGACCTCTTCATGACCCGCGCCATGCCGACCGAGAACCCGGCGCGTCCGACCATGGCTGCCTGGGTTCCCTACAACTCCACCGTCTCGGATCAGGTCTTCACCCTGCGCCGCAACCCCTACTACATCGGCGTCGACGCGGCAGGCAACCAGCTCCCGTACATCGACGAGGTGCAGTTCCGCTACTTCGCCGACGTCGAGGCCCTGAACTTCGCCGCCGTGGCCGGCGAGCTCGACTTCCAGGCCCGTCACATCCAGATGACCAACTACCCGGTCCTCATGGAGGCCTCCGATCGCTCGAACTACCGTGTGATGCTGTGGCCGAGCTTCGGTGGCTCCGACGCGGCCGTCTGGTTCAACCAGGAGTACGAGATCGATCCGGAGCTCGGGAGCATCCTCGCCAACCACGACTTCCGCGTGGCTCTGTCGCACGCCGTCGATCGCGACGAGATCCGCGAGGCCGCGTTCCTGGGCCTCGGCGAGATCCGCCAGAACGTCCCCGCTCCATGGCACCCCTACTACCCGGGCGACGAGTACGCCACCAAGTACACCGAGTACGACCCGGCCCTCGCCAACGAGCTCCTCGACGGCATCGGCCTCAAGCGCGACGCCAACGGCAACCGCCTCATGCCGAGCGGCAAGCCGCTTCGCATCGAGCTCTCCGTGGTGCCGGCGTTCGGCCCGTGGCCCGACGTGGCGCAGCTCATAGCCGCCGACTGGGCCGCGGTCGGCGTGCCGACCGACATCCAGATCCGCGAGCGCAACGCTCACTTCACCATGCGCGACGCCAACGAGCTTCAGGTCGAGATCTGGAACGAGGACACCACCGCGTTCCCCTTCACCGGTAACCCGAAGATCGACCCGCGCAGCGACCCGGCCACCATCTTCGCGGTCGAGTCCCGCCGTTGGTACAACACCGCCGGCGCGCAGGGCAAGGAGCCCGCGCCGGGCATCGCCCGCATCGTCGACATCATCGAGGAAGCTAAGACGGTCGGCGTCGAGCGCCAGATCGAGCTCGCGCAGGAACTGTTCCGCCACGCTGTCGACGAGCTCTACGGCTTCGGCACCGTCGGCCTCACCCCGATGGTCCAGGGCGTCGTGGTCGTCAACGACAGGCTCATGAACGTGCCCACCGTCGTCGCCAACGACTGGCCGCTCCGCACGCCGGGCGACGCTCGCCCCGAGCAGTTCTTCTACAAGGCCCAGTGATCCTCGGGCACTGAACAGAGTCCCCCTCGGCCCGCCATCAGCGGCGGGCCGAGGGGCCCCACCGGACCGCGAGCGAAGGCTGGCCTAGGAGACCGCGACTTGCACTGGTTCATTATCAAGCGCCTGCTACTACTGCCGGTCCTGCTCATCATCTTCTCGATCATCTCTTTCGCGCTCATCCAGGCGCCGCCGGGCGACTTCCTCACGAGCTACGTGGCGGAGCTGGCGGCGGGCGGAACCTCCATCGACCAGGCGGAGATTGACGCCCTCAGGTCGCGCTACGGGCTCGACCAACCCATGTACGTCCAGTACGGCCGCTGGGTGGGCAACCTCCTGCGGGGCGACCTCGGCATCTCGCTCGAGTGGCGCCGCCCCAACAGCGAGCTGATCGGCGAGCGGCTCCTACTCACGCTCGTCCTGACCACCTTCTCTCTCTTGTTCACCTGGGCCGTGGCCATACCGATAGGCATATTCTCGGCCACGCGCCAGTACTCTTTCCTCGATTACGTGTTCACCATCCTCAACTACATAGGCCTGGCGACCCCCAACTTCATGCTCGCGCTGGTGCTCATGTGGGTGGCCTTCGACAAGTTCGGGGTCACCGTCACCGGGCTCTTCTCGCCGGCATACATCGACGCCCCCTGGTCGTGGGGCAGGATCGGCGACCTGCTGAGTCACGTCTGGTTGCCCATGATCGTCCTCGGGGTGGCGGGTACGGCCCAGATAGCCCGAGTCGTCCGCGCCAACCTGCTCGACGAGCTCAGCAAGCCGTACACGGAGATGGCGCGAGCCAAGGGCCTCCCCGAGTGGCGCCTCGTGCTCAAGTACCCCGCGCGCGTGGCGATCGCGCCCGTCGTCAGCACGCTCGGCTGGTACTTCCCGCAGCTACTCTCCGGTGGCCTGGTGGTGTCGGTCGTCATGAGTCTGCCCACCATCGGCCCGCTGCTCCTGAGGGCGCTGATAGGGCAGGACATGTACCTGGCCGGTACCATCATCCTGATCTTCTGCCTGCTGGCGGTGCTGGGTGCGCTCGTCTCCGACATCCTCTTGGCCGTCCTCGACCCGCGCATCAAGCTGGAGAACGCATGACCGACGCCGCCGCTGTCGTCACCAAGGACGGCAAGGAGCCTGCGGTCTACGTCACGCCGGCGTGGAAGCTGACGTGGTGGCGCTTCACGAAGCACAAGCTCGGCGTCGTCTGCCTCTGGATCGTCGGCCTCATCGTCCTGATGGCGCTGGCGCCCGAGTTCTTCAGTAGCGCCGATCCGAACGTCACCAGCGCCCGCCGCGCCTACATCCCGCCGCAGGTGGTGCGGGTGTTCCACGAGGGTCGCCTGGTGGCCCCGTTCGTGTACCAGGTGGAGGGTCAGCGGAACGCTCGCACCCTCAAGATGGAGTGGGCGCCGGATCCAGACGTTCACATCCCCGTGAGGCTCTTCGTCCGCGGTTACTCGTACAAGCTCTTCGGCATCATCCCGTCGGATCGGCACCTGTTCGGCTTCGGCACGGCCGCCGAGCCCGCGGCCGCCCACCTCCTCGGCACCGATCGCCTGGGCCGCGATCAGTGGTCGCGCCTGATGTACGGCACGCGCATCTCGCTCTCCATCGGCCTGGTCGCCGTGGCGATCAGCACGATCCTGGGGATCATCCTTGGCGGCATCTCCGGCTACTTCGGAGGGCTCGTCGACAACATCATCCAGCGCGTCATCGACCTGCTGCAGGCCATCCCCGCCATCCCCGTCTGGTTGGCGCTGTCGGCCGCGCTGCCGCGCACGTGGCCGGTGACCTGGGTCTACTTCGCCATCACCGTCATCCTAGCGCTGCTGGGCTGGACCCGGCTGGCGCGCGAGGTGCGTGGGCGCTTCCTCAGCTTGCGCGAGGAGGATTTCGTCACGGCCGCACGCCTGATGGGCGCGAGCCAGAGCCGCATCATCTTCTCGCACATGGTGCCGTCGTTCGCGAGCCACATCATCGCGGCGGTCACGCTCGCCGTGCCGCTGATGATCCT
>CAYNNL010000026.1:0-22280 GCA_964398765.1 uncultured bacterium | reverse complement strand
CGCACGACCTCGGGGTCGTCGAGTACATCAGCGACCACGTGATCGTGATGTACCTGGGCCGGATCATGGAGATCGCGCCGGCCAAGGAGCTGTACGCCAACCCGATCCACCCGTACACGGAGGCGCTCCTCTCCGCCGTGCCCATCCCAGACCCCACCGTCAAGCGCGACCGCATCATCCTCCAGGGCGACATCCCCTCGCCCATCAACCCGCCCTCCGGCTGCGTGTTCCGCACGCGCTGCCCGATCGCGACCAAGGAGTGCGCCGAGGTCGTTCCGCCCCTGGTGGAGGTATCGCCCGGGCACTTCAAGGCCTGCATCAACCGCTGAGACGCGGCGTGGGAGGCCGGCGCGACGACGGGCGGCAGGAACGCCCCCGCCTGTCGCGCCGGCAGGTCTTCAGGCTCATCCTCGCCACTTACGCCACCAGCCTCCCCTACGTCGTCCTGTTCGTGGTCGTCATGCTCCTGGTCACCTGGGTGATGACCACGTTCCTGCGCTGATCGGTTCCGCGCGCGACCACGGGGCTCCACTACCCGCTCTGGTCTCGGAGCGTCCGGGCCTCAACGTATACTCGGGCTCGTGACCCTCGCCACCGACATCCGCCAGGGCGTGCTGAGGCTCCTCGAGACCTTCGAGCCGCCACCCGCGCCGAGTGCGCCACTGGTCGATGCCGAGCTCGCGCGCTTCAAGCGCCTCATGCTCGACTACCCCCGGCGGCCCGGCAAGACGCTGCGCGGCCGGCTCCTGGTGCTCGCCGCGCGGGCCCATGGCGCGAGCGATTCGGGCGGCGCCACGATCCTCGCCGAGGCGCTCGAGCTGTTCCAGAACTGGGTCTTGGTTCACGACGACATCGAGGACGGCTCCGAGGAGCGGCGCGGCCTGCCCGCCCTGCACCGCGAGGTGGGCGTCCCCGTTGCGCTCAACGTCGGCGACGCGATGCACATGCTCATGTGGCGCCACCTGCTCACGCTGCCCGCCGGGCCGCCACTGGCGAGGGAAGCTGCCCTCGACGAGTTCGGCCGCATGCTGCTCGCCACCACCGCCGGCCAGCACCTCGACCTCGCTTGGGTGGCCGCCGGCCGCTTCGACGTGACCGAGGCCGAGTACACGCGGATGGTCACGCTTAAGACCGCCTTCTACACGGTCGTGACGCCCCTCAGGCTCGGGGCGCTGTGCGCCGGCACCACGCCACCCGCCGAGGTGGAGGCCGCGGCCACCGACCTCGGGGTCGCGTTCCAGATCCGCGACGACGTCCTCAACCTCACCGCGGGTGCTGATCACGGCAAGGAGCCGGCGGGCGACCTCTACGAGGGGAAGCGCACTCTGATCCTCGCGCGGCTGCTGGCGACGCTGCCCGACGCGGAACGCGCGGGCGTGATAGCGGCACTGGACCGCCCCCGGGAAGAGAAATCGGGGGAAGCGATCCGGGGCGTGCTCCAGCTCATGCTGGCGAGCGGAGCGGTGGATCACGCCCAGGGCGTGGCCGACCGCGCGGCGGCCAGCGGGCTCGCCGTGGTGCGAGAGTGGTTGGGTGGGCTGCCGGACAGGGCGGCGGCCGACGCGGTGGCGGGGCTCCTCGCCGACCTCGCGGGACGTCCCGCCTGACGGAACGCCGGGGCCGGGACCCGCAGACCCCTGGTGCCCAGACGTCCTAGGTCCGTGCCCGGGACCCGGCTCGTGACCGGCCTTGCCCGGGCTAGCATCGACCCATGACCCGCTCGCGCGCCCGCTCGTCACGCTCGGGCGGTGTCACTCGCGCCGGGCCGCCGGCGCCTGGCGCCGACCAGGACCGGACCGCGCCCTGGCTCGCGGTCCGGCGCGCTGCCTTCACGCAGCTGGCGGGCATGGCCACGCGGCTCGTGCCGTGCCCGGCGTGCAGGTCCCATCCCGCCGGCAACGACGGGCTCTGCGGGCATTGCCGGCACGCGATCGGCGCCGCTCTCGCCCTCCCGCAGCCGGCCCCGTCCGGGGAAACGCTCTGGCTCGGCCCGTACGCAGGCATCTGGCAGCGCCTCGTCCACGCCCTCAAGTACCGGGGCGCCAGGCGCCTCGCGCCGCTCCTCGGCGCACTCCTGGCGGCGCGTGTCCGGGAGGCGGGCTGGGCGCCGCGCCTCGTGAGCCACGTGCCCACCACCGCCGCCCGAAGGCGCGAGCGCGGCTTCGACCAGGCCGAGCTGCTGGCCGTCGCCGTCGCGCTCGAGCTCGGGCTGCCGCACACGCCGGCGCTGGAACGCGTCCGGTCGACGACCAAGCTGGCCGGCAAGGGGCGCGCCGCTAGGCGGGCCGAGCTGGCGGGCGCGTTCAGGTCGCGCTACCTGGCCGGCAAGGAGGTGCTGCTGGTGGACGACGTGCTCACCACTGGCTCCACCCTGGCGGCCGCGAGGCGCGCCCTCGCCGAGGCGGGGGCGGGCCGGGTCGTGTGCGCTGTGGTGGCTCGCACCCAGCCGCGGGGCGGCGTCCACGGTGCCGACGGCTAGGAGCGGACTAGAGGACGACGATCAGCGCCGTGACGATGCCGAGCACCGCGCCCGCCCACACCTGCGGGTAGGTGTGGCCCAGCAGCGTCTTGAGGGCCCTCGGCTGGTAGCGCGGGTCGAAGAGGTGACCCAGCTCCTTCACCAGGTCGTTGATGGCCTCCGCCTGCTGGCCGGCGGCGCGCCTGATCCCGGTCGCGTCGTACATGACGATCGATCCGAACACGGCCGCGATGGCGAACGTGGGGCTGCCCCAGCCGTAGAGGAGGCCGACGCTCGTGGCGAGGGCGGTGACCGACGCCGTGTGCGACGAGGGCATCCCACCCGTGTCGAGCAGGCGCTCCGGCGCCCAGCGGCGCTCGAGCAACAGTATCAGGGTCACCTTGAGGAGCTGAGCGGCCAGGGTCGCGAAGAGCGCCGACCACAGCGCCAGGTTGCCCAGTATGCCCGTCACGCGCCGCGCCTGCGGCGAGCGGCAGTCAAGGTGTTGGCGATGACCATGACGACCGTCATCGGCCCGGTGCCGCCGGGCATGGGCGTGAGGTACCCCGCCACCCGCGCCACGGCCGGGTCGACGTCACCGACGATGCCCCCGTCCTCCCGCGTGAGCCCCACGTCAAGGACGGCCGCACCCGGCCGCACCATGTCAGGCGTGATCAGCCTTGGCCTGCCGGCGGCAGCCACCAGCACGTCGGCGCCGCGCGTGACCTCGGCCAGGCCGGTCGTCTTGGAGTGCGCCAACGTGACCGTCGCGTCGCGGCGCAAGAGGAGGGCCGCGAGCGGCTTGCCTACGAGGTTCGAGCGCCCGACGATGACCGCGCGCCTTCCGGCGAGCGGGACCGAGTAGTGGTCGAGCAGCGCCATAACCCCGAGGGGCGTGGCGGGCACCAGGCCGGCGTCGCCACTCCACAGGAGCCCGACGTTCACCGGATGCAGGCCGTCGACGTCCTTGGCCGGGTCTATGGCGCGCAGCACGGTGGCGGCGTCCACGCCTGGGATGGGCAGCTGGACGAGGATGCCGTCCACCTCCCGGTCGGCGTTGAGCCGCTCGACGAGCGCCACCACCTCCGCGGTGGTGACGCCCTCCGGCAGCAGCGTGGTGCTCGACTCGATGCCGGCCCTGGCAGCGATGCGTTCCTTCGAGCGCACGTACGACGCGCTGGCCGGGTCGTCTCCCACCCGCACGAACTGCAGCCGCGGCACGGACGACAACCGCGCGATCTCATCCCGCAGCCGTTCCACCACGGCGGTGGAGACCGCCTTGCCGTCGAGCTTCACAGCCTCAGCCGCGTGACTCATCCTCGTCCCCTACCAAGGCGACCGCGCCGCCCGCGGCGGCCGGCCTGGCGCGGTGGAGCTTGGCCAAGACGCCGTTCACGAAGCGGCCCGACTCGTCGCCGCCGAACTTCTTGGCGAGCCGCACGGCCATCTCGATCGCCACCTCGGGCGGTCCGTCCGTGTGCCTCATCTCGGTGAGGGCGATGCGAAGGACGTTCAGGTCGGTCTGCGACATCTGTCCGAACGACCAGCCCGTTATCGCTTCCGCCAGGTCGGCGTCCAGGCGGGCGCGGTCCGCCTCGTAGGCTCGCAGCAACCCCTCCGCGAACGCGAGGTCCTCGTGATCGAGGGCCTCGCCGTACACGGCGTCCTCGGGCTCGCCCTCCTCATCCGCCAGCTCCACCCGCACGCTCCGCCAGACCTCCAGCAGCGGCTCCGCGCCGCGCTCGGACTGGAACAGGGTGCGGAACGCCAGCTCGCGCGCCTGGCGTCTACCCACGCTCCGCGACCTCGTCAGGCAGCTCCACGCTCTCCACGGCCACGTTCACGCTCCGGACGTTCAGGCCGGTCATCGAGCCGATGGCCTCCCTCACGGCCGCCTGCACGGCGGCGGCCAGCTTGGGGATCTCGCTGCCGTAGTCCACCGCGAGCGCCAGGTCGACCCACACGTCGTCGCCCTCGCGCTCGATGACGATGCCCCTCGTCCGCCTGCCCCCGAGGATCTCCCCGACGCGGGCCGGCGGCTGCGTGGGCCTGACGCCCCCGACCTGCTCCAGCGCCAGTTGGGCGATGTTGAGGAGGACGTCGGCCGAGATGGCGAGGTCGGACGCCTGGCTCATGAGCTCATCCTACGCGCGATGAAGTTCGTGTAGACGGCGCCGCGCCGGAAGAAGGCGTTGTCCAGCACCCGGAGGTGGAAGGGGACCGTCGTCTTGACGCCCTCGATCACCGTCTCCCTCAGCGCGCGCTCCATCCGGGCTATCGCCTCGGGCCTGCTGGGCGCCCAGGCGATGATCTTGGCCACCAGGCTGTCGTAGGTGGGCGGGATCCGGTAACCGGCGTAGACGTGCGAGTCGACGCGGATGCCGGGGCCGCCGGGCCAATGCACGTCCGTGATGACGCCGGCGCTGGGCCTGAAGTCGTGGTCGGGGTCCTCGGCGTTCACGCGCACCTCGATGGCGTGACCCCTCACCTCGAGGTCGGACTGCTCGAAGCTCATGCCCAACCCGGCGGCCACGCGCAGTTGCTCGGCGACGAGGTCCGTCTGGGTGATCATCTCGGTGACAGGGTGTTCGACCTGGATGCGGGTGTTCATCTCGGAGAAGTAGAAGTCGCCCGAGCGGTCGACCAGGAACTCGCACGTGCCGGCGCCGCGGTAGCCGATGTAGCCGGCGAGCTTCACCGCCGCCTGCGCGATGCGCTCACGCAGCTCGGGGTCCAGGGTGCTGGGTCCCTCCTCCAGCACCTTCTGGTAGCGCCGCTGGATGGAGCAGTCGCGTTCGAAGAGGTGCACGACCTTGCCGCTGCCGTCGCCGAAGACCTGGATCTCGATGTGCTTCGGCTCCTCGAGGTACTTCTCCATGTAGAGCTCGGGGTTGCCGAAGGCGGCGCGGGCCTCCTCCTGCGCGTTCATGAACTGGCGCTCGAGGTCGGCGTGGCTGTGAACGACCCGCATGCCCCGCCCTCCCCCGCCGGCCGACGCCTTCAGGATGAGAGGGAAGCCGATGGCATCGGCGAAGTGCGTGGCGTCGCCCAGGTCGCGCAGCGGCTCGCTGCCGGGCGTGATGGGCACACCGGCCTCAACGGCCAGCGCCCTGGCCGCTGCCTTGTCGCCGATGCGCGAGATGTTCTCCGGCCGCGGCCCGATGAAGGTCAGGCCGTGCTCCTCGCACATGGCGGCGAACTCGGCGTTCTCCGCCAGGAAGCCGTAGCCCGGATGGATGGCTTCGGCCCCGCTGACCAACGCGGCGGCCAGCAGGTTCCTCACGTTCAGGTAGCTCTCGGAGGCCGGCGCCGGACCGATGCATATCGACTCGTCTGCCAGCAGCACCGGCAACGACTTCTCGTCGACCTGCGAGTAGGCCACCACGGCCTGCACCCCCAGCTCCCGGGCGGCGCGCAGCACGCGCAGCGCGATCTCGCCGCGGTTGGCTATGAGGATCTTGCGGAACATCGCGCTCACGCGTCGACTCAGACCGGCTCGATGCGGAAGAGGACCTGGCCGTACTCCACCGGGTCGCCGTTCGTCACGGCGGCCTCGCGCACTACGCCGGCGGTCTCGGCCTCGATCTCGTTCATGAGCTTCATCGCCTCGATGATGCAGAGGACGGTGCCGGCCGTGACGCGGTCACCGACGCGCACGAACGGCGGTGAGTCGGGGGACGGCGCCGAGTAGAACGTGCCGACGATCGGCGCCAGGACGTCTACGAGCGCGGGCCCGGCCGCCACAGGTGCCGCGGTGGGAGCGGCCGCCTCGGTCGCCTGCGCAGCGGCGGGCGCGGCCGGAGCCGGCGCCGCCGGCGCGGCCTGAGGGGCCGGCAGGTAGGTGACGGCGGCGACCGACTCGGCGCCGCGCTTGACGCTCAGCTTGTAGTCGCCCGTGTCGTAGGTGAACTCCCGGACGTCGCTGGCGGCCAGCGCCTCGAGGAGGCGTCTGATCTCCTTGACGTCCATCAGGCACGCCCTAGGTAGTCGCCGGACCGCGTGTCGACGCGGATCACCTCGCCCTGATCGATGAACAGGGGCACGTTGACGGTGGCGCCGGACTCGAGCTTCGCGGGCTTGGTGCCGCCCGACACGGTGTCGCCCTTGACGCCCGGGTCCGTCTGCACGATCTCCAGCTCCACCACGTTGGGGAGCGTCACCTTGAGCGGCTTGCCGCCGTAGTAGTCGACGGTGACCTCGGTGTTCTCCTTGAGGAAGCGGGCGCCGTCGCCGATCTGACCGCGGGTCAGGATGGGCTGGTCGAACGTCTCTAAGTCCATGAAGGTGTAGTGGTCGCCCTCGGCGTAGAGGAAGTTCATCTGCCGGTACTCGATGAAGATGTCCTGCAGCTTCTCGGTGGCGTTGAACGACCGCTCGACGATCGAGCCCGTCTCGAGGTTGCGGAACTTGGCCACCATCTTGGCGCCGCCACGTCCGATCTTCTGGTGCTGGTAGTCGACGCACTCCCACAGGCCGCCGTCCATCTCGACCTTGGTACCGTTCCTCAAGTCGGTCACGCTGATCATCTAGACTCCTTCGGATCGCCACAGCCAGCTATCAGCAAGGTAGGCGCTTCCCGTGCTGCGCGGCGGCTTCAAGACTGCTCACTCTACCACCTGCGCTCAGGCGCCCCGGCCGCCGCGCCCCACGGTGCCGCGGTGCGCCTCAGCCGAGCTCCACCCGCGTCGGCCTGAGGCCCGCCTCGTCGATCAGCTCCTGGTACCGCGCCGGGCTCAGCTCGCCGCGCGCGCCCTCCATGGCGACGAACGTGGCCTCGAGGAGGTTCGTGCCAACGCTCCGGCCGCCGAAACGCGGGGTGGTGGTGAGGAGGGCCGCGGCGCCGCGCTCGCGGAGGAACGCGACGTCGGCCAGCGTCGTCGTGTTCGTGAGCACCGTCTTGCCCGCCAGCGAGGCGGGGGCGTAGCGCTTGATGAAGTGCCAGTCGCCCGCCAGCACCTCCGCCCACTCGTAGTAACGCGCGAACTTCGTGGAGGGCGCACGCTCCTGGGCGCTGCCCGTCGGGTAGAGCCACTTGAACGGCACGCGGGTGACGACGGGCAACAGCGTGGTGGCCAACCGCACCAGCCCCGGCAAGGTGCGAACCGGGACGGGCAGACCGAGCGCGAAGACCACGTCGCCGTAGAAGACGTCCGCTCCCTGCGCGTCGAGCTCCTCAGCCATGCCGAAGCGGTCGACCGCGGACACCATGAGCACCCTGCGGCCGCGCCAACCGATCTCATCCGCCAGCGACTTGATGCTGGAACGCTCAAGCGTGTTCTTGAGACCCGCGCCGCAGACCACAGGGGTGGTCTTGGCCGCCCTGGCCAGCCTCAGGGCGTCCCTCACGTAGTAACGCCGGTCACGGATGGCGAAGTAGAGGTCTATCCCACCGAGGCCGATCGCGTCGACCTTGCCGTCGAGCTCCCCGATCATCCGCTCCGCTAGCGCAAGGTCGCCGCCGGTCCCGATACGCCTGATATGCACGCGGCGGCCGAGGATCTCGACCGTCTGGTCGGCGTCGCGGCTGGCCGACCCGAGAGAGACGCTGACGACGTTGAGGTCTGGCGTGCTCACGACCTCACGCGAGGGTCTTGGCGAACCACTCGAGCAGTGGTCGCGCGTCGATGGCGAAGCGGTAGCCGAGGCCCTCCCAGAAGCGCCTGGCCCGCGGGTTCTCGCCGTAGATGCTGGCGAGGAGCCTGGCGGAGCGGCCACGCAGCCGCCCCTCGAGATCCCTCACGCACGCGCCCCCGACGCCGCGGCTCTGCAGCCCAGCCCGGATCAGTAGCAGGTTGACGGTGGCGTCCCCCTCCGCGGGGTAGTCGAGCTTGTAATCGAGGTAACCGACGACCGCCGCGCCGGTCACCGGGTCCAGGTCGCAGTCGGGCCCCGCCGCGCTGGGCTCCAAGAGCACGAGCTCGACGAACCGCCGCGGGTCGGCAGTGGCGGTCGCGAGGTCGGTGCTGACCTCTGCGACCGTGGGCACCGGGATGGAGATTATGTCGAAGTACTCGGGAGTCGCTGCGTAGAGCTCGTGCACGAGTGGAGCGTCGGCGACGGACACTGCGCGCGTCCGTACCGGGGACAGGGTCGGGTGCAAGCTGGTCACCCCTTCGGGCGCGGTTCGCGCCGCGGGATCGAGGCGTGGCGTACGAGTTCCGCCTTGAGCACGCGCAGATTCTACCAACTGGGCCCACCCGCGGTGGGTGACGGTTGGGTCACAGATGAGGCGCGCTCGGTGCGCGCCTTGTCAAGCCGGAGCGTCGGCTATAGGCTTGCTTGGGCGCTCCGGCCGGCGCGCGCTCGCCCCGGTGGTACTATGCGCGCACTCGGAAGCCGTCCATGGAGGGGCCCTTGTCAGAGGTACCGCGTAACGAAAGCGCTGATGCGACCGTAGGGAAGGCCCAGGACGCTTTCGCCAAGGCGTTCCAGTTCAGGCGGGCCGACGAGGCCGCGGCCGCGGGGATGCACCCCTACTTCAAGCCCATCGGGGCGCAGCACGGCGGCACGGTCACCGTGGGCGGCCGCGAGATGATCATCACGGGCTCGAACGATTACCTGGGCCTCACCCAGGACCCGCGCCTGAAGGAGGCCGCCCGGCGGGCGCTGGACGACTTCGGCACCAGTTGCACCGGTTCGCGCTTCCTGACCGGCACGCTCACGCTGCACGAGGAACTGGAGCAGCGGTTGGCGGGCTTCGTCCGCAAGGAGGCAGCGCTCACCTTCAGCGCAGGCTTCCTCGGCTGCCTGTCGGTGGTAGCCGCCCTCGCGGGGCGTCACGACATCCTCTACTACGACCGCGAGAACCACGCCTCGCTCTACGACGCGGCCCGCCTCTCCTACGCCACGCTGCGTAAGTACGAGCACGGCGACCTCGCAGACCTGGAGCGCATGCTCGAGGCCGACGCCGGCAAGCCCGGCGGCAGGATCATCGTCACCGACGGCGTGTTCTCCATGAGCGGCCACATCGCCGACATCCCCGGCATCGTCCGCCTGAAGAAGCGGTACGGAGCGCGCCTGATCGTCGACGACGCGCACGGCAGCGGCGTGCTCGGGGAGCACGGCCGCGGCACCGGCGAGCATTTCGGCCTCGAGGACGAGATCGACGTGGTGGTCGGCACCTTCTCCAAGTCGTTCGCGAGCGTCGGCGGGTTCATGGCCGCCGAGCGCGAGGTCGTGAACTACGTGAAGCATCACGCGCGGCCGTTCATCTTCACCGCCGCGCTCCCCGCCATGCAGATGGCCGCCGCCCTCGAGGCGCTCGACATCATGGAGACGGAGCCCGAACACCGCGAACGGCTCTGGCGCAACGTCGCCCGGCTGCAGGGCGGCATGTCGGCGCTCGGGTTCGACACCCTCGGGTCGCAGACCCCCATCGTTCCCGTGCTGATCGGGCCCGACGAGCTGGCGATGGCGTTCTGGCGCGCTCTCTGGGAGCTCGGCGTCTTCACCACGCCGGCGCTGCCGCCCGGGGTCGCGCCGGGCCGCTCCATCATCCGCACGAGCGTGAACGCCAACCACACGGAGGACCAGCTCGACCGACTGATCAGCGCTTTCGCGGACGTCGGCCGGCGGTTCGGCGTGATCTGAGCCGCCATGGTCAGCGTGGAACGCGTAGCCTCCCGCAGGTCGATGAGGGAGTTCGTCCTCTTCCCTTACAGCAAGTACGCGTCGGACCCGAACTGGGTGGCTCCCTTGCGGGTCTCTCAGTTCGAGCTCCTCGACCCCAAGAAGAACCCGTTCTTCGAGCACGCCCGCGCCACCTACTACCTGGCGCGCCGCGACGGGCGGGTGGTCGGCCGCATCGCCTGCATCGACGACGACCTGCATAACGCCACCCACGTGACCGACAACGTGGCCTTCTTCGGTTTCTTCGAGGCGTCCGACGCGGCCGTCGCGGGGGCGCTCTTCGCCGCGGTCGAGACGGAGGCGCGCGCGCTCGGCCGGAAGGCCGTGAGGGGCCCCGCCAACCCGACAATGAACGACGGGGCGGGCTTCCAGATCGACGCCTTCGATCAGAAGCCGTACGTCATGATGCCGCAGAACCCGCCCGGTTACCTGGAGCTGGCCACGGCCGCCGGTTACCGCAAGGTCAAGGACCTCTACTCGTTCTACTTCGAGAACAAGGGCACGGTACCCGACCGGATCGCGCGGCTCACCGCGCGGGCGCGGGAGCGGTACAAGCCGGTCATCCGGCCCGCCGACATGAAGAGGTTCCACGAAGAGGTGAAGGTCCTCCAGGCCATACACCACGCCGCCTGGGAGAAGAACTGGGGCAACGTCCCGTTCACCGACGCGGAGATCGAGCACATGGCCGGCGAGCTCAAGATGATCGTCGACCCGGAGTTGGCACTGTTCCTCGAGTACAAGGGCGAGCCGGTGGCCGTCAGCATCGCCGTGCCCAACCTCAACCAGGTGCTGACCCGGTTCGACGGGCGCCTCCTGACGGGCGTCGTCCCCCTCATGCGCCGCAAGCGCATCATGACGCAGGCCCGACTCGTCATCCTCGGCGTGCTCCCCGAGCACCGCAATCACGGCTTCGACCTCATCCTCATCGAGGAGACGGTCAAGCGCGCCCACCGCATCGGGATCATCGGCGGCGAGTGCGGCTGGACGCTCGAGGACAACCACCCCATCAACCGCGCCATCGAGGCGGCGGGGGGCGTCCACTACAAGACGTACCGCATGGTGCAGAAGGAGCTATGAGTCCCTGGGCCGCCCTCAGGTTGGTCGGCGCCGACCTGAGCGCGCTCCTCCCCGACGGCGAGCGCGCCAAGTACTGGTTCTTCCTCCTCGGCTCGCTGGTGTTACAGGCGGCCTTCTGGTACCTCGCCACGCCAGGTCCCAGCCTGCTCCGGCTGGCGCCTCAGGGCCCGGTCAGCGCGTTCTCCAGCGTCGCCTGGTCGGTCGTGCTGCTCCTCCTCGTCCCCGCCATCTTGTACCGCCTGCTCATCGGCCCGATCGCGCTCGCGGGGATGCGGGTGGGCGACTGGCGTTTCGGGCTGGCCGCGACGCTCCCGCTGATGCTGGTCGCCGGCGCCGCCATGGTCGCCGCCGGCGGGGAGCCGTCTCTCGCCGCCGTCTACCCCTGGCCAGGCGCGTGGCTGGGCGGCAGCGCCTGGCGCGTCCTCGCCTGGCTGCCGATCTACGGGCTCTACTACCTCGCGTTCGAGGGCTTCTACCGGGGGTTCGTGCTCGACGTCGCCACCCGCGCGGCGTCACCCGCCACGGCGATCTGGTTGAGCGTCGTGATGGCCACACTCGTGCACCTCGGCAAGCCGCTCACCGAGGTCCTGGCCGCGGCGCCCGCCTCCATCCTGTTCGCGGTGCTCGCCGTGCGGAGCCGTTCGGTGCTCTACCCGCTGCTGCTGCACCTCACCATCGGCTACGTGCTCGACCTCGCTGTGTTGGCGCGCGCCGGCCAGCTCCTCCACTGACGCGGGGCCTGTTACCGTCATGAAGGTGCCACCGGCCAACCACCTACCCGAGGGACGAGCGTGAGGGTGCTCGTCACCGGGGCGCACGGCTTCCTCGGGAGCCACGTCACCGAGGAGCTCCTGGCGCGCGGCGACGAGGTCAAGGCGCTGGTCACGCCGTGGGGCTCGGACGCCGCACTGGCGCACCTCGCGAGCGACGGCCGGCTGGAGGTGGTGCGCGCCGATCTGACGGACGACGAGAGCGTCCACGGCACCTGCCGCGGCGTCGACGCTGTGGTGCACGCCGCGGCGCGCGTGGCCGACTGGGGGCCGTGGGACGCCTTCTACCGCACGAACGTCGTGGCCACGCGCGCGCTGCTGCACGACGCGGAGCAGGCAGGCTGCCGCCGTTTCCTGTTCGTGTCGAGCGTGGCCGTGCACCGCTACTCGGGCTTCCGCGAGGCCGATCCTCGCGTCCAACCGCGCGACAACCTCCGGAACGCCTACGCCTACTCGAAGATCCTGGCGGAGGACCTCGTGCTCGGGGCCAAGCGCCTGGAGAGCGTGGTAGTCCGCCCCGGTCTTTGGCCGTTCGGGCAACGAGACCCGACCTTCGGCCGCGTCGCGCGCGCGGTGGCCAACGGGACCCTGCCGCTCGTGCGCGGCGGGGCCGCCGTGTTGAACACCGCCTACGCGCCCAACTTCGCCCACGGGGTGTACCTCGCCCTGCACGAGCCCGCAGCCGCCGGCAAGGTCTACGTGATCGCCGACGCCGGGATGCCGAGCTGGCGGGAGGTGTTCGGCGCCATCGCCGACGACATGGGCCGCGAGGGCCCGCGCCTCAGCCTGCCGGGCAGGCCGACGCGCGCGCTCGCGTCGGGGGTCGAGGCGACGTGGCGGGCGCTGCTCCCGTCGTTCGAGCCCCCGGTCACCCGCTACCGTGCGGGCCTCATGCTCAACGACGTGCACTTCTCCGTGGCCCACGCTCGCGAGGAGCTGGGCTACAAGCCGCTCGTCTCATGGCGCGAGGGGGTGGCGGCGACCGTCGCGTGGCTGGCCAGCCGCGGGCACGGCTGATGGCGCGTCCCTTGAGCGTCTTCTTCGCGACCATCGCTGCGGGCGGTGGTCACGTGGCCACCGCCACGGCCCTCTCCGAAGCGCTCCATCATCACCACCCGGGCGAGTTCACGACGCGCGTCAGCGACGTGATGGCCGAGTTCGGCGCGGTCGACCTCGACCGGCGCCACAAGGACGGCTGGCGGGCTCTACTGCGGCGGCCCGCCCTCGTGCGCTCCGGCCAGCGGCTCACCGACGCCGCTCCTGGCGTCACGCGCCTGTCCCAGCGGCTGCTGCTCGGGCGGTTCGCCCGCGAGCTCTCGGGCCGGCTGGCTGAGCTCAAGCCCGACCTCATCGTGGCCAACCACGGTTGGCTGACGACCGTGTTCGCCCTCGCGCGCGCCCGCCACGGCCTCTCCACGCCGGTCGTCATCTTCGCCACCGAACCCTTCGACGCGAGCGCGCTCTGGGCGGAGCCGGCCAGTGGCCGCGTCCTGGCACCCAGCCTGGCGGCCAAGGAGGACCTGGTGCGTCTTGGGGTGCCCGCCACGAACGTCAGGGTCGTGGGCTACCCCGTCGGTCAGCGGTTCCTGGCGCCGCCGACCCAGGCGGAGGCGCGCGCCCGCCTCGGACTGCCGGAGGGCCGGTTCACGGCCCTTCTCAGCCTGGGCGCCGAGGGGCTCGCGGGCGAGGCGACCGCCGTGGCGGAGCGGATCCTCGCGAGCGGCTCCGGGCTCATCGCCGTGGCCGGTCGCAACGCCGCGCTCAAGGCCCGCCTCGACGAACTGGCCGAGAGACGGCCCGGGCTCTTACCGTTCGGCTTCACATCCGACATGCCCGTCCTCCTGGCCGCGGCGGACGTCGTCGTCGGCAAGGCGGGCCCCGCCAGCACCATGGAGGCGCTCGCCGTCGGGCGGCCCGTGCTCGCCACGGCCCACGCCGGGCTGAACGAACTGGCCGTCCTGAGGTTCCTGCGAGCCCGAGGCGTGGGGGGTCCGGTGGACGTCGCGCACCTCGCCGACGAGCTGGCGGCCTGGCGGGACTCCCCGGGGAGGCTCGCGGGAGCACGGTCGAACGCGGCAGCGCTCGACTTCGCGGGGATGGCGCGGCGAGCCGCGGCCCATCTCCGCGCCGCGGCCCTCGGCGAGCAGTGGCCGGCCGAAGCAGTCACCGGGCTGCCGTTCGAGGGGACCTCGCGAGCGGTCCTTCTGCGACGCGCCGACGGGGTGAGCTCCGGCCAAGCGGGTCGGCCCTGATGCGGCTGGTTCTACTGCTACTCCTGAGCCTCGGACTGGGCCTCGGGGGCCTCTACCTCGCGACGCGCGAGGAGCTCTTCTCCGCGGCCCTCTACGCGCCGGTCTCGCTCACGCCCGGCCTTGCCGGGGCCGCCATCGCCAGTCTCATCGCCCTGTGGCTGGCTCCGGTCGCCAAGCTGGTGCTCCTCGTCCGCTCGCAGGGGCAGCGGCTCAGCTGGTGGCACGCCTTCGTCGCTCACGTCGCGCAGGTCTTCGGGACGGCCATGACGCCCGCGGGCACCGGCGGCGCGCCGTTCCTGGTGGTCGTCCTGAGCCGCGCGGGGGTGGCGCCCGGCATCGGCCTCGCGCTGGCCGTGCAGCTGTTCGTGCTCGATCTCGCGGCGCTGGGCGGCCTCATCCTCCTGGGGGTCCTGTACCTCGCCTACGGGTCTCCCGTCGAGCTCAGCCCGCTGCTCACCGCCACCGCGACCGTGGGCGGCGCCGCCGCCCTGGCGCTATCCGTGCTCCTTGCCCGCTTCCCCCGGCCGGCGGTGAGGTGGCTTCACGCCCTGGCGCGCTGGCGGGTCCTGCGGCGTTTCCGGCCGACCCTGAGGCGCGTGGCGGTCGAGTACCGCGTGAGCGCCGTGGCCTTCCGCGACCTCCCTCTGGTAAGCTGGGGCTGCTTGCACGCGGTGAACCTCGTGGCGTGGCTGAGCAACTTCGCGCTGTACTGGGCGCTCCTGCGCATGTACGGCGCCGACACCCCGCTGCTCCAGGTGCTCGCCCTTCTCGCCATGATCACCCTGCTGTCGTTCTTCGTCCCCACCCCGGGCGCGTCCGGCGTGATGGAACTGCTGCTCGGGTTCGCCGCGTCTGACGGCGGCACTCACGTCCGGTCGGTGGCGGCCCCGGTCGTCCTCTGGCGCCTCACGACCTTCTACGCGGCCTTCCTCCTCGCCCCGCTCTCCGCGTCGCTATTCTGGGCGCGCCGACCCGGGCAGGGGACCGCGGCCGCGCAGGCGGGCGCCGTGGACGACGCGTCAGGAGAGTAGGTGCGAGACCTCAGTGGCGGCGGCGCGAGCGGGGGCGTCCGAGCGACAGTGGCCTGGTGAACGCCATGTCCTTGACGCGGTCGGGCAGCGCCGCGAAGACCCGCAGGAAGGGCACCTCGGGCGTGCCGCGCACGCGTGCGGGAGCCGCGCCTCGGGTGGCCGCCGCCGCCACGACCCGGGCCACCACCGCTGGATCGGCCGCCGTGCGTTCGCCCCACAGATCCGAGTCGCGCAGCTTGAGAAGGTAAGAGTCCCAGGGCGGGCCGGTCCGCTCCGCCTCGGCGGCGAGCATGGACTTGGCGCGAGCGGCGAACGGCGTGCGCATGGCGCCGGGTTGCACGAGCACGACCTCGACCCCGAACGGTCTGAGCTCCTGGCGCAACGCGTCCATGATGGCCTCGAGCGCGAACTTGCCCGCGGAGTACGCTCCCATGAACGGTGTGACGAGCAGGCCGTTCGTGGAACTGACGGCCACCACCCGGCCGCCGCCACGTGCGCGCATGCCGGGCGCCACTGCCCGCACGACGTTGAGGGGACCGACGGCGTTCAGCTCCAGCTGCCAGCGCACGTCCTCGAGGGGCTGCGACTCGAGGGCGCCGGGCTTGAGCGCCCCGACGGTGATGACGACGGCGTCCGGCGCCAACCCCGACGCCTCGAGGTCCGCCACGGCCGCCACCAGGGCGGCCGGGTCGAGCACGTCGACCCGGAGCGGGGTCACCCCCTCGGCGAGCTCGGCCTGGGGCGGCCGGAGGTCCGCGGCCACGACGGGTAGGTAGCGCCGGGCCAGCTCCTCGGCGACCGCGAGCCCCAGGCCGCTGCCGGCCCCCACCACCATGGCAGCACGCGGCCCGGGCAGGTGACCGGTCTCCCTGAGCCACCCGGCGGTGGCGCGCATGCCGTCATCCAAGCCGACCTCAGCCCTGTACCCGATGACCCGCTCGGCCGCGGCGCCGCTGAAGGTCGCGCGGCTTAGCATCACCTCGACCATCTCCCCCACGACCCGCGCCCCACCGAGCGGCCTGGTGACCGTCGAGGCGAAGCGCGCTGCGCCCCGCGCGAGCCAGGCCGGCACTCGGCGCAGGGGCCGACCCGCCATGGCGGCGTACGCCCCGAAGAACTGGTTCCAGGTGACGCTCACGCCGGTCACGTTGAGGGCGGCGCCGTCCGCTCCCTCTGCCACGAGCGCCAGCTCGAGGGCGCGCGCCACGTCATCGACGTAGACCGCGTCGAGGAGGTCCTCACCGTCGCCGAGCGTCAGCGGGAACCCGCGCGCTATGGCGCCCAGTGGCGTGAGCGTCCACGACGCCACGCCGGGGCCGTACACCATGGTCGGCCTCAGGATGACCAGTCCGAGGCCCCCCTCCGCCGCCGCGGCGCGGGCGGCCGCCTCGCCCTCGATCTTCGTGTCGCCGTACGGGTCGCCCACGACCCGTGGCGGCACCGACTCGTCCACGGCGCCGGCGAGCGTCGGCCCGTAGATCGCCACGCTGCTCACGTGGACCAGCCGCGCGGCGCCCGCCGCCGCTGCCGCCACCGCCACCGCCCGCGCACCCTCGACGTTCACGCGGCGCGCCTCCGCAGCCCCACCGCGGCCGCCCATCCACGCTGCCAGGTGAACCGCCGACTCGGCCCCGGCGAAGAGCCGAGCGAGGGCGCCCGGGTCGGCCACGTCGCCCACCACCGGCTCCGCTCCGAGTGCCGCTAGCTGGTCGGCCGCCACCTGCGAGCGCACCAGGCCCCGCACCGCGGCGCCGGCGGCCAGCAACCGACGCGTGGTCGCGGCGCCGATGCCGCCCCCGGCACCCGTCACCGCGACGACGCGCCCGGCCACGCCGGCGCCGCTCACGCCACACCCGCCCGCTCGGCCACGAGGTCGGTGTAGAGCCGCTCGAGCCTCGCCGCGCTGAGCGTCACGTCGTTGGCCGCCGCGTAGGCGAGGGCGGCCGCGCGGCGAGCAGCCAGTGCTCCCGGGTCGGCAAGGAGCGCCACCACGGCCGTCGCCTGCGACGCCGGGTCGTGGGGCGGCACGACGATCCCGGCCCCGCTCTCCTCCACCAGTCGCGGGACGGCGCTGGTCGGGTGGTCGAAGGCGACCACCGCGCAGCCGGCCGCCATGGCCTCCAAGGTCGCTATGCTCTGCAGCTCGGTGGGTGACGGCATGACGAAGACGTCGGCCTCGGCGAGGAGGCGGCGCTTCTCGGCTTCCACGACGTAGCCTTTGATCTCGACCCTCCCGTCCAGGCCGGCGGCCGCCACCCTGTCCGCCAGCTCCCGCTCCATCGGCCCCGTCCCGGCCATCACCAGCCGGTGGTCGGATGGCAGCTCGCGCATGAGCGCCAGGAGGTCCTGAGGCCGCTTCTCCGCCGACATGCGCCCGAGGTAGACGAGCACCCGCCCGCGCCGCTCCCCGGGGGCGCGGGCGGGGTAGCCCGCCGCGTCTACCCCGTTGGAGACGACCTCGACCCGCGTGTCACTGTAGGCGCGGCTGGTGTCGGCTGCGAACCGCGTGGGTGCGACGAGGAGGTCCGCCCTCGAGAACAACCAGCGGTACCAGCCGGATAGCGCCCACCTCAACAACCCGGCGAGGCGCGGGAGCTGAAGCGTGCTCGTCTCGATCTGCGTGTGGATACCTAGCACCACGGGCACGCGCTTGCGGCGGGCGACGAGCACGGCGGCCGCGGTCAGGACGGCGGGCGTGTTGGCCTGCACGACGTCGGCCCACGCCACCGCCGGGACGAGCGTGGAGAAGATGGGCATGGCGATCCGCGTCTGCGCCGAGCCGAGCCGGAACGACGGGACGCGGAGGACCCTGACACCGGGGGGCGGCTCAGCCGGGTTGGGCTCGCGGCCGGCGACGGCCGTGACCTCGTGGCCCCTGGCCACCAGGGCGCCGATGTGCCCCTGCGTCGCCCGAGCCTGGCCACCGAACCCATCGTAGAGGTCGTCTGCGACGTAGAGGATTCGCACTAGCTCCCTCCTGCTCGGCTGGACGCTACCACGCCGGCCGGCGCGGCCACCGGCCGCGCGGTCCCGTGGCGGGCGCGCCCGGACACCCGGTGGCGGCTCCGAGCGCGGGCGTGCGCCGCCGGTCCCGCCGGCGGGGTGCCCGCGGCCGAGTACACTTGCCCCCGTGAGCACCCTGGCGCGCCTCGCCCTACGCAACCTGCTGCGCCACCCCTGGCGCAGCGTGGCGACCACCCTGGGTATCGGGCTCGGCATAGCGGCGGTGCTGACCACGCTCTCGGTCGGCGCCAACGTGGAGGCCAACTTACGCAGCGCGCTGCAGGCCGCGGCCGGCAAGGCGGACCTGGTGGTGACGCCGGGGGCCGGCGGTCGGTCCATCTTCGAGTCGGAGCCTCTCCTGAGCGAGCTCCGTGCCGACCCCGGCGTGAGCGGCGCGTTCCCGGTGCTGCAGACGCGTGCCGAACCGGTGAGGGGCGAACGCACGGTCGAGAGGTCCGTCATCCCGGGCGTCGATAGCGGCTTCCAGATCCAGGGACGCCTCACGAGCCAGCAGGACGACCTCCCGGCGAAGCTCGCCGAGGGGAGCCTGCCCGAGTCCGGCTCGCGCGGCATAGCCATCGCCGACGGTTTCGCACGCTCGCGCGGCATCGCGGCCGGCGACACTGTCGAGTTCACCACGGCCACCGGCAGGGTGCCGCTGCTCGTGACTGGGCTACTCGACGACGCGGTCGGCGTGGCGAGCACCAACGGCGGCCGCGTCGGCGTGATGGCCCTCGCCGACCTGCAGGACGTGCTGGCGATGTCGGGCCGCGTGTCGAACATCGAGGTCCAGGTGCGCGACGTAGCCCAGGTGCAGGCCGTGGCGGCCCGTTTGGGAAGCCTGGCCGGCCCCGACTTCACGGTCACCCTGCCGGCGGGCAGCGGCGACTTCACGTTCGGCATCGTCCAGACGCTCCAGTCGGGACTGAGCGTGCTCGCCGCCACGCTCCTGGCGCTCGGCGCCTTCCTCGCCTACAACACCTTCATGGCCTCGGTCGTCGAGCGTTCCCGCGAGTACGCGCTGCTGCGGACGATCTGCATGACGCGGGCCGGCATCATGCGCCTGGCGTTCTACGAGACGCTCGCCCTCGCCGCGTTCGGCGTCGTGACCGGGGTCGTGCTCGGCGTGGTGCTCTCGTACGTCGTCACGTACCTGAACGCAGTGACCCTCGGATACGAGTTCCGGACGCTGGTGCTCCCCGTCCAGAACGTCGCCGTCGCCTCCGTGCTGGGCGTCTGCGCCGCGTTGGTCGCCGGCCTCATACCTGCGCGCAACGCGGGCAGGACCTCGCCGATCGCCTCGCTCCAGGCCAACGCGGAGCCGCCCCGACGGCGCCACGCCCTCGTGGGGCTCGGCCTGGTGGCGGCCGGCGTGGCCGCCGCCCTCGTGCCGTGGCCCGGGCTGAGCGCGCTCTACGCCACCACGGTCGCCCTTGGCATGTTCTTCACGGGAGTGGCGCTGACCGCCCCCTACGTGCTGCCTCCCGTGACAGCGATCCTCCGGGGACCGCTCACCCGGCTCTTCGGACCGGCGGGCAAGCTCGGCGCCAGCTTCGCCACCCGTAACTCGGCGCGCAACGGCGTCGCCATCGGGACCGTGGTCGTCGGGACGGGCCTCGTGATCGGGGTCGGCAGCATGGTCAGCAGCACGAACCACGCCATCTCGTCCTGGGTCGAGACGACGGTCGTCGGTGACCTGTTCGTCACCGCGCCCGTCCCCTTCCCCGACGACTTCGTCGAGCGCACCCAGGCTGTTCCCGGCGTGGACATCGCCAGCGGCGTGAAGATCACTGCCGTGCGGTTCCTGCAGCCGGGCGGCGACACCCGCGGCCGCTCGGTGGCTCTCGTGTTGGTCGACCCCGCACGTTTCGATCCGGACGGTGGCTTCGGCCGCTTCCAGTACCTCCCCGGGCAGGGCGACGACCGCACGGGCTTCGAGACCCTCGAGTCGGGCGAGGTGCTCGTCGCCAACACCATGCGAGACCGCTACGGCCTCGAGCTGGGCGACTCCATCGACCTGCGGACCTCCAGCGGCTTCGAACCGTTCCGCGTGGGAGGCGTGGTCGTCGACTTCACGGGCGGCGGCGAGGCGGTCATCGGGAGCATCGACGAGTTGGGGCGCTTCGGTGGCGGCAACCCCGACCTGTACGTCGTCGTCGTGTCGCGAGGCGAGCAGCAGGCGACGGTGAAGGACCGCCTGCTCGCGGAGTTCCCGGAGCTGGCGCTGGACATCACCCTCAACGCCGATTACAAGCGCTACATCCTCGAGGTGACCAGCCAGGCGTTCGCCACCACCCGTGTCCTCCTGCTGATCGCCGTGATCGTCGCGGCGCTCGGCGTGGCCAACACGCTCGGCATGAACTTGGCGAGCCGCGGCCACGAGATCGCCGTCCTGCGCACCATCGGGCTCTCACGCGGCGGCGTCCGCGCCCTCGTCACCTCGGAAGGCGTCATCGTCACGACCCTGGGCGCCCTCATCGGCGTGGGGTTCGGCTTGCTCCTCGCCCGCGTCATCACGAGCGGCGCGGGGGCGCTCACGGGGTTCGTCCTCGAGCCGCTCGTGCCCTGGTCGCTGGCGCTGCTCGCTCTCGCCGCCTCTCCCCTCATCGGGCTCGTGGCCGCGCTGCTGCCCGCGCGGCGGGCCGCCAGGATGGCGCCCACGCGCGCCCTCGCATCTTGGAGTGAACATGTCTGATAGGCCGTTCGCCCTGCAGGCCACCGCCCTGCGCAAGACGTACCGGCTCGGCGACGAGGCCATCCCCGCCCTCGACGACGTCACCATCGAGGTGCGCGAGGCTGAGTTCGTGGCCGTCATGGGGCCCAGCGGCAGCGGCAAGAGCACGCTGCTACACATGCTCGGCCTCCTCGACCAGCCCGACTCCGGCGAGGTGCTCGTGAGCGGGAGGGCGACGCGGGGCCTGACGGACGACGAGCTGACGGCGCTGCGGCGCGACCGGCTCGGCTTCATCTTCCAGTCGTTCGAGCTGATCCCGAACCTTAGCGCCCGCGAGAACATCCTGCTGCCCGCCGAGGTCGCGGGCAGGCTGCAGGAGGGGAAGGCCCGGCTCGCTGAGCTGGCGCGGCAGCTCGGCATCGAGGACAGGCTGGAGCACCGACCGCGCCAGCTATCGGGCGGCCAGCGGCAGCGCGTCGCGATGGCGAGGGCGCTGATCAACGACCCGGCCGTGGTGCTCGCCGACGAGCCGACGGGCAACCTCGACACGCGCACTGGGGCCGAGGTGCTGGAGCTCCTTAGGCACGGCGTGAAGGAGCACGGCTGGACGGTCGTGATGGTGACGCACGACCCGGCCGCCGCCCTTGTCGCGGAGCGCATCATCTTCCTCCGCGACGGCCGGGTGGCCGGCGAGGCGCGCACGAAGGACACGGGCGCCCGGCAGGTCATCGACACGTTCCTCGCGAGCTGAGGGCGGGATGTTCGATTCCCTCGGGAGCCTGGTGGCGCGCTACCCGCGCTGGGTGCTGGCCGCCTGGCTGCTCCTGGCTCTGGCCTCGCTCCCGTTCGGGGCCCGCGTGGGCGAGGTCCTCAACGCCCAACCGGACGCCCCGCGAGACGGCGAGGCCGCCGCGGTGCAGGCACTGCTGGCCTCCGCGTTCTCTAACCCGGAGGAGGCCGCGCTCGTGGCCGTGGCTCACGGCGTCAGCGTGGCCGCCGGCTCGGCCGAGTACGCAGCCGAGCTCGACGCCGTGGCGGCGCGCCTGCTGGCGCAGGACGGGGTCACGTACGTCCGCGACTACCGCAGCTCGAGCGGGCTCAACCTGCTCGACGAGGCCAACGACCTGTCGGTCCTCCTCATCGGTATGAACGCCCACGACCTGACCGAGGGCAAGCTCGTGACCCGGCGGGTGCGCGAGGCGTTCGCCGGCATCAAGGCGCTGCGCTTCGACCTCTCGGGCGGTCCGGCCACGATCCTCGAGCTGGAGCAGGTGAGCCAGCGCGACGCGCGGCGCGCCGAGGTCTTCGGCCTGCCCATCTCGCTCTTCATCCTCCTGATCGCCTTCGGGGCGGTGGTCGCATCGCTCCTCCCGTTGTTGAGCGCGG
>CAYNNL010000025.1:0-22599 GCA_964398765.1 uncultured bacterium | reverse complement strand
AGGCGCGCCGCTATTCAGGCCGTCGTTACGGGTTCAGCTGGGCCTGCTGGGTGGCCGAGTCGACGAACGCCAGCCGGATGTGATAGTGCGGCTCGGCGAGGCCCGGGTGCCCGCCGTTGTAGGTGACGTCGACGTGGTCGACGGTCAAGCCGATCTGGGCCAACAGGCCCGCGGCGAGGTCGTTCCAGTTCTGGGCCTTGTCCATCTCGCTGACGGGGATCATGAACAGGACCTCGACGAGGTTGCCGTCCTTACCGTAGGCGAGCCACGGCCCGGTCGGCGCGTTGGCCGGGTCGATGAACAGGGCCCCGGCGCCAGGGATGAAGTCCGGCAGCTGCACGAGCGTGGACGCGTTCACGTAGGGCGCGGGCGGGGGTGACTTCGTGAGGTCACCACCCTGTGCGAAAGCGACCGGCAGTGCCATGACGAGCAACATCGCGAAAACTCCGACGATCCGTAGCGCCATACCTTTAGCTGTTATGTTCGAGCGGTTGACCATATCGAGTGCTCCTTCCCGCATTCACGGGGAACGCGCTTACCGAAGTGCATTGTAACACTCTCTGACCAAAATGCAAGCTGTTTATGTTATTGTCCGCATGTCGAGATGAGGCCAGGCGAAGCCGCCGGCGAGCGCCGGTCGGCGCGACAGGCGGTCTGCCCTGACCGACCGAAGATGTTTCACGTGGAACGGTGGAGGCGAGGTCGAGCATGACGCGAACATCACCGCAGCAGAGCAGTCCCCCACCCACCACGCGCGACGCCCTCCTGGAGGAGCTGCTGCGCGCCAAGCCGGAGGGCCTGACGCTCGACGAGTTGGCCGCACTCCTCGGGGTGACCCGAACGGCGGTCAGGCAGCAGGTGACGGCGCTCGAGCGCGACGGGCTCGTGGCCCACGTGGGCCTCAAGCCGAGCGGCCGCAGGCCCAGCCGGACCTACGGACTGACCCACCAGGGCCTGGAGTCGTTCCCTCGGCGCTACGACCTCCTCTCGCTCAACCTGTTCCGCGCCATCCGCGAGCGCGTGGGTGACGAGACGGCGGAGCAGGTCCTCATGACGATGGCCGACGACGTGGCGGCCGAGTGGCTGCCGCGGCTCGAGAGCCTCGCCGCCGAGGAGCGTCGGACGACCGTGGTGGGGATCCTCAACGGGCTCGGGTACCACGTGTCGCGTGCGCCGGGCGGGGTGGGAGTCGAGGCGATCAACTGCGTCTTCCACAACGTGGCCAGCGAGACGCGGGCGGTGTGCCGCTTCGACGAACGGCTGGTGTCGTTGCTGCTTGGAGAGCCGCTCGGCCTCACCTCGTGCATGGCCGACGGCGAGGCGAGCTGCGTGTTCGCTCAGCTAGCTCGAGGCGGCGACAGACCCGGTTGACGCCGGACATAATGGTCGGATGACCCTCACGATCCGCGCGCGGCGCGGCCTCCGGCGCGCAGGCGCGACCACGTTGCTGCGCGCCGCGCTGGTCCTCACGCTGGCCTGTGCTGTGGGCCCTTGGCCGGCCGCCGCCCAAGATGGAGCGCTGCCGGCCGCGTCGATGCTCCGGCCGACCGCCGTGGCGCGAGCCGCCGGACCGGGCACCCCCATTGACACGTTCCAGTACGACACCCCGTTCGTGAAGCAGACCACCGCCGGCAGCGCCGAGGCCGACCTCACGCAGACCCTCATCGGGACCCGCTCCCTGCGGCTCAGCACCGACGGCGACGGTCTGCAGGTGAACCTCCGCGCCACCAACCTGCGGCCCGTCGACCTGAGCGGGAGCTTCCTGACCCTCACGCTCAAGCTTGGCGGGCTCGAGCATCTGCGCTACCTGTCGCTCTACCTGAGCACCGACGGTTTCGAGACCTACGACTCCTTCCCGGTGTTGACGGGCGTGGCCGACCCCGCGGCCACCTACGCGGACGACGGCGCGTGGTTCACGATCACCGCCGGGCTGGGGACCACGGCGAGCGGCGCGGCTCCCGCCATCGACCTCTCGAGCGTCACGGACATCCAGCTGAGCATCGCCGACGACGGCGCCGGCCCCGTGACGGCCTGGTTCGATTACCTGGGGGCGGTACCGCTCCCGCCACGTGGCAAGGTGTCGCTCGTGTTCGACGACGCGCGCGACGGCGCCTTCGACTTCGCCCTGCCACTCGCGCAGCGGCTCGGCATCCGCGCCAGCATCGCGGCGATAGTCGACCTCGTCGGCGTCGACACGTTCATGACGGTCGATCAGCTTCTCACGGCGGAGCGTTTCGGTGGCTGGGAGGTCATCGCTCACCAGACGAGCCTCCTGGAGGACGGCGGCTTCGACACACTGTCGCCCGAGGCGCTCGAGGCGGAACTGGCGGGCGTGAAGGCGTGGTTGCTCGAGAACGGCTTCGAGCGGGGCGTGGACGTGATCGCCTACCCCTACGGCGGTTACGACGAGGCCTCGCTGAAGCTCATACGGCGCTACTTCGCCGCGGGGCGCACGATAGACCGCTCCCAGGGGCTCGAGACGTGGCCGCCCGCCGACCCGTACCGCATCCGGGCCCTGAGCCTGCTTCCCAGCGACACGCCGGACGCCATCAACGCCCTGATAGACCGCGCCGCCAGGGAGCGGGCCTGGCTCGTGCTCGTCTTCCACCAGGTCTACCCGCGCGGTTCCGACTTCGAGACCTACTACTACATGGAGGACCTGGCGTCGATCCTGGCGCACCTCGCCGCCGCGGACGTGGACGTCGTGCTGCTGTCGGAGGCCCTCGGCGCGGACTGACGGCCACGCACCCTGATGAGAGTGGGCGCGCCCGTCGGGGCGCGCCCACTCGTCAAGCGCTCAGGGCGGGGAGCAGCTCAGCGCAGGGCGGCGACCTGCTCGGCCGTCACGGTCGGCGCCGAGTTCCCGAAGCTGGTCCGCTCGTGGTTGACCACGGCGGCGACCTCGTCATCCGAGAGCTGCCCCGCGAAGGCCGGCATGGCCGACGCGTAGGTCACCCCGCCGATGGTCGAGCCCTGCTTGCCGTGCAGGACGGTGGTGATGTGCTCGGTGGGATCGTCTGCCGTGACGACCGGATCGCCCGCCAGCGGCGGGAACACGCCAGGCAGGCCCTGGCCGGTCACCTGGTGGCAGGCCGAACAGAGGTTGGAGTAGAGCGCCTCGCCCCGCGCCCCGCCACCCTGACCACTCGGAGCCCCGGCGGGGCCGGCGGCCGCACCTGGCGCCTGGCTCGTCTGCACCGTGGTGGAACTGAAGGTCGGCGTGGCCGCGAAGTCGGACGAAGGGTTCCAGTGGCGCACGCCGTAGAACACCCCGAAAGCCGCGATCAGCAGCACCAGCACCCAAGTCCAGGTGGGGATGGGCGCCGGCGTCTCGGCGCGCGACGGCTCCCACGCCTTCTCGCCCACGCCGCCGTACGAGTTGACGAGCACCTCGATCTTGCCGTCCAGGACGTCGCCCGGGGTGATGCCGTGCACGGCGATGCCAGGGCCGTTCCGGACGCTGAACGGCACGGTGCGCACGCCCTTGTTGCCCTGCGAGTCGAACGCCTCGAAGCGTAGGACGTGCGGGCCGTCCTCGAGCTGGGTGGAGTCGAGCTCGAAGCTGACGGGAGGACGGTAGCTCACGATGGGCTGGTCGCCGCCGTCCAGGTAGACGTCGACGCGGGTCTGGTCCGAGACCCCGGCGGCGCCCGCCGCGACGGCCTCGCGGGCCCCGACCTCTGCGGCCGGGCGGGCCGCGTCCTCGTTCCGATCGGTCATGCCAGACTCCTCACCGGTCGCCCGTCAAGATCTTGCGCTTGATGTGGCCCGGTCCGGCCTCGCCGGGCCGGATGAAGAACTTGATCGTGTAGAAGGTGAGCAGCACGGTGACGACCACACCGATGGCCACCAGCACGTACTCGTACACGCCCTGGGGCGCCATGGAGTGATGCTCGGCGGTGCTCAGGGAGAAGTTCTCGAGTTGGTTGCCTGCGCCCGCGGCTGCCTCGTGCATCTCGTGCTGCAGCGTGGTCACGAGACCGAGGAGCCGCATCACTGTGCGGCCCCTCTGACGGCCGCGACGGCGTCAGGGGTGACAAGCGGCGCCGAGTTACCCCAGCTGGTGCGTTCGTGGTTGATCACGGCGGCCACCTGCTCGTCGCTGAGTTGAGCTGCGAAGGGCGGCATGGGCGACGTGTAGGTGACGCCGTCGATCACACCACCGCCGGGCTTGCCGTTCAGCACGGTCTCGATGTGTTCGGTTGGGTCGGCGGCCGTGACGACGGCGTTGTCGACCAGAGGCGGGAAGGCTCCGGGGATGCCCTGCCCGGTGGCCTGATGGCACGCGGAGCAGGACGCCATGAAGGTCGACTCGCCGAGGGCCTCATCCCACACCACCGCCGCGGCGACCGGTGCTGCCGGCTCAGCGGGCGCTGCTGCCGGCTCGGCAGCCGCTTCGGCAGCGGGCTCGGTTGCAGCGGCCGGCGCAGCCGCGGCGGGCTCAGGGGCGGTGGTCTCGGCAGCCGCGGGCTCGGTGGCCGCGGCCGGCGCCGCTTCCGCGGGGGCGGTCAGTGGGGCCTGCTTGAGGGAGAGGAGGTAGGCGACCAGCGCCTCGCCGCGGGCGTTGGGCACGACCTTGGAGCCGTCCTTGGGCGCGAACGCCTCGGGTACCGGCACGGCGGCCTTGCCGTCCGGCACGGTGGTCACGCGGTCGAAGAGCCACGGGTAGGCGGGCATGATCGAATCGGGCACCACGGAGCGCGGGTTGTAGAGATGCATGTACTGCCAGACGTCGCTCGCCTGGCGGGCGCCCACGTTGGTCAGGTCGGGGCCGTTGCGCTCGCTGCCGAGCACGGCGGGGGCGTAGGGCGCCCAGGGGCCGAGCGGGGTCACGTAAGCGTAGTCTCCCGGGGCGGCCGGTCGGCCCCACACCTGGTCCATCTCGAGCGGGCGCACCTGCTGGGTGTGGCAGGCGACGCAACCCTCGCCGACGTAGACGCCGAGGCCCTCGCGCTCGAGCGCGGTCATGGGTTGCGCGCCCGGCAGGGGCTCGGAGTTGTTCTGCACCCAGATGGCGGGGAAGATGGCGATGATCAGCGAGAGGCCCACGAACACGAAGAACGTGACGCTGAACAGGAGCCAGTGGTTCTTGTGGATGCTCACTGCGCCACCTCGACGGTGGCGACCGCGGCCGGCGCCGTGGACTCGCTGGTGGCCTTGCGCGGACGCATGGTCCACATGGTGTAGGCGAAGATGATGTGGCTCAGGAACATCAGCGTGCCGCCGACGGCGCGCCACAGCCAGAACGACGCCATGGCCTTCACCGACTCGATGAACGGCGAGCCGCTCATCCAGGTCATGCCCTGCACGGTGCCGCCGATCATGAGCGCGAAGGTGTAGAGCACTAGCCCCACCACGGCGAACCAGAAGTGGACACCCACCCAGAAGGCGGGCGGTTCGTGACCGGTGAGCCGGGGCAGCAGGCCGTAGAGGGCGCCCCAGATGAGCAGCACGACGAAGCCGTACATGGTCAGGTGCGAGTGGGCGACCGTGTAGTTGGTGAAGTGCCAGACGCCCTGCAGGCTGCGGATGGCCTCGAGCGACCCTTGAGCCGAGAAGAGGAAGTAGGAGATGACGCCGGCCAGGATGAACGGCAGGCTGTAGGAGCGCGCGATCGCGCGGCCCTCGCCCTTCATGGTGAGCAGGAAGTTACCGGTGCCCGCGGCCAGCGTGATGATCATGGCAACGCTGAAGATGATGGCCACCGTCTGGATCCACCACGGGGTGGGCGCGAATATGAAGTGGTGCGCGCCGATCATCGTGTAGAAGACGAGCTGCGCCCAGAACGCGAGCACCCCGAGCGAGTAGGAGTAGATGGGCTTGTTGAGCAGCTTGGGCAGCACGTAGTAGGTGAGCCCCAGCACGAACGGCGTGAACCACATGCCCACGCCCATGTGCATGTAGTAGCCCTGGATGACGGTCTCGCTGATGGCGTTCTGCTGGTAGAAGGGGATGTAGGCGAACACCACGAGCGGGATGGTCCACAGGAACGCCGCCATGATGTACCAGTTGGAGATGTAGATCTCCTCGATCCCGCGGTCGGCGATGGTGCGGCCGAGGTTGTAGGCGACGAGGATGATCCCGACGGCGAACACGCCCTGCACGGGCCAGATGTACTCGCGGTACTCCTGACCGCCGTTGTTGATGCCGGCCATCAGCGTGATGGTGCCGGCCAGCACGGCGATGTTGATCAGCCAGAAGCTGACCCACCCGAGCGAGTACGACCAGAGCCGCCGCATGCTTGTGCGCGGCACCACGTAGAGCGCCGCCGCGATCATGGCGAGAGACGACCAGCCCCAGAACACGGTGTTCGTGTGCACCGGGCGGAGCCGCCCGAGGGATAGCCAAGAGATGTGGTCGACGTCCGGCGCAGAGAACTTGTAGCTGATGTACAGGCCCACGAGGGTGCCCCAGATCAACCAGAAGGTGGCCGCGCTCGCGTAGGAGTAGACGAGGCTCGTCCAGCGCTTGTCACTGTCGGCGACCGGCTCCACGCTGGCCTTGCGGATCGTGAGCGGGCGCTTGACGGACAGCACGGGTGAGGTCTGAGCCATCAGCTGGACCTGGGAGGGACTCTGGGCGCGAGGGCGTGGGGACCGAACTGGTTGGACATTCACTAGCCTCCTGCTGACGTGCCGTGGCGACGCGCCGCGCGGTGATCGGGTCGGGCGGCGGCGCACGCCACCCGTGACAGGGTACGCGTCCCCGGCGCCGCGTGCACCCCCACCGGTACATCACGGGGGATCGAACCGTTCACGGAAGCGTTCCGGTCTTGACATGCGTCATCGGGAACGGCCCTTGACGCCACGCCAAGCCGTGCGTAAACTTCCTTGGTTCATTAGTCAAGTAATGAACCGATGGAGCGGAGGCTCGCCGATAGACGACACCAGACCACTCTTCCTGCAGGTAGCCGAGCACATCGAGGACTCGATCGTCGACGGCACGCTGGCCGAGGACGCCCAGGCCCCGTCCACGAACGAGCTGGCTGCCTTCTACCGCCTCAACCCCGCCACGGCGGCCAAGGGCGTGAACCTGCTGGTCGACAAGGGCGTGCTCACCAAGCAACGCGGCATAGGCATGTTCGTGGCGCCCGGCGCCAGGCAGGCCCTGCTGGCGGAGCGCCGCACGGCGTTCGCCGCCACCTACCTGAAACCGCTCCTGGCGGAGGCCGACAAGCTCGGCCTGGACGAGGCCGACCTCACCGCGCTGATCCGCGACAGCTTCACCCGGAGGCAACAGAGATGAACACGGTAGTGGAAGTCAGCCACCTGACCAAGCGCTACGGCGCCACCCTGGCGCTGGACGACGTCAACCTCGCGCTCGAGAAGGACGTCATCTACGGCCTCCTCGGGCGCAACGGCGCAGGCAAGACCACGCTCATGTCGATGATCACCGCCCAGGGCTTCCCCACCAGCGGCCGGGTGGCCGTCTACGGCGAGGAGCCGTACGAGAACGCCCGCGCGCTGCGCCACACCTGCTTCGTTAGGGAGAACCAGAAGTACCCGGATGGCGCCAAGGTGGGCCACGCCCTGGCGATGGCCCGGCTCTTCTTCGGCGGCTGGGACCAGGGGCTGGCGGAGCGGCTCGCGGCCGACTTCCGACTCCCCCTGAACCGGCACGTGAGGCGCCTTTCACGCGGCCAACTCTCCGCCGTGGGCGTGATCATCGGCATGGCGGCCCGGGCCGAGATCACCTTCTTCGACGAACCGTACCTTGGACTCGACGCGGCGGCGCGCCAGGTCTTCTACGACCGCCTCCTCGAGGACTACGCCGATCACCCGCGCACCATCGTCCTGTCCTCCCACCTCATCGACGAGGTGGCCAGCCTCCTCGAGCGCGTCGTGGTCCTCGACGAGGGACGCGTCGTCATGAACGAGGCCGCCGACGAGGTCAGGGGCCGGGCCGTGAAGATCGTGGGCGACGCCGCCGCCGTGGCGGCCTTCACGGCCGGGCGCGAGGTCATCCACACGGAACGGCTGGGTCGCGTCGTCTCGGCCACCGTCCTGGGGCCGCTGTCCGCCGGCGAGCGCGCCGGCCTCGCCGCGGCCGGCCTCGAGACCGCGCCGGTCTCCCTCCAACAGCTCATCGTCCACACCACCGGCCGCGACCGGCCGACCGCCGAAGGAAGGATCGCCGTATGACAGACATGATCAAGGTCGTGAGGCTTCAGTTCGTCAACCGGAACACGTACCTCTTCCTGCCCCTCCTGGTCTTCGGCGGAGCCATGGCGCTGTCGATCCTCGTCTTCGCCCTCATCCCCACCAGCGAGACGAAGTACGCGTTCGGCGCGGCCGGCGCCCCGCTCTTCACGTTCCTGGTGATAGGGGTCCAGGCGCTCACGCTCACCTTCCCGTTCTCCCAGGCGCTCAGCGTCACGCGCGGCGACTTCCACCTCGGCACCCTGCTCACCTCGGCGATCACCTCGGGGATGCTCGCCGCGGTGTTCACCGGCATCGGGATGATCGAGAAGGCCACGCACGGCTGGGGCATGAACGGCTACATCACCTTCCCCAGGCTGGGAGACGAGGCGGCGCTGACGGCGTTCCTCGCCTACTTCGTGCTGGCCATGTTCTTCTTCGCCACGGGCTACCTCTTCGCTGCCGTGCAGAAGCGGTGGGGCACCCTGGTGCTCGTCGCCGCGCTCCTGGGGTTGGCGCTGGTCCTGGCCGCTGCCGCGATCCTCATCGTCAGGGCGGGGATCGCCGGGGACGTGGAGGCATGGTTCGCATCACAGGGGGCCCTCGGGCTGAGCCTGTGGGGACTAGGGCTGCTGGCCGTGATGGCGATGAGCGCCCACTTGCTCACAAGGCGCCTGGTCCCCTGAACGTCAAGCCGCTCGTCGGTGGGCGCACCGACCGCGCTAGCATGCGGGTGGCATGAAGCGTGGCGGCGCGCCCGCTCCAAGAGGGCGTTGAACTCGCAACTGGCTAGCCGGCGGTGGCAGCCCTGGCACACGGTGGTGGTGCTCGGCTGCCTCGGCTGGGTCGTCATGTACGCCGACCGCACCGTGCTCTCACCGGTGCTCCCCCTGATAGGCGAGGAGTGGAGCCTCGACCAGGGGCGGCTCGGGCTCATCGCCTCCCTCTTCTTCCTCACCTACACGGCGCTGCAGATCCCAGTGGGTATCCTGGCCGACCGCTTGGGCAAGCGCCTGGTCCTGCTGGTGCCGGGCCTGCTGCTGCTGGCGCTCGGCACTCTCCTCTCCGGCGTGGCACCGACCTACGGCTTCCTCCTCGGCGCCAGCGCCCTCGCCGGGCTGGGGCAAAGCACCTACTACCCCACGCAGTTCTCCCTGTCGACCGCGGCGGTGCCGGCCAGGCACCGCGGCCTGGCGTCAGCCATCATCAACAGCGGCCAGGCCATAGGCATCTCGGTTGGGCTCGTCGTAGCGAGTTACGTGGCGCTCGAGCTGGGCGCCGGCTGGCGCCTGCCGTTCATCGCTCTCGCGCTGCCGACCGCCCTCGTGGCCATCGCCTTCTGGCTCCTAGTGCGCGAGCCGCCACCGCCGGAGCCGCGCGCCGGCGGCCGCGAGCGACCGCACACCCGCCGCGCCGCCCTCTCGCGCGACATCCTCCTCCTGTACGTCGTCAACTTCTGCTCGTTGTACGGCTTCTTCGTCATCCTCACCTGGCTGCCCTACTACCTGCAGACGGCTCGTGGCTACGACGGCACCGCCGTGGGGTGGGTCTCGTCGCTGGTGCCGTGGATGTCGATCCCCGGCGCGCTGTTCGCGAGTTGGTTGAGTGACCGACTGAGGCTCAGGCGCGAGGTTGGGTTGTGGTTGCTCCCGCTCGCGGGCCTGGCCCTCGCCGCCGTGCCCTTCACCACCTCGCGCGCGGGGCTCATCGCGGCGCTGCTCGTGTACGGCCTTGTTGGCAAGCTGGCGCTGGACCCCATCCTCCTCGCGCTGGTGGCCGACATCTCCGACCCGGGCGCCTACGGCACGGTGTTCGGCTTCTTCAACTTCGCGGGCATGAGCTCGTCCATCGCGGCGCCGTTCATCACGGGCCTCCTGGCAGACGCCAGCGGCACGCTCGACTCTGGCTTCTACCTGGCGGCCGCGCTACTCGCCGTGGGCATCGGCGCCCTGGCGCTCGTGCGGCGACGCGCCCCGGCGTGACCGGGCATGGGCGCCAGGCGTAGGCTCTAGGCGTGCGCAGCTTCACCATCACCATGAACCCGGACCGGGACGTGACGCTCGAGGCCGTCCTCTTCGATCGACCCCGCTCCGACCAGCTCCCCACCCCCCTCGAGGACCCCCGCCCGGCGGTGATCATCTGTCCGGGCGGCGGCTACGAGTTCCTGTCGCAGCGCGAGGCAGACCCGGTCGTCACCGCGTTCATGCGCCGCGGCTTCAACGCCTTCGTGCTGCGCTACTCGATCAGGGAACACGCCGTCTACCCCGACCCCGCCGTGGACGCGGCCAGAGCCGTGCGCTGGGTGCGCAAGAACGCCAGCGAGCTGGGGATCGACCCGACCAAGGTGGCGGTGATGGGCTTCTCAGCCGGCGGCCACGTGACGGCCATGCTCGGCACGATGTGGCAGTGGCCCGAACTCGTGGATGCGGAGCGGGCCGAGTACGCGGCGCTGGCTGCGCGCGGCGTCGACTGCAACGCGGGGTTGCTCGAGCACCCGTCGCGCCCCGACGCCATCGTGCCCTGCTACGCGGTGTTCAGCTTCGACTGGCTGCCACCCGAAGGCCGGCTGAAGCGGCTCCTCAAGGAGGACTGCATCGCGGCCGTTAGCCCCGCCACCCCGCCCACCTTCCTGTGGACGACGGGCGAGGACCAGACGGTGCCCGCCAGCCAGTCGCTGCGCTTCGCCGCCGCCCTCGAGGCGGCCGGGGTGCCGTTCGAGTACCACCACTTCGCGCATGGCCCGCACGGGCTCTCGACCGCTGACCCCGGGGCCAACGCGGACCGCGCCCAACTACCCGAGAACGCTCACGCCTGGGTGGAGCTCTGCGCCACCTGGCTGCGCGCCACCTGGGCGAAGCGCGACCCCGCCTGAAGGCGCGGGCGACGACGGCGTGGGCTGCCACTCGGGCGCGGCTTCAGCCCCTCAGCAGACCCCACCCGGGACGAGGCTGGTGAGGTCCGTGCCGAGCAGACCCGACGTGACGTTGAACGACAGCGCGGCCATGCCCAACACGGCGCCGCCCATGCCGAACCCGCCGATGGCGGCCCCCAACCCGAGGCCGAAGATGACGTTGAGGTGCGCCTTCCCGAGGCAGCACAGCTCCGCTTCCCAGCTCGGGTTCCCCTTCGAGCAATCGTTGAAGCTCTTCATGGCGAACATCAGCGTGAACGAGTTGTCGTACAGCATGATCGTGTACTCGGTCATCGACTGGCCGCGCCCGTCCGCCGTGACGCCCAGCGTCTCACCCGTGGCGAGGTCGACGCGCCACCACGTGTCGGAACCGGCTGGTACGAGGGCGGCGTAGCCGAGGTCGAGGTCGCGCTGCAGGTTGGCGCGCGCCTCGGCCGACAACCCGGTCGGCGCGGGCTCGTGCGGGGCCACGACCTCGAACCGCGTGCCGAAGTTGGCGGTGTTGTGTTGCGCGTCGGCCAACAGGTCGCGTTCCGTGAGGGTCTCCCAGACGCCCTGAGCCACCATTGCGGTGGTGCCCCCGCCGGCCAACGTGCGGCGCGCGTTGTTGACGATGTCGAGCCGGCTGACGAGCCTGGCGTCTTCCACCTCGCCCTCGAGGCCGTCGCTGTAGATCAGGAGCCCCGGCTCAGCGCGCCAGGAGAGCGTGCCGGCCGGTCCCTGGTCGAAGAGCGCCATCGTGAGGAGGTGCTCGACCGGCGAGCCCGTGGACAGGGATTCCTCCAGGCTCCGCGCCGGCTCCACCCCGTGCGTGAGCGCCAGGGCCCGCTCGAGCAGCGGCGCCCCCTCCAGCACCTGGCCGAGGAACTCGTCGAGCAGGTGGTCGAGCGGCACGGCGCCGGGGAAGACCATCAGCCGGTGCTCCGTCAGCAGCAGGAGTTCCGCCTCCTCGCGCGACATGGCGTCGGTGGTGACCTCGCCCGCCGCGCGCGCCTCGGCGCCGACGCGGTCGAACACCGTACGCCTGAACTCCCTCTCGCTACCGTCCGGGCCGATCAGGGTGATCACGAGCCACTGGGCGGTGAGCGCCGCGGCCTCACCCGCGGGCTCGTCGGACATGGCGCCAAGCGCCCCGATGGCGGAGCTGAAGCTCTGCCGCACGGTCCTGAAGACGCCCGCCATGGGGTTAGCGGCGTCCTCGGGGGATAGCAGCGCGCCCATCATGTCGAACGCGAGCCCGCCGTCGGGCAGGCCGCCCAAGAAGGACGGCACCCAGAACTCGCTCTCCGCCAGCACCGTGGGGAGGTCGGCTCCCGAGTTCGCGGTGTTAGGGACGTTGGAGTAGGTGATGACCACGCCGCCCGCGTTGGCGGCCGGCCGCTCCCACGCCGGCATGACAGGCCGCACGCTCAGCTCGTCGCCCATGAGCGACTCGACCAGCACCTCGAAGCGGACGCGGTGCTGCATCTCCTCGGGCACGCTTCCATCAAGCAGCGCCGTCACGGCCGGCTCTGCGCCCGTCACGAACGGAGCGGCCGGGTGCGCCGCCGTCCAGTCGTCGCCCTCACCGAGCCGGTACTCCACCCAGGCGTACTCGGCCGCCTCGGCGAGCAGGTCGGAGGGTCCCGGGGCCAACTCAAGCCCCGCGCCTCCCAGAGCGGCGATGAGCGCGTCGGCCAGCGCCGCGGTCTCCGCCTGACGTTCCGCGTCGGGCGCGGCGTTGAAGAAGAGGTCCCAGTCCATGTCCGGGAGCGCCGACCGGAGGCGCGCCTCCAGCTCCGCGTGATCGCGGGCGGGCGCGGCCGCGGTGGTGGCTAGCAGCCGGGTCGCCTGCTCGTCCTCCAGGTCCCCGATCGCGATGCGCACGTCGTAACCGGCCTGGTTGAGGAGGGTGGCGAGGAGCACCGACTGGTCGAGGGCGTTGCCGGCCCGCGACCGGAGGGTGCCCTCGGCGCCCCGCAACAGGCCGCGGTACGGCTGGTACGCCACGTTGTCGGTAACCCACTGGGCGATGCCCTCAGCGTCCTCGAAGAAGAGCTCCATGCCGAGCTCGTCAAGGTCGAAGGACGCCCGGTCGAGCAGGCCGCGCATGGCGGTCACCTCGGCCATGCCCGCGCTGAGCTCCGCTCGCGCGAGCGCGTACGGATCGGCCTGAGCCATGCTCGGTCCGCCCAGCGTGATCAGCCCTAGGCTCACGAAGAAGCTCGTCAGTCTGTGTAGCGCCTTGCGCATCTGGTTCCCTCGCATGTCCCCGCGTCTTGCGTCCTCACCACCCAGGTGCGGACCGCCGCGGCCAGGCTCCCCGTCGTCCACGTAGGGTCAACGGTAGCGGCCCGACGTCAAAGGGCCGTCAACGGCGCCAAGCGCGGGCGGCGCGGCCCGTACAATCTCTCGATGCCCGGCTCCTCTCGGCCCGCCCACGCGTCCGGCGCCTCCGGCGCGGCGCCCGCGACCTTCCCCGGCGACGGCGCCGTGGTGACGGCGGTCGGGCTGAGCCGTTCGTTCGGGAGCAAGGTGGCCGTGGCGGACCTGTCGCTGAGCGTGGCCCGCGGAGAGCTGTTCGCGCTGCTGGGTCACAACGGGGCCGGCAAGACCACGACGCTGCGCCTCCTGGCGGGCGTGCTGGCGCCGAGCGGCGGCGAGGCGCGCCTCTTCGGGCTGTCGCCGGTGACGCACGGCCCGGAGGTGCGAGCCCGCCTCGGCGTGTTGCCCGAGAACCCCGGCCTCGAGGAGCGCCTCACAGCGCGCCAGAACCTCCACTACTTCGCCGAGCTGTACGGCTACCCACGGGAACGCGTGGCTGCGCGCGTCTCGCAGGTGCTCGAGCAGTTCGGGCTCACCGGCTCCGCCGACGCGCGGGTAGGCGGCTTCAGCAAGGGGATGCGTCAACGCCTGGCCCTGGCTCGTGCGCTGTTTCACGAGCCGGAACTGCTGTTCCTGGACGAGCCGACCTCTGGGCTGGATCCCGTGGCCACGCGCCAGGTCATGGATCTCATCCGGCGCCTCGGTTCGGGTGAGGGGCGCACGGTGGTGCTCTGCACCCACGACCTCGCCCTCGCGCAGCGCGTGTGCGACCGCGTGGCCGTGATGCGCTCCGGCCGGCTGGCGGCGATCGGCACGCCGGCCGAGCTCACCCGGCTGGCGCCGCACCGCAAGCTGCGCCTCGGCGTAGCCGAGTCGGAGCTGGACGCGGCGGCCTCGGTCGTGGCGGCCCGCTACCCCGACGCCGCCGTCGAGCGGCCCACCGCCGAGGCCAACGGCCCGGAGCACGGCACCTTGCTCGTGTCGCGCCTCCCGGACGCCGCCACACCCACCCTGGTGGCGGCGCTCGTCGAGGCCGGTTTGAGCGTCACGCGGGTCGAGCCCGTTGAGCCCACCCTCGAGGACGTCTACTTCTCCCTCTACGGAGAGGCGCGATGAGCGGCAACCGGGCCCGCGCGATCCGCGCCATCGTCACCAAGGACGTGCGGGTAGCCTTCAGCAGCAAGGCGGTGCTCGTCCCCTTCATCGTCGTGCCCGTCATGTTCGCGGTGGGCCTCCCACTGCTGGTAGCCCTAGGGGCGCCGAGCGCCGCCAACGAGGGGAGCGACCTCGTACGGCAGTTGAGCACCTTCTCGCCCACCCTGCTGGCGAGCGTCGAGGGCCTCACCGATCCGCAGAAGGTCGTGGTACTCGGTCTCGTCTACCTGCTGGCGCCGCTCCTCCTGGTGATCCCGCTCATGTTCGCCAGCGTCCTCGCCGCCGACTCCTTCGCGGGCGAGAAGGAACGCAAGACGCTCGAAGCGCTCATCTATAGCCCCGTCTCCGACCGCGACCTGCTCCTGGCCAAGATGCTCTCGGCCTGGCTGCCGGCGGTCACTCTCGGCCTCGGCGCGTTCCTCGCCTACTGCCTCACGGCCAACCTCGCCGCCTGGCCCGTGATGGGCCGCGTGTTCCTGCCGAACTGGATGTGGGTGGCGCTGGGCCTCTGGGTCATGCCGGCCGCCGCCGCGGTTGGCCTGGGCGCCACGGTGCTCGTCTCGGCCCGCGTCAGCACCTTCCAGGAGGCGTACCAGCTCGGCGGCGTGGTGGTGTTGCCGGTCGTGGCGCTGGTGATCGGCCAGGCGGTGGGCGTCATCTACCTGAGCGTCTGGCTGGTGTTAGTGCTCGGCGCGGTGCTGTGGCTCGCAGCGGCGGTCCTGCTGCGGTCGGGCGCCAGGCGCTTCAGGCGCGAGGAGATGATCGCGCGGCTCTGAAGGGGCAGTGGTTCGGTCGGCGCCGGTCAGGCCGCGCCGCCTCGCCACACGTGCGCCACCACGTTGGCGAGCTCGGAACTCAAGCGGGCATCGATCTGCTTGCCTGGGTGGCGCACGTACGAGGTGTCGATCGCTCCCCGCAACCGGTAGGTCTCCTTGCGGAGCGCCAGGCCGATGCTGGGCTGGAACTCGTACCTGAGGAGCGGCGCCAGCGAGTAGAAGGTGTCGCGCGCCAGCGCGGCGTCGCCGGCCACGAACGCCTGGTAGACCCGCACGAGGGCGTCCGGGTACGCGAAGCCGGTCATTATGCCGTTCGAGCCGCGCTCCAGCTCCTCGAGGAAGAAGAGACCCCCGAGCCCGCCGAGGATGGCGATGTCGGAACCCGCATCGCGCAGCGCCGACACCTTGGGCACGCTCGGCGTCTCCTCGAGCTTGATGACGCGCACGTTCTCGAGGCCGCCATACAGCTTCAGCACCAGGTCGACCGACATGCTGACGCCGGTGGCGGCGGGGTAGTCGTGGAGGATGATCGGACCGTCGACGCCCGCGTCTATACGGCGGTAGTACTCGTAGATGACGCCCGCGTCCTGCACGGGCGGCGGCGCCACGAGCAGCCCGGCGGCGCCCAGCTCCATGGCGTTCCGGCTCCGCTCCACGGCCAGGTCGGTGCCGCCCGCCCCGGTGCCTGCGAACACGGGCACCCGACCCGCTGCGGCCCTGACGGTGGTGGTGATGACCTCGTCCTGCTCCCGCTGCGACAGCTTGGGGGCCTCGCCGAGGACCCCGAGGACGACGAGCCCGTTCACGCCGCACCCGATCAGGAAGTCGGTGAGGCGCTCGAGGCTCGGCAGGTCGAGCGCGCCGCCGTCCTTGAACGGGGTCGGCATGATGGTGTGGACGCCAGTGAAGTCGTTCATGACACTCTCCTAGCCGCGGGCAGCCGCGGATGTCAACTCGTCGGCGACGAAGCTCACGGGCACGGAGCCGGATAAGAGCAGGGCGTCGTTGCTCGAGCGTACGCCGCAGGCGCTTCCTTCCGACCAGCTCAACGGCCTCATCACGCTACCCACCATGGCCGCGAGCGGCTAGGGTGGGGAAGGTGCCATCCGTCCTCATCTGTTCATACCTTGAGCCCGAACTCGTCGACGCCATCCGTGCCGTCGACGACCGGCTCGACGTCCGCTATCACCCGGAGCTGCTCCCCAGGCCGCGCTACGCCGCCGATCACATCGGGGAGCCGCTCGAGCGCTCGGAGGAGGAACAGGCGCGCTGGGAGTCGCTCCTCGCGCAGGCCGAGATCCTCTTCGACTTCGACTACACCGGACTTCATGAGCTGCCACGGCGCGCCAAGAAGGTCAGGTGGGTGCAGGCCACCAGCGCCGGCATCGGCCAGATGGTGCGCCGTCACGGCCTCGACGAGATGAACGCCCGGTTCACGACCGCCAGCGGCGTCCACGCCCGGCCGCTGGCCGAGTTCGTGATGATGACGATCCTGGAGCACGTCAAGCGCGCCGACCTCGCGAGGCGCCAGCAGCAGGAACGCGTGTGGAAGCGCTTCGCGACGGGCGAACTGGACGGCAAGACGCTGGCCGTGATCGGCTTCGGCCGAATCGGCAAGGAGGTGGCGCGCCTGGCCAAGGCGTTCGGCATGCGGGTCGTGGCGAGCAAGCGGAACGCGGACGGCGCCGACGCGGCAGCACTGGGCGTAGACGCCGTCTACGGGCCTGACGACCTCCACGCAGTGCTCGCCCAGGCCGACTACGTCTGCCTCGTCACACCGCACACACGAGAGACGGAGGGGTTGATGGACGAGGCGGCGTTCAACGCCATGAGGCCGGGGGCCGTGCTCATCAACATCGCTCGCGGCGCCGTCGTGGAAGAGCCGGCGCTACTGGCTGCGCTCGACTCGGGCCGGCTGTCGCACGCCGCCCTCGACGTGGCCGCCGTGGAGCCCCTCCCCGCCGACAGCCCCCTCTGGACCCACCAGAACGTCACCATCTACCCGCACTCCGCGAGCACGTCGGAGCGGGAGAACGAGCGCTTGGTCGAGCTCTTCAGCGACAACCTGCGCCGATATCTGGCCGGTGAACCCTTACTGAACCAGCTCGACACGGAGAGGATGTACTAGCCCGCCCACGCCGCGCTATCGTCTGAGTGAAGACCACATCCCGAGCTTGACGAGCCGAGGTACCGACGTGGACAACGTAGCGCCCGCCGAAGTAGTCGACCGCCTGGTTAGCATGGGGGATTACAAATCCCGCCTGGCTCCCAAGGACATCCTGATCCGCGGGTTCCTGTCGGGATCCATCCTGGGGATGGCGACGGTCCTCGCCTTCACCGTGGCGGTGCAATCGGGACAGTACTGGCTGGGGGCGCTGGCGTTCCCCGTCGGCTTCGCCATGATCATCATCATGGGTTTCGAGCTCGTCACCGGCAGCTTCGCGGCCGTGCCCGTGGCAGTCATGGCCGGGAAGACCTCCCTGGGCGCGCTCGGCCGGAACTGGCTCCTCGGCTTCACGGCCAACCTCGTGGGCGGCCTGGTGTTCGCGCTCCTCTACTACCTCTACGCCACCAAGCTGGGGACCGGCTTCGCCGACCCGGTGCTCGGCAAGGTCGTCGAGGTGGCGCAGGCCAAGACGCTCGCCTACAAGCACCTGGGGGCCGGCGGGTTCCTCGTGGTGTTCGTGAAGGCGCTGCTCTGCAACTGGATGGTGACGATGGGCGTGGTCATGGGCCTCACCTCGACCTCCACCCTCGGCAAGATCGCCGCCCTGTGGCTGCCCATCTTCACGTTCTTCGCGCTCGGGCTTGAGCACAGCGTGGTCAACATGTTCGTCATCCCGGCCGGCATGCTGCTGAGCCCCGAGATCGGCGTGGCGGACTGGTGGGTGTGGAACCAGATCCCGGTGACGATCGGCAACATCGCTGGCGCGCTGCTGCTCACGGCGCTGCCGCTTCACCTGACGTACGGACGCAAGAAGTCGGCGTAGCTGGGTCTGAAGGTCCTGTCGGGGGAGGCGCCTACCGCCTACCGAACGGGTCGACGACACGCACCCCGGATATGACCTGACCTGGGTTGAGGTCCTCGCTCCAGAGCACCGTGCAGCCCAGAGCTCCCGCAGATCTGATGATCATCGCGTCCCAGAAGGAGACCTTGTCGCTCTGGACGATGTCTATCGCTGCCACCACGTCGGAAGGTCCTGGCGTGTGCACCGCCCATAGCCCCAGCACGGCCACTCGGTCGCGAGCCGCAGCAGGTGAGAGCGGAGCCGCGATCTTGTGGACAGCGTTCACGTAGAACTCCTGGAGAACCTGCACGCTCAGGGCCCCGGAGCGGGTCCTCCCGAGGCGCCCCACCAACTCACGGGCCCTTTCGTGCCGTTCACCAGCAGTGACGTCGTAGGCGTAGAGCAGAACGTTGGTGTCGACGAACTCCACGCTCATCGCTCATGAACCTCGTCGCGCGTCCAAAGCACCTGGCCGACCTCGAGCCCGATGCCCGTCTGCATGAGACGCTCTTCCGCCGCCCAGATGGCCTCGTAATCGTTCCCACCAGCGACCGCCTGCTGGAGGAGGTGCGCGACCAAGGCAGAGACGGACGTATCTTGTTGAGCCGCCAAGACCTTGGCGCGGCGGACCAAGTCCTCGGGTAGCGACAGCGTGATGTTCCGCGTGGTCACGTGAACCAGTGTAGCACTGGTTCACGGCAACACACGGCTGGGCGGTGAATCACATTGTGGATGGAGCCGCCCGAGAGCGTCTCGTCTGTCACCATCTCGGGCCTCTCTCCAGCTGTGCGAAGAACAGAACTCAGCTATGAACCTGACGACGGCGGTGTCTGGCGCGCCAGCGCACAGGTTCTTGTCTGTCGGAATCCGCTGAGCGTTAACGAGCGCATGGGGGCGGGGCCATTCGACAATACCTGCGCGGCCTACAGGCACTGAGCGCCGAAGCCGCCTGCGAGCGCAACGATCACCGGGTGGCTGATGGTGAAGTCCGCATTCCCATCCGCGCCAGAAATCCGGACCCTGATGTCGCTAGGCGAAGAAAGGAACTCCGCCACGAACTGAGTTCCATCGATCATCGCAAGCTCATAACCCTCCGTGAGCTCGACTTGGGTCACAATTGGCTTGAATTCCACAACCTTGTCGGAGTGCGTGAACCGAACGAAGACGCTCTCGCCCGATAGAGGTCCGAACATGTTGAGCACTGAGTCGCGAGCAGAATCAAAGAAATGAATGAACGAGATAGAGGTGCCGTTTCTGGTACTTACCGGGAACGACATGAGCGCGACTCCATTCTTGTCCGACGGCGAGTTGAGCACCACTTGGTAGCAACTTCGCTCTTTCGTGAACTCGTCGAAGCTCAACTGCACTCCACGATCGACCTGGGCGAACGCACTACTCCACGTGACCAGTGCAAGAAACCAGATCCAACGCATCAGAAGCCTCCACTGCGTGAGACGCACCGACTCAATACCTTAGTAGGATAAGCACGCATCCCCACGCTGGTTGCGCAGCGGAAACATCCGCCCGCCAATCGAAAACGTGCGGCGAATCTAGAGCAATCTGGCCTTCAATGCTGTGAATCTTTGGACTACGCAGACATCCCTTCTGGCAGCACCGATTCACTTGCCCGTCTTGCACACCAGATTGCTCGATTCCAACTTAGGACACAACGATCCTGGGCGGACTGGCCCCGGGTTCACTTCCCGCCGTCGTCACTTCGGCTTCTTGGGCAAAACTCCGCCTCGCTGCCAGAACCGGAGGATCAGGCAACTGGGAACGGTAACCCACGGGCCGGATGGCGGCCGTGAGGCCAACGCCGACAAGCACCGAACCTACGGCACATGACGCGCGCGGTAGACCAACTGACAGGGGCCGCGGAGGTATCCGCCCTCAGTGAGGTTCCCGGCTAGGTCCAGGGAAGGAGAGCTGGTGGGCCCTGCTGGGTTCGAACCAGCGACCAATCGATTATGAGTCGACTGCTCTAACCGCTGAGCTAAGGGCCCGACCGTAGCCGCGGCGCGGTGGCGGCCTGGGCAGTATAATCCACGCCGGACGTTGCCCGCGGCGACCGGCGGCAAGCACTACTTGCGCCGTGCCGGGCGCCAAGCCAGAGTCAGGTGGCGTTCGCGCCGGCCTGCGACCGGCGCACATCGAGGAGCATCGTGGCCAAGGAACCGATCCAGATGACCGCTCGCGGTCTAGAGAAGCTGAAGGAAGAGCTCCGTTACCTCAAGGAGGAGAAGCGCCAGGAGTTGGCCGACTACATGGGTTCGGCCCTGGCGGACGGCGACCTGCGGGAGAGCGCGGCTTACGACGAGGCGCGCCTGCTGCAGAGCGCCAACGAGGCGCGCATCTCGGACCTCGAGGAGCTGGTGCACCGCGCCGTGGTGGTCGAGCACGAGCCGGGCACGGAGGCCGTGGCGCGCCTGGGGGCCTCGTTGACCCTGAAGGACAAGGACGGCGACAACGTGGTCTTCCACCTGGTCGGCACGCACGAGGCCGACATCCTCGAGGGGCGCGTGTCGGACGAGTCGCCGCTCGGTCAGAGCCTGATGGGCCGGCGCGTTGGCGACTCCGTGACGGTCAACATGCCGCGCGGCGCGGCCGTGTACCAGGTGGTGGCGGTCTCGTTCGACTGATCCTAGGCGACCGCCGGGCTCGGTGAGGGTTCAATAACCGTCCGGTTCACGTCTCTCAGCGCTCCCCGCTGGTAGATTCGCCTGATGGTGCGCTGGGCGACGCTGGCTTTCGCGGTCGTGGTGGTCGTTCTGATCGCCTTCGCGGTCGTGCCTGGCAAGCAGCAGACCGTGCCCGCTTCCGCCATCGAGCTCGAGTCGGCCGCGCTGACGCTCTACCCGCAGGCCGATCCCGGCGCCGTCTGGTACTTCGCGGCGCCGACGGCCGAGTACTACCCTGACCGGCAGGAGACCGTGCTCGGCGAGCTGCAGGACGGGCGGCGCACCGTTGACGGCGTCACCGACTTCACCCTGACGGCCGACAGCGTCACCATCGACCGGACCGACAACCTGCGCGGCGAGCACATGCACGCTCACGTGGTCGAGGACGACCTGGACCTCGACATGAGCTCGAAGGGCTCGCGACAGGTCCTCATCGACCAGCGCGCCGGCCGCTTCGAGGTCCCGCGCGCCGTCATGTCGGGCCCCGACCTAGGCGACAGCGTCTTCGAGGACATGCGCATCAGTTTCGATTTCACCGAGTTCGAGGCGGGCGGCCCCGGCACCGTCGGGTACGCTCAGTTCGTCGTCGACACTCCCCGGAGGGACCCGTGAAAGACGTTCTCCGCAGGTACTGCGGCCCGCCCTGCCAGCTCCTCCTCGTGGCGACTGTGCTCGTCTGGAGCGTGGCGCCCGCGTTGGCGCAGGCGCAAGACGAGCCGGCCGACGCTCAGCGCCGCATCATCACCATCGACGGTTCGGGCGGCACCCAGAGCGGCAACCTGCGCTCCGGGCCCATCGTGTACGCGCATCCCGATCCCTTCGGGATCACGGCCACCGTGTCTACCCTCACCATCCGCGGTAGCCACGCCGAGCTGTCAGCGCCGGCCGGGGCGTCCATCACGCAGGGCGGCGAGCGCGTGGCCGAGTTCACCGGCGGGGTCAGCGTCGAGCGGCGCCGGCTCTCGGCGAGCGGGCCGGCCCTCACCTACAGCGAGGCCACGGGCCTCGGCGTCCTGGCGGGCCGCGCCGAGGTGGTCGTGGCACCCGAGGACGAGGACGACGACGAGGTGCGCATCGAGGCCGACGAGGTGGCCTTCGACGTCGACACGGACCGCTCCACCAGCTCGGGCAACGTGACGCTGGAGAACGGGCAGCAGTCGGCCGAGGCCGACACCCTCGTCTACGAGGAGGACCGCGAGCTGGCCGTGCTGACGAGCGCGGGCGCGCAGGTGACCATCACGCGCGTGGACGACTCCGGCGACCTCACCGTCATCACCGCCGACGAGATCCGCGTCCTGACCGGCTCCAAGCTCCTGTACGCGCGCGGCGACGTGACCGTGGTAGACGGGCCCATCACCAGCACGGGGACCGAGGTCTTCTTCGACGACAACTCGGGCATAGCCGAGGTGATCGGGGCCCCGAACGCGCCCGCCAGGGCGGTGGACTCCGACTCGGGCGCCACGCTCGTCACCGACCGCATCCAGCAGGACGTGGAGTACGACTTCTTCGAGGCCATCGACGCCTCGGTCCCCAGCGCGTACCACTCCGCGGCGTTCGCCCTCACGGGGGAAGCCACGGAGTGAGGCCGGCGCCGCGGGCGCGCTCCGCGCCGTCCGGGCTGCGGGCGCG
>CAYNNL010000024.1:0-23326 GCA_964398765.1 uncultured bacterium | reverse complement strand
GTACTGCCAGACGGCCATCGGGGTCACGACGTCGCCGAGCTCGTCGTAGTTCACGCCGCCGGCCGCGCCGGAGTAGTCGATGGCGGTGCCGGCCTTGATGAGCTCCATGGCGCGGGTGTAATCGCCGACGCCGACCGTCTCACCCGGTGGGTTCGAGACTGTGCGGAGGCGCGCAGCCACGTTGGCGCTGGTGATCTCCACGCCGTCGACGTAGGCCTGGGCGATCGCGAGACCGATGGACGCCATGGCGTCGTAGCCCGTGTCGATGTACGGGAGGGGCGGCGCCTGGCCGTACGCGTCGGCGTAGGCGTCAGCGAAGGTCACCCAGCCGCCCCACTCGGGGTCAGCGCCGGCAGAGGTGCCGTACTGGCCCTCGATGACGTCGGCGCCGAGCGCCTCGACGATGTCGAGGGACTGGGTGCCGTCGGTGAACTGCCAGCTGGTGTAGTCGAAGAGGTCACGGGCCTCGGCCATGTACACGGAGGCCTGCCCCGGGTACGAGATGGCCAGGACGACGTCCGGGTTGCCCGCGAGGAGCTGCTCGAGCTGAGCAGCGTACGTGGGCTGCGGCTCGTCCTGGTGCGCGACCTTGGCCGTGATCTTGCCGCCGCGCCTGGTGAAGGCGGCCTCGAAGGCGTCGGCCAGACCCTGGCCGTAAGGGTTGTTGACGTACATGATGGCGGCCGTGTCGAAGCTATGGCCGTCGATGACCTCGCCGCGGGCGAGCATGGCGCCGACGACACCCTGGAGGGCGTCGGAGGCCGTCGTGCGGAAGATGACGTCCGGGGTGTCCGGAAGCATCGCGACGAGCGGGGAGGTGGAGGCGGGCGAGATCATGACGACCCCGGCCGGGATGGCCACCGACTCCGCCACGGCGACGGTGACGCCGCTCGACAGTGCGCCGATGATGGCGACGACGCCGTCCGCGTTGATCAGCTTGCGGGCGCGCTCGACGCCCTGCGAGGGCACCGTGGCCGCGTCCTCCTGCACGATCTCGACGATCGGGCCGCCGAAGACCTCGGTGGCCGCGGCGTTGAGCTGGTCAGCTGCGAGCTTGATGCCGTTGGTGATGGCCGGGCCGAACTCCGCGAGGGCGCCGGTGTAGGCCATCAGCACGCCCACCTTCGACACGGTGGGCTTCTGAGCCTGGGCTGACCCGAGACCCACGAGAGCCGCTACTAGGACCCAAACGAACCACTTCTTCACGTTTCCTCCTTGGAACCGAATGACGAGTTGTCGACTTGCGGCGGTTAGTGGAATCGTAAGAAACCTCATATAGCCTGTCAACATCGCGCGTCGCAGCGCCAGGGGTTTGGTTAAGGACCCCTCACGCCCGCTGGGGCGCCGGTAGGTCGGGTCGAGCGTTCACGTAGAAGCGACGCACGCCTAGTTCCAGGGTGACAGCAGGTCGGCGAAGTGCTAATATCGCGCCGACCGTCAATCAGTAACGGTCAGCCGACCGCCGCAGGTCGGCCGCCGCGACAGGTGACGAGCTCGTAGGAGGCGAAGTGGGATACACCCGCGACGACGTTCGCAAGCTGCTCGAGGAGCACTCGGTCGCGTTCCTCAGGCTCCAGTTCACGGACATCCTGGGCCGCAACAAGAACGTGGAAGTCCCGACCTCGCAGTTCGACAAGGCCCTCGACGGCGAGATCATGTTCGACGGCTCCTCCGTGCAGGGGTTCACGCGCATCGAGGAGTCGGACATGCTGCTCAGGCCCGACCACGACACGTTCATGCTGCTCCCCCCCGCCATCGAGGGCAGCGTGCGCGGGCAGGTAGCCCGCCTGATCTGCGACGTTCACCTCCCCGACGGCACCCCGTTCCAGGGTGACCCGCGCTGGGTGCTGAAGCGGCAGCTCGCGCGCCTCAAGGCCCTCGGGTTCGACGACCTCTACGTCGGGGTGGAACCGGAGTTCTACCTCTTCAAGCGCGGTGCGGACGGCGGTCCCACCACGATCACGAACGACGGCGCCGGCTACTTCGACCTCGCCCCCGTCGACCGAGGCGAGGACGCCAGGCGCGACATGGTCAACGCTCTCACGGAACTCGGTTTCGAGATCGAGGCCGCCCACCACGAGGTCGGCCCGGGCCAGCACGAGATCGACTTCAAGTACGCCGACGCCATCTCGACGGCCGACTCCATCCAGACCTTCCGCACCGTCGTCAAGCGCATCGCCATGAACCACGGCCTGCACGCCACCTTCATGCCCAAGCCGGTCGCCGGCATAGCCGGCTCCGGCATGCACACCCACCTGAGCATCTTCAAGGACGGCAAGAACGCCTTCTACGACGCCAAGGCGGCTCACCAGCTCTCCGGCACGGCCCTCGCGTGGATAGCGGGCCTCATCGAGCACGCTCAGGGAATGGTGGCCGTCACCAACCCCACGGTCAACAGCTACAAGCGCATCACCCCCGGCCACGAGGCACCGACGAACATCGCCTGGTCCGTCTCCAACCGCAGCGCCATGATCCGCATCCCCGCCCGCCGCGGCAACGGTACCCGCGCCGAGCTGCGCATGCCGGACCCGTCGGCCAACCCGTACCTGGCGCTCGCCGTGATGGTGGCGGCCGGCATCGACGGGCTCGAGCGCGGCCTAACCCCGCCCCCGCCCATCGCACGCAACATCTATGAGATGAGCGTCCGCGACAGGCGGCGGCACAAGATCCGGGAACTGCCCGCCAACCTGCGCGAGGCGGTAACGAACCTGAAGCGCGACCGGGCCATTGTCGACGCCCTCGGCGACCACGTCTACCGCAACTTCGTCGAGGCCAAGACGCTCGAGTACGACGAGTACCGCATCGCGGTGCACACCTGGGAGCTCGACCGTTACCTGGCGGAGTACTGAGTGACCGAGGACGCGCGCGTCACGCCGCCCGGCGAGGGCCACCGGCCGTTGCGCGTCCTTGGCGTCGACCCTGGCCTAGCCAACTTGGGCCTCGGACTGGTGGAGGAGGTGCGGAAGGAGCCGCGCCTCCTCGCCACCAGCTGGATCAGGACGGCACCGCGGCAGGACCAGGCGGCGCGGCTCCTGACCTTGCGGCGTGAGCTGCTCGCCTTCCTGGCGACCAACCGGCCAGACGTGGTGGCGATCGAGGGCCAGTTCCTCAGGCGCCAGCCGCAGACGTCGTTCCGGGTGGGCCAAGCCGTCGGCGTCGTGCTCGTCACGGTCGCCGAGCTCGGGCTACCCGTGTTCGAGTACGGGCCCGAGCAGGTGAAGCTCAGCCTCGTCGGCACCGGGCGCGCCGACAAGGACCAGGTGACCTACATGGTGCGCGCGCTACTCAAGCTCGAGCGCACGCCGGGCTCCAACCACGTGACCGACGCGCTGGCCCTCGCCCTCACGCACTTGCAGGCGCGGCGGCTCGGCGCCCTCGGCTGAACCTCCCGCGCCGGCGGAAGGGCGTCAGCGCCGGCGGCGGCTCGCGGCGCGCCGCCTGGCCGCGCCGCGATCTCCGCCAAGCCGCGGGTCGTAGCGCCCGACAGGCAGCCCGCGCCTGCCACGGCCGCCCTCCGCCACCCGCGCGGCCGGGGGCGCCTGCGTCGACCGCACGTCCCTCGGCTCCGTCGTCTGAGCCACGACCCAAACCTGAGCCTCGTATGCGCCCAGCTGCAGCGTCAGGCCCTCCGCCATGAGGTCCGCCAGCCCCACCTCGCGCTCGGGTCCGGCGCCGACGTAGCGCGTCAGGCGGACCGTGCCGCCGCCACCGTCACGCAAGCCGAGGGCCTCCCAGACCGGCTCCGAGCGCAGCTCGCCGCGCACGGTGTCTAGGAAGGGCGCGCAGGTCCTCACGACGCCCCTCAACGGATGAGGCGAGTTGTTCACGGCGACGAGCGTCGCCGCCGCCCCCCGCGCGGCGGCGGGACGGTTGGTGAAGACGTAGGCCCCCTCCTCTACCCCCGCGGGTCCGAGCAGGTCGAACAACCTGAACGAGTCGGCGAGCGCGAACGCCTCGCGCGCCTCCAGCAGAGGCGCCAGCTCGCCGCGGTGGCGGCTCACGGCCACGGCGTCCGGCACCTCCGCCAGCCTGGGCACCAGGTACTCCATGCCGTACTTCTCGCTCAGGCCCTCCACTTGCCCGTGGCCGAACATGGGCAGGCCCGGCAGGGTCGCGAGGAGGGTGGCCACCGCGAAGTACTTGTCGCCCGCCCCGAACTGTTCCCGCGCCGACTCCTCGTCGGGGTTGCTCATGAAGTTGACGAAGCGCTGGAGCACACGGGGATCGAAGGCCACGAGGGTCTTCAGCAGGCGCCGGTAGCCGGCGTTGTCCTCCCGCATGAGCATGTGCATGAACGCGCTGTTGTACACGCGGTGCATACCAAGCTCGCGCACGAAGAACCCCTCCATCAACCAGAACGCCTCCGCCAGGAGCAGGGTGTCGGGCGCCGCGCGCGTCATCTCGTCGACCAGTTCCCGCCAGAACTCGCGCGGCATGCGCCTCTCGAACTCCACGGCGTCGACGCCGAAGCGGGCCCGCGAAGGCACCGCGCCGCCCTCGCCGGGCAGGGGGTGCCAGAGCCTCTGGACGTGGCGCTTCGCCAGCGTCATGGCCGCGTCGAACCGGATGATCGGGAAGCTCGCGGCCACGTGCTTCACGGTCTCCGTCACTGCCTGACGCACGTCGGCCCTCAGGTAATCGAGCTGCGCCGTGTCGTTCCACGGCATCAGGGTGCCGTCGTTGCCGTGGTAGACGTAGCGCCGCTCACCGGTGGCGGCGTCGACGCGCTCGAACACCACGGCGGCGTCGCTGCCGTCGAAGTAGCCGTCCTCCACCCTGACCTGCACACGAGGGTCGGTCGACAGGTCCGGACCGGTGAACGAGTAGCCGTCGAACGGCGACTGGGTGAGCTGCAGGAAGCGCTCCGGGTGCTCAACCACCCAGCGGGAATCCAAGCCCGTGTGGTTGGGCACCATGTCGCTGGCCAGCCGCAACCCGGCCGCCATGGCGCGCCCGGCGAGGTCGTCGAGGGCGGCCTGGCCCCCCAGGTCGGCCGCGATCTCGTAGTCGTGGAGGGAGTAGGCGCTGGCGCCGGCGTCGAGCTGGCCGCGCGCCCGTTTGAGCGCCAGCGACGCCCCACTCCGCTCCCACACGCCGATCAGCCACAGGGCGTTGAACCCGTCCCGGCGCAGCTCCTCGAGCGCCTCCGTGGGCACCTGGTCGAGGCGACGCACCTCACGCCCGTAGCGGGCCGACAGCTGCGCCAGCCAGACGTAGGTGCTCTTGGCGACGAGCGCCACCTTTGGCATCCACGACCTGTCGGGCGTGAACCTGGCGGGCCCGTGACCGGCGCCGGCGAGCGGGGGTGCGGGCTGAGGCGCCGGCGCCCCCGGCGGGCCGGGTGGGCCCCCCTTCGCCTCCTCCCTCAACAGGTCAGCGGCCCTGAGCAGCAGCATGGCCACGGCGTCCGCCCCACCGAGGTAGGGTCCCCACGCGTCCACCGCCACCCGGAGCTGGCCGGCCAGGGAGGTCGGCTCGAGCCGCTCCGGCAGGGTGAGCAGCCACAGCAACGTCCCCTCCTCGGCCGCGCCGGCGTCCGGCGTCGCGCCGGTGACCGGTCGCCCCGCGGCGGCGGCCGGCACCGTTGACCCCGCCGCCTCGAGCCGCTCCGGCGCCAGCCGCACGGAACGCAACGCGGTGGCAGCGACCCCGGTGGCGGTGGCCCACAGTTCCTCGCTCACGGCCGGGTGGTCGAACAGCTCCCGCAACGGGCCCAGCGCCGCGTTACCCAGCGCCCGGCCCACCAGCCACGCCTCCTCTAGGAGCGTGCCCGCGGCCGAGTCCGCCGCTCCGGCGCCGTCCGTGCCGTCGGCGGTTCCGAACGCCTCACCGAAGCGCGCGCGGAACGCCGCGACCGCTCCCGGCGTCCCGGCATCCCACCGGCGCTCCGCGAGACCGAGGACGGGTTCCCCGGCGGCCGTGGTGCCCCAGCGGACGACGAGCGCGTGGGCCGCCTCGTGTAGCGCCACCGCCGCGGCGACCGCGCCGGGGGTGACGCCCGGCCGGCCCCCCGCGCCGATGACTGCCGCCCACTCCGCCGCCCCCGCCAGGTCGATCCCCGTGGCGCGGCCGAACAGGTTGAAGGCGGCGCTCGGTAGCCCGAGGCGTCGCCGCGCCTCGCGCGTGACGTGAAGGTGGCGTTCACCGCTCAAGGCCCGAGGATACCACGCACCCCGGACGCTCCCCTGGGGCGGGTCGGGGCCAGGCGAGGCGGCGGGGCACAGCCGTCCCTCATGCTGCGCCCGTTACAATCCCCTCGATGCGACCCGAGGTCCCGACCGCCCCACCGCCGCGCGAGCGGCGAGCGTGGCGCGGGCGCGCCGCCGCCACCGCCACCGCGTTCGTCGCGGCGTTACTCGCGCTTGCCGGTTGCGCCGGCGACCTGGCGACACAGGGCGAGGCGCTGCGCCTGCTCGGCGGCGGCCTCGAGCGCGCCGTCCTCCACGAGCAGTACGCCGTCACGCTGAACGCCGTGGGTGGACTGCGGCCCTACACCTTCACCCTGACGGGCGGCGAACTGCCGCCCGGCCTCGCGCTCGAGAACGGCGCGTTCAGGGGCGTGCCGACCGAGGTCGGGGCGTTCGAGGTGACGGTGCAGGTCTCGGACGCCAACCTGTCACGCGTCACCCAGACCTACACCCTCCAGGTGGTGAGGACCCCACAGCCACGCCTCGTCGTGGACGCGCCCCTCACCGAGGTCAGGGGCGACGTCACGCTCCGCGTGCGCCTTGAGGACGCCCGCTCGGTCACGGGCGTGCGCAGCCTGATCTCCTGGGATCCCGAGGTCTACAGCCTGGTGGAGGCGAGCCCCGTGAGCGCCAGGCGCGACGTGGCCCTCCTCTGGCAGGCCGAGCCCGGCCTCCTGCGCGCGGACGTGGCGGGGCTCGGCAGGCAGCTGACGGGCAACCCTGAGCTGTTCCGCCTCACGCTCAGGCCGATGACGCCGCCCGTGCGCGTGCAGGTCACGTTCGCGGCCGAGGTCGTCAGCGCCAGCGCCGACCCCGACCGCAAGCACGACTACCTCACCGGGGTGGTCGGCGCCGCGCCGCGCCCGGCGACGAGCGAGGACGCCGGCCCGACGCCTGGTCCCGCCGACTCGCCCGGTGACTCGGGGGAGCAGCAGCCGTGAGGCCACCACGTCCCGGCCACCTGTTCGCCCTGGCTCTCGCGCTCGCCACGTCGCTGGTGGCCGGGAACGCCGCGGCCACCACCTACCGCCAACTGCTCCCCGAGCCCATGGTCCTGCGGGCCGACCTCGTGTTCCTCGGCACGGTCACGACGGTGGAAGGCGTGGAGGTCGACGGCCGCCCGTGGACCGCCGTGGGCTTCGGCGACCTGACGGTCCTGCGGGACCGCGCCGCCGAGGCCGACGGGCGCCAGCCGGCGGACGCGCTGGAGCTGCGTTTCCTGGGCGGCAGCGCCACGCTGCTGCCGGCGCTGATCGTCAGCGGTCTGCCGACCTTCACCGTCGGCGAGCGCTGGTTGCTGCTGGCCTACCAGGAGACCGAGGCGGCCTCCCCTGTCGTCGGCGTGGCGCAGGGGGCGTGGCGGCTCGACGCGGCCGGTTGGACTGCGACCGACGGTTCGCACCTCGCGGTCGACGCGGACGGCCACCTTGTCGCCGGCGGGGGCAGCACGGACGAGACCGGGATGCGGGCCGCGCTCACGGCCGTGCTGGAGCGTGGCGCGCCGACCGAACCCGCCGGGCCCGCCGAGACGGCAGAGACGGCAGAGACGGGCACCGACGAGGCGCCAGGCGACCCCGCTCCCGGGTCCCCACAGGACGCGCCCGACAGCTCCCTCGACGCGGCGCCCGCCCCGGGTCAGCCCCGTGCCGGGCCGCCGCGGCGGGTCGAGTACCGCGTGGACGATTCGGGTGGCCCGCTCCTCCTGTCGACGGAGGTCGCCGCCGCCGCTCAGGCCTGGGTGACCGCCGCGCCGGGCGCCGCGGAGTTCACGGTCGACCCGGCCGCGCCCGCCGTCATCCGCTACGGCACGGCCGAGCTGCTCGGACCCGACGCCGCCTCGCTGACCCTCGTGTCGAGGGCCGGCCAGACGGAGGTCCTGCTATCGCCTCAGGCGGGTAGCCTGCTGAGGCCCGCGCTGCTCCACGAGCTCGGCGTGCTCCTCGGGCTTCAGGAGGGGGGCGCGGGGGTCATGGCCTGGACGGCGCAGGGCGGCGTGACCGGCCCCACGGCGACCGACGTGGCGCTCCTCGAGGAGTTGCGCGGCAGGGTGCCCGAGGACCTGAACGGTGACGGCCAGGTGGACTTCTACGACCTGGTCCTGGTCGGGCAGGCGTACGGTCAGACGGGCGTGAACCTGCAGGCGGACCTCAACGGCGACGGGCGAGTGGACGACGCCGACCTTCAGTCGTTACGCGAGGCGTACGTGTTCGACGAGCCGCGGCAGGCCGCCCCCTGACGCGCCACCGGCCGGCGCGACCCGCGCGGCCTAGCCGCCGGTGGACTCGGGCCGGGTCGGCACGAAGAGCACCGCCACCTCCTCCTCGCCGCGGGCGAAGATGAGCGTCCCGCCCGGTCGCGGGGTGAGCATCGAGTCGGTGAACGAGCCCAGCACCTGACCCGGCAGCATGGCCACCAGGCTCTCCTGCGCCGTGCGGTCCCTGCCGCGGTACTGCCGCACCGTGATCTTGAGGTTCGCGAGGTCGAACGTCATCGGTTCCTGGGTAAGCGTCTTGACCATGTGTTCGGCGGCGCCCGAGGTGGCCACCAGGCCCGGCAGGTCCGACGGCGCCACCGTCCCCACCTTGGCCATGCGGGTCACCAAAGCGCCGACCGTGTCGTCGCTCAGCAGCACCCCGGCGGCCTTGGCAGCCCCCCGCAGAAGGCCCTCGAGGGCCTTCTGCCGGTTGGGCGCCCTGACCGCCACGACGTTGGCGCGGGTCACGGCCTGACCGACGACCTCGTCGACCTCGCCGCGCACGTTGTTCGCCAGCACCTTCATGGTGGCGAGAAGCTCGTCGCGCTGCGGCGACGAGAGCACCTCGTTGACCACCAGGGCGTCGGCGAGGCGTGACCCGAGCGACTTGGCGTCGTTGCGGATCCGAACGTGGACGTAGTCGGCCTCACGGAAGGCGCCGATCCTCACGCGGTCGCGCTGGATCACGCGGGAGCCGTCGAGCTCCACCTCCTCGCCGTCGAGGTAGAGGGTGCGGCCGTTGCCAACACCACCGATCGCCAGGTCGTGCCCCGCGAGCGTGAGCCTGACCGGACCGACCATGCGCACCGTGACGGCGGAAGCCTCGGGCGGGACCCTCTCCCACTTGAGGATCGGGTTGACTCCGAAGAGCACGCCGCCCTCCAGGTGTGGCCCCCCGGCCTCGCCCCCGACGGTGGTCGGCAGGTAACCGGCGAGCCGCCCGAAGAAGGCCTCGACGAGCTCCACGTAGTGGGCCGTGTCGCGCTGGAACGCCTGCCTATCGGCCCGTTCCCTAGCTGTCAGTTCCGTCAGCCGCCGCTCGAGCTCGCGGCGCTGGGCGGCCTTCTCCTCCTCCGGCAACCGCTCCTTGCCGAGCTCCTGCAGGGCGAGCCGCAGCTGCGTCGAGGTCAGCGACTGACTGGGGTCGGGCGACAACCTGCCGGCGTAAGGGTCGTTCGCGACGGCCAGCGCCGCGTTGCGGACGTAGGCGAGGGCGCCGCTCTCGCCCCTCTCCAACGGCGGCAGCGGGCTTCCCGGCTTGCCGGACGTCATGATCACGTTGATCAGCTCGCGGACGATCTCGGAGAGCGCATCGAGGTCGGAGAGCGACACGAGCGGGTCGCGCAGCGTCGGCAGGCTCTCGACCACTCGGAAGCCGCGGCCGGGCACATCCTGCCCGAAGGTGCTGCGGTCCGCGTTCCGCTGCAGGTTCTGAAGCGTGGCGAAGACCAGGCGCGCGGTGAGCCGGTCGCGCTCGGCGCGCCAGCCGGCGGCCACGCGCTGCACGTACTCCTCCAGGTCGTCCCACCAGACGCGCCGCGCGAGGCGTTGCAGCACGGCGTGCTCGTCGCGCTCCTCGGGTGAGGCGACGGTGAAGGTGGGCGGGCGCGCCGGCCCCTCGTCTGCGAGCAGCGCCGGGCCATCGTCCTCGAGGACGAGCGAAACGAGGCTGGGCACCACGGTGGCCGTGCCGGCGGTCTTGGAGAGGCCGGTCATGGTCTTCCCCGCCTCGTCCAGGCGGTTCCGCTCCTCCGCCGTGAGGCGCTCTCGCTCGCGGTTCAGCATGCCGAGCAGTTCCCACAGCGACGGGAGGCCGCCCCTCACCGTCCTGGTGGAGCGGTACTCGTCGACCTTGTACTCGAGCAGCTCGAGCGCGATGCTCTCCAGCTTGAGGCTCACGACGTCAGTATAAGGACGCCGCCGGGCGACCCGGAACGGGAAACCTCACGCCTGTGCGAACACGGCGGCGGCCCGCGCGATCACCTCGTCCACCTGCTCCTCGGTGATCACTAGCGGGGGCAGGAAGCGGATCGTCTCGCCGCCGCCAGCGATGGTGACGACCCCCGCCTCCAGCAGGGCTGCGATGACCGGCGCGGCGGGCACGTTGAGCTGCACGCCGATGAGGAGGCCGCGCCCGCGCACCTCGACCACCTTGGGACCCAGACCGCGCAGCCCGGCCATGAGCCGCGCCCCGAGGCGGGTGGCGGCGCCCATGAGGTCGCGCTCCTCGATCTCCTCCAGGACGGCGAGGCCCGCGGCTGCCGCCAACGGGTTGCCGCCGAACGTGGTCCCGTGTCCGCCCTTGGGCATGGCGGCGGCGACGCGGTCGGTCATGAGAAGAGCCCCGATGGGCACGCCCCCGGCGAGCCCCTTGGCGAGGGTCACCATGTCGGCGGCCACGCCGTACGCCTCGCTGGCGAGGAACGTGCCGGTGCGGCCCACGCCCGTCTGGATCTCGTCGAGGACCAGAAGCGACCCGTTGGCGCTGGTGACGTCCCGGGCGGCCCGCAGGTACTCGGGCGTGGCCGGCCTGATGCCGCTCTCGCCCTGGATGGGCTCGAGCAGGACGGCGGCCACGCTGTCGTCGACGGCGGCCTCCAGGGCCGCCACGTCGTTGAATGGAACGAACGTGACGGGCGTGTCGTAGGGGGCGAACGGCTCGCGGTACTTGGGCTCCCACGTGAGTGGCAGCACGCCCAACGTGCGGCCGGAGAAGCCGTTGCGCGCGGCCACGAAGCGGCCTCGGCCGGTGGCGACCCGCGCCCACTTGAGGGCGGCCTCGTTGGCCTCAGCGCCGGAGTTGCCGAAGAACACCCTGTTCAAGGGCGGCTTCACGAACCGGAACAGCTTGGTGGTGAAATCGGTGCGGACGTCGTTGCCGAGGTTCTGCGGGCAGACGATCAACCGCCTGGCCTGCGCCGCGACCGCGTCGGCCAAGCGCGCGTTGGCGTGCCCGACGCTCGCGACCGCGATGCCGGCCATGCAGTCGAGGTACTCGCGGCCGTCTGCGTCGTAGATCAGCGCGCCGTCGCCCCTGACGAAGACGACGTCCGGATGCCACAACAGCGACGAGTGTTCCTCGGCCGCTGCCAGGTAAGCGGCCGTGCCGCTGGGCGTGTCGGTGCCTGCCGGCTTGGTGCGGGTTGCCTCGGTCATCGGGAGCCCTTCCTCCGGTCGGGGCCGGCGACGCGGCCCGCGCGGCCGCTCGCACCTCGTCGAAGCTCGCGTGAGGGCCGCCTGCCGGACTGGCGGCAGCATAACGCCACCGGGCGTCTGACGGTCACCCGGGTCGGCGCGGCGTGCCGAGCCGACGCACGGCCGGGACGCTCAGGAGCCGACCGTCAGGAAGCAGAGGGGCACCTCGCCCCGGCCGTCGACGGTCAAGAGGGCGGCTAGCTCGTCGTCGTAGAAGTCGGCGGCGTAGCCGACCGCCAGGCCGAGCGCCGTGCCCGCCAACACGAGCTCCTGAGCGGCCGCACCTGCGTCCAGCAGGAGGTAGCGGTACATGCGCCCCCCGTCCGCCACCCGGTGACGTGAGGGCACGCCGGTGAAGCAGACGGCCGCGGCCTGAGCGCCCAGGTCGAGCGGCGCCAGGACGCATTCGGCGAACTCGTCTGAGACCTCGCCCATCCTCAGCTGGGCGAGGCTATGGTCGCGCGGGTTGTAGTGGTAGACGCCGGCGAAGAGGTCCTGCACGTTGAAGGCCAACAGGTAGCACTCGAGCGAGGAGACGGCCTGGGAGGTGACGTGAACGCGCTGCCGACCGTAGGTGAAGCCGGCGCAGCCCCAGAGGAGCTGCGACAGGTGCGCCTGTTTGAGGCGCCCTCCCTCGGCAGCCCCGCCGCGGTCGCGCGACAGGGCGGTCCAGATGCCGGTCCCACCCTTGAGCTGGGGCGCCGGCAGGGCGGCGACCTCGGCGGGGTTGGCGAACACCTTGAACGGCGGCGCCACCCGCGTCCGCGACGCCGGCAGGCGCCCGCGGCGGTACTTGGTCTGGTCGAAGAACTCGGCCGCTAGGGCCCGGGCCTTGCTCTGCGTCACTCGTTCGGCTCCCGAGGGCACTCTAGCACCGGGCGGCGCGCCGCGCCGAAGGCGTTATGCTGCCCCGGGAGGCGGGCCGGGCACCTCGTTGCCGCCGCCGCCGTTACGACATGGAGCTGCGAGTAAGGTTCGTCGAGACCGACCAGATGGGCGTGGTCCACCACAGTGCCTACGTCCCGTGGTTCGAAGCCGGGCGCGTGGAGTGGCTGCGCCGCCGCGGCTTGAGTTACCGCGAGATGGAGGACTCTGGCCTGTCGCTGGCCGTGGCGCGCATCGAGGTCGATTACCGCGCCGCTTGCTACTTCGACGACCTCCTAGAGGTCACGACCACCCTCACTGAGGTCAGGAGCCGCAGCGTGGCGTTCGCTTACCGCGTCGAGCGGCCCGCCGACGGGTCGCTCGTCGCCAGCGCCACCACCCGGCACGTCCCGACCGATCGGAGCGGCCGGGCCGTCCGCTTCCCGGAGAGGTGGCTAGCCCCTATGGTCGCGTTCCTGGAGCGCGACCCTTGACGAGAGCGTCACGGCGCGCCCCGCGCCGTACACCGGAAGGGTGAAGAATGACCGAACCCGTGCCAGTCAACCGAACCGGGTCTGCCAAGATCGTCGCCACGGCGTTGACGTTCGACGACGTGCTGCTCGTGCCCGCCCACAGCCGCGTGCTGCCAAAGGAGGTCGACGTCGCCACGCGCATCACGGCGGGCGTGCGCCTGAACGTCCCTCTGGTGTCGGCCGCGATGGACACCGTCACGGAGACGCAGATGGCCATCGCCATGGCGCGCCTGGGCGGTATAGGCGTGATCCACAAGAAGATGTCGGTGGAGCTCCAGGCCGAGATGGTGCGCAAGGTGAAGCGCTCGGAGTCGGGCATGATCGTCGACCCGATCACCCTCGAGCGCCACGCCACGCTGGCCGACGCCGAGGAACTGATGGCCTCCTACTCGATCAGCGGCGTGCCGATCGTGGAGGCGGACGGCAAGCTGGTCGGCATCCTCACCAACCGCGACATGCGCTTCGAGACCGACATGCATAGGCCCGTCTCCGAGGTCATGACGTCGGAGGGGCTCGTCACGGTGCCCGTGGGCACCACGCTCGAGACCGCCGTGGACATCCTCCGGCAGCACAAGATCGAGAAGCTGCTCGTGGTGGACGGCCGCGGTTACCTGAAGGGCCTCATCACCATCAAGGACATCACCAAGCGCCTGGAGTACCCGAGCGCGGCCAAGGACGACCTCGGACGCCTGCGGGTTGCCGCCGCCATCGGGGTCGGCCTCGACCTCGAGGAGCGCGCCGGCGCGCTGGTCGAGGCCGGCGCCGACCTGCTGGTGCTCGACAGCGCGCACGGCCATAGTCAGGGGATCCTCGACGCGCTCGCGTTCGTCAAGGCCAACTTCAAGGTCGAGGTCATCGCCGGCAACGTCGCGACCGCCGATGGCGCGGCGGCGCTCGTGGCCGCCGGCGCCGACGGCGTGAAGGTGGGCGTGGGTCCCGGCAGCATCTGCACCACTCGCGTCGTGACCGGTGTGGGCATGCCGCAGTTGAGCGCCATCATGGAGGCCGCCGAGGTGACCCGCGCCGCTGGCGTGACGCTCGTGGCGGACGGGGGCATCAAGTACTCGGGCGACATCGCCAAGGCGATAGCGGCGGGCGCGGACGTGGTGATGGTCGGCTCGCTGCTGGCCGGCACCAGCGAGGCGCCGGGCGAGGAGATCCTCCGGGACGGGCGGCGCTACAAGGCGTACCGCGGTATGGGCAGCCTGGGCGCCATGGCGGGAGGCAGCGCGGACCGCTACTTCCAGGACAGCAACGAGAGCCGTTCGAAGCTCGTCCCGGAGGGCATAGAGGGCATGGTCGCCTACAAGGGCCCGGTGGGCGACGTCATCTACCAGGCCGTGGGCGGCCTGCGCTCGGCGATGGGCTACTGCGGCACCAAGGACCTACCCGCCCTGCAGGAGAACGGTCGGTTCGTGACCATCACGCAGGCGTCGCTCGTCGAGTCGCACCCACACGACGTGACGATCACCAAGGACGCCCCCAACTACTCGGTGGCCCGCAAGGGCTGACTTAGGGAGCGCGTCAGATGCGCAGTTCCTGCTCCCCCGATGGCTCGAGGGTGAGGAACATGTTCACCACCGGCTCGAGACCGAACTTGAGGGCGTAGCTGAGGGGGCTCAACACCCTCTCGGCGCTCTCCCCGAGCGGCAGGAGGTGAGCGCGGAGGCGATCGAACTGGCGGGCCGTGGTGGCGTCGCGCCGCGCCAGGGCAGCGCCGGTCTTGTGCCTGAGCCGCTCCAGGGTTGCTCCCAGCAGCTCGTGGCCCTTCCGCACGCTGCCCTCGAGGGTGGGGTCTATCCCGCCCACCGCGCCCAACATGGCGGCGAAGCCGGCCTCGAGGGCCTCCGCGGAGGCGGAGAAGCGGGCCGCGTGGCCGTGCAGCCCGAGAAGGGCGTCCTCCTCCGCGCGGTCGGGCCGCGCCTTGAACGTCGTGGCGTCGAGGCCGTACCTCGCCAGTAGCCTCGCCGTAACGGGTTCGAGGACCGTGGCGCTGGCACGTGGCCAGGCCAACGGCATCGGCACGCCGTGGAAACGGTAGACGTCGCGCAGTTGAGCGACGTACTTGAGCTCGCCCGGACCCAGCACGAACACCGCCGTGGGCAAGAGGAAGTCCTGCACGACGGGCCTGAGCCCGGCCGCGGGCGTGATGATCGTGGGGTCCGCCTCGAGCATGGCCAGCAGGTCGGCTCGCGTGAGGTCTCGTTCGGCCGCCGTGAAGCCAGCGCCTCGGCGCCTCAGGAGGTTACGCCGACCGTCCACCTCAACGAAGAGGTTGGTGGCGTCGGCGCCCCGGCCCAGTTGCGCCTCGTAGCCGATCGCCTTGAGGCGGCGCCCCGCGGCGTTGACGGCCTCCGGCGTGCGTCCGGCGTCGCTGAGCTCCGCTTCGATCACGCCCCGGAACAGGGTCGCCACGTCGGGCCTGAGCGGGTCGACGAGGACCAGGCCCTGCTCGCCAAGCAGACGCGTGAGGATGGCGGCGAACCAGTCGGAGTAGGAGGTCGCCACGGCGGCCGCGTCCCGCAGCAGCTCGCGCACCTCCGGGAGGAAACGCGGGGCGGGGTCGGCGGCGGCTAGGCCGGCCTCGACGGCGCCCAGCATGGTCGGCGTCAGCCGTGCCCGGCCCACCGCCACGCCCTCGGGCAGCGTCACGCTCAGGCGCCTCAACGTCTCCGAGCCGTCGAGCACGTACGTGTTGTCCATCTCGTGGGCGTCGTGATCCTGCGTCGCAAGCCAGAAGAGCGGCACAACCGGCCGCTCCTCGCTGTCGAGCCGGCGCGCCAAGGCCACGGCCGTCACGGCCTTCGAGAGGGTGTAGGTGGGGCCGAGGAGGAGACCCGTCTGCTGGCCGGTGACGACGGCCACGGCGCGCGGGTGCCGCAGGCGCTCCAGGTTGGCGAAGACCGGCGACGGGGCGGCCAGGCTCTTCGCGTGGCGCGCGAGGGCGTCGACGAGGGCGTCGCGCTGGGGTGCCCGCGGCAGGGCGAGCGCCGCCTCGACGTCACCGGGCGCGAGCTCGAAGAAGTCGTCCAGTCGACCGCCTAGGTACGCAGACACGAACGAGGGGTGGGGCGGCGTGGTGGCGGCTGGCACAGCGCAGCTTATCCGGCGTGGAGCGGGGCGGTGGGGCCGCGGGCGACGCCGGCGGTGGGGCGCCTTCGTGTTAGACTCGCGCGGCCAGGACGGCGCCGAACGCCGCCTGACCAGGGAGGGGGGCTCTACGCGCTCCGCTGGTCCGTAGCCGCCGCCGCGGCGCTCCGGCCGGGCCACCTCGGAGGGAGCCGCGGCCACTGCGCCTCCGGACCGCGATCGAACCCACAACCATGCTCATCAACACCGACCTCGTTGGAAGCGGGCACTACACGGACGTTGTAGTCCTGATAGACGTGCTGCGCACCTGCACCGTGGCGCCCATGCTCTTCGATCAGGGCGCGCTAAGCGTGTCGCTGACCACCTCCATGCGGCGGGCGCGGGCGGCGGCGGCGCCCAACCGGGTGCTCATCGGCGAGAAGCAGGGCGTCCCACCCGAGGGCTTCAACCACGGCAACTCGCCCGCCAACCTGGCGCGGCTGGACTTCGGCGGTCGCGACGTCGTGATGGTGTCGGAGAACGCCCCCCGCTGGTTGGAGCAGCTGGCCGGAGCGCGCCAGGTGCTGCTCGGCTCTCTCTACAACGCCGCCGCCGTGGCGGACCTGGCCGCCGAACTGGCCGTTGACCGCATCGACCTGGTGTGCTCCGGCTTCGCCGGCGAGCCCGACCTCGACGACACGCTGGCTGCCGGCGTCATAGCCGGCCTCGCACGTAGGCGGCTCGGGTCCGCCGACGTGGGGGGCGCGACGCGCTTCGCGACGGCCGTCCTGCGGGCCTTCCCCGAACCGGTGGACGTGCTATGGCGCTCCGTCGCCGGCCAGTACCTCAGGTCGATCGGCCTGGAGCAGGACATCGGCTTCGCGGCGCGGGTGTCCGCCAGCGCCTTCGTGCCGCGCCTGGTCGCCGTGGAGCCCGGCGGGCACGGCAACCTCTACCGCTTCACCGCCTCTTGACAGAAGGGCGCCCCCCTCGGCTGAGCGTCCTCGGCTATCCGCTCGACTCCGTCGACCTGGCCGGTGCTGCCGACTGGGTGCTCGAGGCGACCAAGGCGAGCGACCGCCCACGGCTCGTCGTCACGCTCAACCCGGAGATCGCCGTGCTGGGCCGGTCGCGACCCGAGCTTGCCGCGGCCCTGCGCGCGGCGGACCTCAGCGTGGCCGACGGCGTCGGTGTCGCGCTCGCCGCGCGCCTCGCCGGGACCAGGTTGCCGGGCCGCGTCCCGGGCGTCGACCTCGCGAGCCTCGTGATGCGGCGGGGCGGCGCCGGGCTGAGGGTCTACATGCTGGGCGCGAAGCCCGGGGTGGCGGAGCGCGCCGCGCTGGCGGCCGCCGCCGCTCACGGCGTGACCGTCGTCGGTCATCACCACGGCTACTTCGACCGGGAGACCGAGCTGCAATCCGTCTGCGCGGCGGTGCGGGCCACCGCGCCCGACCTCCTGCTGGCGGGGCTTGGCGAGGGTCAGGAGGCCTTCCTGCACCAGCACGCCGCGCTGCTCGGCGCGAGGGTCATGATCGGGGTCGGCGGGACGCTCGACGTGCTGGCGGGCGAGGTGCGGCGCATGCCAGCCTGGACCACCCGCCTGGGGGTCGAGTGGCTCTTCCGCGTTGCGTTGGACCCGCGGCGCTGGCGCCGCGTCCCGCGCCTGGCCCGGTTCGCGTGGCTGGCCGTCACGCAGCGGCGCCCGCGGCCCTGAGGCACCAGCCCTGAGGAGCTAGCCTCGACCCGACACCGCTGGCTCGGGCCGGCCGACATCGGGCCCCAGCCCCTCGCGGCGCGCCAGCTCGCTCGGCACCCCCGCCGGGTAGCGGCCGTTGAAGCACGCGAGGCAGACGCCAGGCAGCTCCAGCGCGCGCTTCAGTCCCTCCTCCGTGAGGAAGTGCAGGCTGTCCGCACCGATACGCTGCCTGATCTCCTCCACGCTCATGGTCGCTGCGGCCAGCTCCTTGCGGGCGGCGGTGTCGATCCCGTAGTAGCAGGGGTACCTGATGGGCGGGCTCGAGACCCTGAAGTGGACCTCGCTGGCCCCCGATTCGCGGAGTAGCTGCACGATGCGCCCGGACGTGGTGCCGCGCACGATCGAGTCGTCGACGAGCACTACGCGCTTGCCGCGCACCGCCGCCGTGGGCCTGAGCTTGAGGCGGACCTTGAGCTCCCGCAGCTGCTGCGTGGGGCTGATGAACGAGCGGCCGGCGTACGGCGACTTGTATAGGCCCAGGTCGTATGGCACGCCGCTCGCGCGCGAGTAGCCTATCCCGGCGGCCAGGCCCGACTCTGGCACGCCGACGACCAGGTCCGCCTCGACGGGAGCCTCGCGGGCGAGCTCCATCCCCATGCGCACACGCGCGCCGTGGACGTCCACCCCGTCGATGAGGGCGTCGCCCCTGGCGAAGTAGATCCACTCGAAGGCGCACGGGGTCGGTTGGGGCGGGAGAACCTGGATGCTCGTCAGCCCAGACGCGTCGGCCACCACGAGCTCGCCGGGCCTCACGTCGCGCACGAACTCGGCTCCGACCACGGCCAGTGCGGCGGGCTCGGAGGCGAAGACGTGGCCACTCGCCAGGCTGCCGAGGACGAGCGGCCTAACGCCGTGGGCGTCGCGCAGGCCGATCAGACGCCGGTCGTCCATGAGCACGACGGCGAAGCCGCCCTCCAGGTCGTGCATGGCGCGAGACGTGGCCTCGACCAGGTCGAGCGCGCTGTAGCGCGCGATGAGGTTGAGCATCACCTCGCTGTCGTTGCCGGTCTGGAAGACGGTTCCGCCGGCCAGCAGCGCGTCGCGGATCTCGCGGGCGTTGGTGAAGTTGCCGTTATGGACAAGCGCCAGGTAGCCCTTGTTGGAGCGTACGGTCAGCGGCTGGGCATTGAGGGGCACGCTCGAGCCGGTGACGGAGTAGCGGGTGTGCGCCACGCCCTGGTACGCCCCGGGGAAGCGCAACCTGTCCAGTCGTTCGGGGGTGAACACCTCGGCGACCAGCCCGGTGTCCTTCTCGAGGCGCACCTCGTCGGCCGAGGTGACGCAGATGCCGCACGCCTCCTGGCCCCTATGCTGCAGAGCGAAGATGCCCAGGTGGCAGAGGCCCGCCACGTCGGCGGGTTCGGGCAGCCGCACACCGAAGACGCCGCACTCCTCGCGCGGCTTGTATTCGACCCCCACCCCGAGCCCGCCAGTCATCACCGGGGTCAGCCTAGCGCTTCCGCGTACGTCCGTAGGTACGGCGCGGCGAGCTCGTCGACCCCGAGGTCGATGGCCGTCCCCGCGCCGCGCAGCGAGAAGCGCGTACCGGCCGCGCCCGGGCCGGTCACTTCGCCGATGACGGTCGCTTCCACGCCCACGGCGCGAGCGCGCGCCAGGGCCTCGTCGACGTTCCCCGGCTCGAGCGCCAACACGACGCGCGCCGCCGCCTCCCCGAAGAGCACCTCGTCGGCCCTGGCGTCCGGTTGGGTGCCCAGGTCGATGCCGATGCCGAGGCTCGGCCCGTCACCACCCTGCCGGGGCGCGGCGGCCAGGCACACCTCTGCCAGCGCCACCGCCAGGCCACCGTGGCTGGTGTCTTGGGCCGTGTCGCAGAGGCCGTCCTGGATGAGTCCGCGCACCACGGCTTGGACCTTGGCCTCCTGGGCGAGGTCGAGAGCGGGCGGTGCTCCCGCCTCCAGGCCGTGGAGCCGGTAGAGGTACTCGCTGGCACCGAGGGTCCCGACGGGGGATCCGAGCAGGACGACGACGTCGCCGGCGCGCTTGGCGCCGCAGGTCGCGTGACGCGAGGCGTCGGGCAGCACGCCGACCATGCCGACCGTGGGGGTCGGGTGGATGGCCTGGCGGCCCTCGCTGGTCGCGAACTCGTTGTAGAGGCTCACGTTGCCGCCGATGACGGGAGTGTCGAGTGCGAGGCAGGCATCTGCCAGGCCCGCCACCGCCCGCTCGAGCTGGTGGTAGACGCCCGGGTTCGTCGGGTTGCCGAAGTTCAGGTTGTCGGTGACGGCGAGGGGCGTGGCGCCCACGCAACTGAGGTTACGGGCAGCCTCCGCCACGGCGTGGGCGGCTCCCAGCTCGGGATCGAGGTGCACGTAGCGCGAGTTGCAGTCCATCGTCGCGGCGACCCCTAGGCGGCTCCCCTTCACGCGTAGGACGGCGGCGCCGGCCCTACCGGGTGCGACCACGGTGTTCGTCATGACCTGCTGGTCGAACTGCTCGAAGACAGGCCGCTTGGATGCCACGGCGGGAGAAGCCAGGAGCGCGAGGAGCGCCCCAGACGCGTCGGCCAGGGGCGGCAGCGCGGTCAGGTCGCGCTCGCGAGCCGACCTCACGGCCGGGTCCTCCACGCCCTCGCGCACGTACTCGGGCGGCTCGTTGAGTGCTCGTACGGGCATGTCGGCCACGACCTCGCCGCCTTCGATCACCCGGAAACGGCCGTGGTCCGCCACGACGCCGACCTCCACCGCCTCGAGCTCCCACCGCGCCAGCAGTGCCAGGAGCTCGGCCTCGCGGCCCGGCCTGGCGGTGAGCACCATGCGCTCCTGCGACTCCGACAGCATCACCTCGAGGGGCGTCATCCCCGCCTCGCGCCGCGGCACCCTGTCGACGTGGAGGTCGACCCCGAGCCCGGCGCGGTGCGCCATCTCGCCGACGGAGCTGGTCAGCCCGGCCGCGCCCATGTCCTGCACCCCGGCGACAAGTCCGGCCGCGTACGCCTCGAGGCACGCCTCGAGCAGCAGTTTCTCCATGAAGGGGTCTCCCACCTGCACGGCCGGGCGGTCCTCGCCCGAGCCGAGGGAGAGGTCGGCCGAGGCGAACACTGCCCCGCCGAGGCCGTCCCGGCCCGTTCTGGAGCCCACGTACAGGAGACGGTTGCCGACCTCGCCCACCGTGCCCGTCTTGAGCTCGCCATGGCGCATGAGGCCGAGCGCCATGACGTTCACGAGCGGGTTCTCGGCGTAGCACGGGTTCGCCTCGACCTCGCCCCCCACCGTCGGCACGCCGATGGCGTTGCCGTAGAGGGCGATGCCCTCGACCACGCCAGCGAGGAGACGCCGCGTGGCGGGATCGTCGAACTCGCCGAAGCGCAGCGAGTTGAGCGTGGCGACGGGCCTCGCGCCCATGGCGAAGATGTCGCGCAGTATGCCGCCCACGCCCGTGGCCGCTCCCTGCACGGGCTCGACGGCGCTGGGGTGGTTGTGGCTCTCGACCTTGAAGGCCACCGCCCAACCCTCGCCTATGTCGACGACGCCGGCGTTCTCGCCGGGACCCTGGAGTACCTGCGGTCCGGCGGTCGGGAGGCGGCGCAGCAGGGGCTTCGAGTTCTTGTAACCGCAGTGCTCGCTCCAGAGCGCGCCGAACATGGCCGCCTCAAGGGGGTTGGGCTGCCGCCCGAGGGCGGCGGCGACTAGGTCGAACTCGTCCGGGCCGAGGCCGAAGGTGCCTGCCTGGGCCCTCAGGTCGTCGGGCATGTGCGTTCCTTTCGCCGGCGCTGCGGGAAGTGAGGGCTCGGTCACGCGTGGAGCCTCAACCGGCCCGCGGGGCGGTGGTCACGCGCTCAGGAGGGAACCGAGGATCACGCGGCCGTCCTCCCCACCGAGCAGCGCCTCGACCGCCCGCTCGGGGTGCGGCATCATTCCGAGCACGTTGCCGCTGGCGTTGACGATGCCGGCTATGGCGTTCGCGCTGCCGTTCGGGTTCGCGTCCGGCGTCACGCTGCCGGAAGGGTCGACGTAACGGAAGACGACGCGCCCCTCCCCCTCGAGTCGTGCGAGGTCATCCGGCGCCGCGTAGTAGCTCCCGTCGGCGTGAGCGACGGGTAGGGTCAGCACCTGCCCGCCACGCGCGAGGCGTGTGAACCGCAGGTCGGTGCGCTCGACGCGCAGCCGGACGTCACGGCACACGAAGCGCAAGGAGGCGTTGCGGGCGAGCTGACCGGGCAACAGCCCGGCCTCCGTGAGGACCTGGAAACCGTTGCAGATGCCGAGCACCGGGCCTCCGCCCGCCGCGAAGCGCCTCACGGACCCCATCACGGGGCTGCGAGCGGCCAGCGCCCCGCAACGCAAGTAGTCGCCGTAGCTGAAGCCACCCGGGATGACGACCGCGTCGGGCTCGGCGCCACCGCCCCGCAGGGAGTCCTCGGTATGCCAGACGGTCCAGGTCTCAGCGCCCAGGACGGCGCCGAGGGCGTGCGACGCGTCTTCGGTGCAGTTGCTGCCCGGGAACGTCACGATCGCGACCCGCATATGGTCGGCAGGCTACCACGCCCACCCTGGCGCCTCTCCGGGGCCACGGCCAGTGCGGCCTTGCCTGAGACGCGCTCTGGTTGGTAGTATCCTGAACCGTCCGCGTGATGTCGGGGGTGGCGCCAGCCGCCTCGGCGGGCCGAGATGGCGGAACGGTAGACGCAGTTGACTCAAAATCAACCGGGGCGACCCGTGCGGGTTCGAGTCCCGCTCTCGGCACCAACCGCGTGACGGACGGGCAAGCAGGACGGGCGGCGATCACGTCGGCTCCCAGTGGAGGCAGGATGTTCTGGATAGCGTTCATCATCTTCTTGGTCGTGTCGGTGATCCTCACCGTGGCGATCCTGTTGCAGGAGCCCAAGCAGTCCGGGCTGGGTGACGCGCTCGGCGGTGGCGGCGGCGACTTCGGTGCCACCCTCGGCGGCACGGCGGGCGGGCTGCACCGGACGACGATCTACCTGGCCGTCGCGTGGGGGGTCATGGCGCTCCTCCTGGGCCTCATACCCCGCTGATCGCCGCCACGCCGTGGCCGCGGCGCCTCGCCGCCGCCACGCTCGTTGACTGCCGCCTGGCGCGGTGCTAGATTCGTTCCCAAGTGGGTAAATGTACATAGCCCACCCGGCGCCCTGGCCGCCGGGCCCTTCCGCTGGACCTTGGCACCCGCGCCGCTCGCACTCCGAGCCGGCGGGTCGTCTTGCAGGTTCAACGGTTTGAGGTTACCGTAGGCCACTGTCGTCCGGAAGCGTCGAGGTCGGGGGCCCGTGAGGGTCCGGCCCGCACGCCGGATGGCCCCATAGTGGAGGAGAAATGAAGAAGCTGTTCACCCTGTTAAGCCTGCTGGCGGTCGCCACGTTCGCGTTCGCCGAGCCGTTCGTGTGGCCCAGCTCCTGGAGCAACGCCGCCCCCGGCGAGGCCGTCTACGGCGGCTCGCTGCGCATCGCCCTCATCGGCGACCCGCGCACCTTCAACCCGGTCACCTCGGC